>NZ_JBFAXY010000043.1:0-51256 GCF_040681035.1 Nocardia sp. NPDC051911
AAAATGAAAAAAGAAGTTAAAGAACAAACTGTTTGTTCTTTAACTTCTTTTTTCATTTTCTTTCCTTTCTTTCTTGACTTCCTGGGTATTTTTCCTGTAGGATGAGAGGGTACCAGACGGAGAAACGAAACGAAAGGCGACGTGATGATCGAGACTGAGCGCGGCCCCCGTGTGCCTGTTGGTGAGCAGGTCGGGACCTGCGAGTTCGTGATGGATGACGCGGGCAATCTGTGCGGAAATCCGGTCTACGCGAAGTCCCTCCACGGTCGCCGCCCGAAGTACTGCGGCCAGGTGGTCACGGGAAAGAATGGGATTCCGGTAAAGCACGACGGGAAGAATGCCGCAAAGGCGCGTGAGCTGCACGGATTCAACGCGGCACCGGCTATCCACCTCGCGCCGAAGCAGGAGGCCCCCGCCCCTTCACGCGTCGTAGAGCCCATTTCTTCCGAGCCCGCTGAGCCTGCGGCCGATACTTTCGTTACATCCACTTCCGTTACATCGCACGCCGCAGAGTCGGTCAGCGAAGAGTCCGACCGTCCGGTGACCGAGGCTCGTGAGCAGTTCGCCGCGCTCGTCGAGCAGTTCGCGGACGCCGCCGAGAAGATCGCCCAGGCCGCCGAGAAGATCGCTCCGGAAGCCCGCGCAGTAATCGGGGCAGCCGGGGCAGCCGGGGCAGCCGAGCGCGAGATCATCCAGATTGTGACCGCTTCAGAGGAGGAGCTGGTCCACGCGAACGCGCAACGCAAGGTCGCAGAGGAGTTGGCGCAGGAGCGCCGGAAGCTCGCCGACAAGCACGCCGAGGAGCGCCGTCGGATGGCGGTTGAGCGCGACGAGGCGAAAGCTGCGGCAGCGGCTGCGAAGTCGGAGGCCGATCAGGCTGTTGCCGAGGCCCAGCAGACGGCGGCGGACGCGATTCAGGCCGCTCGGGATGAGGCCGCCGAGGCGATTGCTGCTGCCGTAGCGGAGCGTGACGAGGCGCTGAGAGAGGCAGAGGAGCAGAGGAAGCGGGCGGATCGGATTGCCGCTGAGTCCGCCGCAATTGCCCAGAAAGCAGCCGAGGACACGCGGGTTGCTCATGAGGAGGTCCAGGCTGCTCAGCGGGCACGGAAGCACGCGGAAGATGAGGCCATGCATCTGCGGAAGCAGGTGGATCAGCTCATAGCCAACCTGGAAAAGGAGCGTCAGCGCCGCGACGAGGATGACGAGCGGTACCGGACGCGACTCACAGAGGTAACCGACTACTACAGCGCAATGCTGAAAAATGCCACTGTGGCGGCACACAATGCCATGCAAGGGGAAGAAAAGGATTCTTCCCCGACCGCCCCGCGTGCTCAGGGCTGATTTCAAGAAAGGGCTTGGACGTGGTGAACAACCCAGCAGCGGCGGCGCGGGCCGACATCGGCGCGGGTTCTGCGATTGTCGAATTGCCTTGGACAGCACCGCCTCTCACGCTGAACCAGCGGCGCGCGACGCGTGGCGCCATGTTCGCCCGCGCCGCGAAGATCGCAGCTGTCCGCCAGGAGGTCTACGAGCGGGCGACAGCGGCGGGCCTGCCGCGCGGCCTTGACCACGTCACGGTGACGCTGCACTACCGCCCGAGAGACAATCGGCGGCGGGACACGGACAACTTGGTCGACACTGCCAAGCCGGCCTACGACGCGCTCACAGACGGTCGGCCCGCGCGGCTGTCGCGGCCAAAGGACCCCAAGAAGAAACCGCGGCTGATCCCTGCCCAGCTCGGGTGCGGCCTGGTGCCAGATGACACTCCCGAGTTCATGGCCAAGCCCGAGCCGATCATCCACCGCGCCGAGAAAGGCAAGGGCGGTGCGATGTGGCTGGAGATCACCTGGGAGGCGCAGCAGTCCGACAGCGTGCCTGCAGAGCCCGCTCCCATGCCGGATCCAGCTGGGGTGCTATCAGGGGCGGTTGAGCAGGTTCATCCTGTCAGAACGGCGCACAGCACCCCTGAACGCACCGCCGAGAGCAGACAGCGGCGGCCAGCTCAGCGAGCTGCTTTGCGCGCACTCGCTGCCGTGCCCATTTCTTCCCCCGACGTCGCGATACCAGCGACGCCAATGCCTATTTCTTCCCCAGCTTCGGCGACTTCGAGCAATCATTGCTCGGTGTGCGGCAAGGATATCGTGCAGCCCGCCACCGGCCGACCTCGCAAGACGTGCTCAGGCGCGTGCCGAGTTCGCGCATCTCGAGCTACTGCGAGGAAAAAGGGTTCGCCCCCTCACGAGTGACCACACGCAAAGGCCCGGACGCGCATTCAGCGGTCCGGGCCTTGTGCTGTCCTCGCCTGGTGCGGTCGGCCCCCTACCTCCATACACCACCGCCCGGTCGAGGAGTTTCGTACAGCCTCCTGCGCGCGGGCTTTTGCTGTGTGCGTGAGAGTCGGGGCGGCAGGGCGATTCCTGGGCACGGCGCGGCTGGGCGGCGATGGCCTTGAATGCCAAGTGAATACACCGGTGTGCTGCCACTACCCTTCACACACTTGCTGTCCGTTCACCATCCTCACTGGAAGCCACCCATCACCTGCAACAATCCGCCTATAGCCCGAAATATGCCTACCCACATCACCACTCAGCAATAACCGCGTAAACCTCATACATTCATTGCTGCTAAGCGTTTGCGTACCTTGGATTGTGTGGTCATGACGCTGCACAAGCTGGCAGCGGGCGACGGGTATCTGTACTACGCCCGCTGCATTGCTGTGGCCGATGGCGACGACCGAGGCCGCGCCACGTTGGCGGATTACTACGAGGCGAAGGGCGAGGCGCCGGGTCGGTGGATCGGGTCCGGGCTGGTCGCGTTCGACGGGATCGAGGCCGGGGACGCCATCACCGAGGAGCAGATGGCCGCGTTGTTCGGTGAGGGTCGGCATCCAGATGCCGCGGCGATCACCGCCCGGTTGAAGGCTGACGGCGTGACGCAGCCGTGGGTGATCCGTGAGCTGACCCGGCTGGGGCGGCCGTTCTACCGGTACCGCGAGCGGCCGGATTTCCGGCGCGAGTGCGCAGTCGCGGTCGAGGCCTGGAACATCGAGCAGGGCAATCCGCGCGCTGCGAAGGTGCCGGAGGAGGTGCTCGAGCGCATCCGCACTGAGGTCGCGTTGCGGATGTTCACCGCGGAGCACGAGCGGGCGCCAAAGACCGACACCGAGTTGTCGGGGTGGATCGCCCGGAATCTGCGGCCGCCGAGAACGGCTCTGGCGGCGGTCGATCTGACGTTTTCGCCCGCGAAGTCGGTGTCCACGCTGTGGGCGATCGCACCGCGCGGGATCGCCGAGAAGATCGAGGCGGCCCACCATGCCGCAATCAGGGACGCGCTGGCGTACCTGGAGAAGCACGCCCTGTTCACCCGGCTGGGCAACGGCGGTGTGCGCCAAGTCGAGACCGAGGGGATCATCGCGGCCGCCTACACCCACCGGGATTCCCGCGCTGGCGACCCCGATCTGCACACCCACGTCGTCGTCTCGGCGAAGGTCCGCACCCTGGACGGCGAGTGGCGGGCGATCGACAGCAATCAGCTCTATCTCCACAACGTGGCTGCCTCCGAGGTCTACAACACCAGGCTGGAGGCGTACCTGAGCGAAGCGCTGGGCGGGCTGGAGTTCGCCGAACGGCCCGGCCGGGTCGCGGGCAAGCGACCGGTGCGAGAGATCGTCGGTGTGGCTGCCGAGCTCAACGAGCTGTGGTCCAAGCGCAACAACGAGATCACCGCCCAGGTCGGTGCCGAGAGCAGCGCATTCCAGGCCCGCCATCGGCGCGAGCCGATGCCGAAAGAGGTGCTGCGGATGGCGGGGACGGCCACGATCGCGACCCGGGCGCGCAAGCACGCGCCGCGGGCGCTGATCGAGCAGCGGGCAGCATGGTGGGCCGAGGCGGTGGGGCTGCTGGGCGAGCAGCGGCTCGAGGCGATGCTGGCGCATGTCCTGGCGCGCGAGCACAATGGCGCGCGCGTGCCGGAGGTCGTCGACGACGTCTGGGTGGATGCCACCGCGCGGCGGGTGATCGCGACGGTCTCCCGGGCGCGGGCGACGTGGCGGATCCATCATGTGCGGGCGGAGGCGGAGCGACAGCTACGTGGCCGGCGGATCGATGTAGCACTGCTGGATGAGATTGCCGATCGCATCGTGGATGCCGCGCTGTCGGAGCCGATCTCGATCCCGCGTGGTGTGCACGACACCATCGCAGCGCCGGGTGTGCTGGCTCGCCGCGACGGCACGAGCGTGTACGTGACCGCCGGATCCACGCTGTACACCTCCCCTGAGGTGCTGGCGGCCGAGCAGCGGCTAATCGAGGCGAGTACCCAGTACGGCGGGCACGCCATCTCCGCGGCCGCCGTCGAGGTCGCCGAGGTCGAGTACGCGGCCAACAACCAGGGCAAGCGGCTCAATCCCGGTCAGCGGGCCCTCGTGCGGGCGTTCGCGACTTCCGGGGCGCGGCTGCAGGTGGCGATCGCCCCTGCCGGGACCGGCAAGACCACGGCGATGCAGGTGTTGGTGCGGGCGTGGCGAGCCGAGGGCGGCTCGGTGATCGGGATCGCGCCGACCTCGGCCGCGGCGGCGGTGCTCGAGGAAGAGGCGAGCGTGAGCGCGGTGACGATCGACCTGCTGGTCACGATGGCCGCCGAGCTGGACACCGGCGTCCTGGACGCGCCGGAGTGGATGCACGGCATCAACGAGCGCACGCTGGTCATCCTCGATGAGGCGGCGAAGGCCTCGACCGCCAATCTGGATGCGGCCGTGGCGTTCCTGCTGCGGCGCGGCGCTTCTGTCCGGGCGATCGGCGACGACCAGCAGCTGGCGTCCGTGGCGGCGGGCGGGGTTATGCGCGACATCGCACACACCAGCGACGCGCTGAGCTTGACGACGGTGATGCGGTTCGCCGATGCCGGCGAGCGCGCCGCGTCGCTGGCGGTGCGGGACGGGGATCCAGCCGGCCTCGCCTTCTACGCCGACCGAGACCGCATCCACATCGGCACGCTGGGATCGGTGACCGAGCAGGCCTTCGCCGCGTGGGCTGCCGACAGCGCCGCGGGCCTGGACTCGCTGCTGCTCGCCCCGACCCGGGAGCTGGTGACCGAGCTGAACGCGCGGGCCCGCGCGCGGCGGCTGTCGCGCACTCCCCTGCCGGAGGGCGCGCGGGAGGTGGTGCTCAGCGACGGCCTGGCCGCTGGCGTCGGCGACATGATCGTCACCCGCCGCAACAACTATGCGGTGCGTATCTCCTCGACCGACTTCGTGCGCAACAGCTACCGGTGGATCGTGCGGGAGGTGCACCCGGACGGCCGGATCACCGCCGCGCACACCACCTCCGGGCGGCTGGCCACGCTGGATGCCGACTACGTCCGGGAGAACGTGCAGCTGGGGTATGCGAGCACCATTGACTCGAGCCAGGGCCTGACCGTCGACACCTGCCACGGCCTGCTGACCCGGCGCGCGCACCGCGGCCAGGCGTACGTCATGCTCACGCGCGGCCGCTCCGCGAACCACGTCTATGTCGAGACCGGCCTGGATCCGGCGGGGCCCGCGGCCTACACGATCGACGCGGCGCACCCACCGACCTACCTCGACGTGCTCACCGAGGTGTTGAACCGGCGCGGCGGGCAGGTCTCGGCGAGCACCGCGCAACGAGAAGCCGAGGATCCGAGCCGCCGGTTGCGGGCCGCGGCCGGCGCATACACGGACTCGATCGGCGTGGTGGCCGAGCACCTGTTCGGCGCCCGGGCGCGCGCGGACATCGACGCGGCCGCCGAGCGCCTGGTCCCCGGCCTCACCGACGAACCCGCCTATCCGACACTGCGCCAACACCTTTCGCTGCGCGCCGCCCAGGGCGACGATCCGGTGGCGGTCCTGACCGAGGCGGTGGCCGGCCGGGAGCTCGACACCGCGCTCGACCGGGCAGCGGTGCTGCACTGGCGCATCGGCGACCGGGCCGAGCGCGGGCCGCTGCCGTGGCTGCCGACCGTGCCTCCCGGGCTGCGCGGCGATCCGGAGTACGGGGCTGCGTTGGCCGCGCGCGAGGTACAGGTGCAGGCGCTGGCCGCGGAGGTCGCGCAGCAGGCGCGGTCCTGGACGGAGAAGACGGCGCCGATGTGGGCGCGTCCGCTGGTCGGCGCCGACGCGCAGCTGCTCGGAGAGCTCGCGGTGTGGCGGGCCGCGCGCGGAATCGCCGACAACGACCGCCGGCGCACCGGCCCGGCCGTGCGTGAGTCCACCGCCCGGGGTGTGCAGCTGGATCTCGACCGGCGCGCGGCCGCCGTGCTCGGCGACCAGACCTACGACGTGCGCCGCTGGAAACCCCTGGCCGACAGCCTGGATCCGAAGATCACCACCGACCCGTACTGGCCGACGCTCGCCGCCGAGCTGTCGCGGGCGGCCGGAACCGACGTGGACGTACCCGCCGCGGTGCGGGCTGCGGTCGACGAGCGGGCGTTGCCGGTCGAGCAGCCCGCCGCCGCGCTGCGGTGGCGTCTAGCGCCTGAACTAGACGAACACAGCGACGACAAGACCAGCGCGTTCGGCGCGGTCCTCGATGAACTGCGCGGCAACAAGCTGCGGCGGATGACCGACAGTCAGTTGGCGCGGCATGTCGAGCAGCTGCGCAGCCAGGTGATGAGCGACCGCACCAAGCCCGTGCTGATCGGCGACAAAACCGGCCAAGCCGCCGCCGAGGTCCGGAAGAGGCAGCAGCGCCGCACCGATCAAGCCGACGACATTCGCCACGCGCAAGAACTGATCACCGAACTCGACGAGCTGGAGAAACAACGCCGCGAGATCGGAGTCGCGCTGATGACCGAGCGGCAGAACCTTCACAACACCAACCAGTTGCGGCGCTTCGCCATCCGCAAGGCCACTCGGCGGATCGCGGAGCTGGAGAAGCAGCTGGAAGCCCACGACGAAATCCAGAAGCCCGTGCAAGACGCTGTCGATGCCGCCCGGCGGAAAATAACCGAGCCGAAATACCGATGGAGGCAGTTCCTCGCCGAAGCAGACGATCCCCGCCGCCAAGCCGCCGAGCTCGACACCGCAGCCGCCACCGACCGCAAGTACGCGACACAACGCGCCGAAGCGATCGCCCAGGCTGACAAGAGCGGCGATGAGCTCGACGCCGCACTCGACGAACAACAGCGCCGCACCGAGCAGGCCGGTCCGGAGCGGGACCTCGAAGACCGCGCCCGGGCGGAACTCGATCGCCTTGAGCGTCCCGCACAGCCGGAAGCGCCGACCGCGGCAAAGAAGGCTCCGCACCGCAAGACCAGGGCCACACGCACCTGGGATCCCGGTGCCTACCGCGACATTCCCTCGCAGGGGCCATCCTCAGGCACCGGCTCCGGCTTGGGCTTCTGAGCTCCGTGCAGTAGGTGCAGAGAGTCATCATCGCTGGCACAGTTCGATCAGCCATGTGCCCAACTCCCAGATCCCGTTTGCAGTGAGCTGCGCAACGACCGGCGCAACAATGGCGGCCAGCGTCTTGGCCTTGATCGTCTCCCAGCGTCGTGCGGGGCGGATCGGATCCTGTTCGGGTACATCGTTATCCATGCCGCGGACGGTAGAAAACTGGGGTGCAGCCTTACCTGATCTGGGGAAACGCTCTTGCGGCGTCTGTGTCTGATGACCCACAGCCCGGCGAAAGCCTCTTCAGCGTGGGGAAATTGCTCAGATGGAACGGCCATGCGGGCCTCCGGGTGTCATGACGACTTGCCCGGCCCGAAGCCAGCGGCGCTACCGCGTTCGAGAGTAGCTAGCCGATGGTGCGCCATTCCTTGCTGCAACCGCGCCATCAGAGCGAGGACGCCGCTCGCCGCGCCCCTAGGACGTGCCGTTAGTCAACTTCTTGTAGAAGAAGAATGCAGGCGGCATCGTGTTCGGCGGCACCCATCTCCGGCCGAAGAACGGCGGCAACGGTTGCCCAGGATCCAGAACAGTGAACTGGTGTGAGGTGTAGAAGCCGCGCAGTCGCTCGATGTCCAGGTCTTGGGTCACGTTTCCGAACCACACACGCACTCCACGCGAACGCAACTGCTTCTCAAGGTAGGCCAGCATCTGCGATCCGATGCCTTGGCCTCGTGCGTCTGGCGCGACTTTGATCAGATCGAGCTCACTGTGCCTGTCGAGCACATTGATGTAGTCGTCCTGGTGCGGAAATGGGGCACCGTACTTCTTCGCGACCACCGAACCTACGGCGACCTGTGCTCGGCATGTGAGCGCGCCGCCCTGAAGCTGGCCGGCTCCGTCGCGGTATTGCAGCACGATCGGTGCGTACAGGTCATCAACGTTGGTCATCGGCACCGCATTCGGCGCAATGTCGAAGGTTTCGAGGAAGAAATCGAGGACCTCCTGACGCTCCTCGTCGGTGTTCGCTTCATGAATCATGTGTCGAAACCTACTCGAGAAGACCGACCGATCCTGTCGAGCGATGGTCCTGCACTAGCGATGACGAGCAGTCGGGAACGGTACCGGTTCAGCCTGATTACGCAAGCCTAGGCACCACCGGGCCCTGGAGTGCTCTCGTCAGGGTTCGAGGTGCCCTCTGGTGGGCTGTCGGGGACAGGATCCGGCGGCCCGTAGGACACTGCCAGTGTTCGGATTTCCGATCCGGGAAGGGCCACATACGCCCATTTGGCCGGGAAGGGCACAAGGGTTCTGGGGCCGCCGCTGTCGGACTTCGGTTTGACGGCGATTGGTGGTTGCAGGACCAGTTCACGGTCGGCTGCTTCCAAGTCTGGCGAATAGTCGTGTACACGGCCGAACCAAACTGTGCCATCGGAAAGCGTTGCGCGCACGTGTACCGACGCAGATTCGGGGGCGTGTTCTCGCATCATCAGCCGCCAGGCGGAATCGTAGTAGACCTTGGCCTTGTTGCCGTGATGGACAAACTCGAACAGCAGCCAGGCAGCCAGGAGCGACAGCGCGACGAAGACAGCGGATGAGATCGCGACCTTGGTGAGGTTGTCGGCGACGTAGTTGCTGCCCTGCTTGATCATTGCCGAGGGGACCGGCAGCAGTTTCCACTTCCGCCAGGTGCACACGGCTCCGAAAACCGCGAACAGTAGAAATGCCACACCACTGCAGATTGTCGATACCCCGGCCACCCGGCTGATTTCGGTGAAGGTCGATTCCCTGCGCTTGACCTTCCTCTGTGCGCTCAGTTGATCGAATAGAAGACCAGGAGCGACGAAGAGGAAGAACGCGATGACGGTCAGCCAAGTGCTCGGCGTCATGAGCTACTCGTCGATGTCGCCCCAGGCCGCGGCACTCGTGGGTGGCGGTTCGTTCGGCGGTACCTGCTGTTGCTGTTCCACGATGACTGGGTGTGGGCCGCCGAGAGTCTCCATCGACTTGTCGAAATAGCCAGAGCCACGCACCGACTCCGGTTCTCCTTCGTGGGGACGCGTCACAGAACTTCCTTCATCTCGGTGCTCGATAGGGCTGGAACATCATCCCACCCAGCCACAACCAGCCGACGCTTGACCAGCGCGGATCGATTCGTCGAAATCCACGCAGTCAGAGGGATCCGTCGGGTGCCAGAGGCGGCCCGTAGTGGATGGGTTCGACGAGCGGGAAGTGGCTGGCCCATTCATCGAGGATGTCGCGGTCCAGTAGCCGGCGTGCCAGTGCGGCGCTGTTGGGCGTCGCTACGGTGGAGACGACAACGCGAGCATGTTCGGTCGAGTCCGCGATGCCGAAGTAGTGATCGACCTCGGTGACGGTCAGGGTCAGGTTTTCCCCGCGGGCGCCGTCCAGTACCAGCTCCTCACCGATCCGGGGGTAGGTGAGGCCTGTGATAGCCAGGCTCACCGCCTCTCCGGCCATGAGGTCGATGCCTATGTATAGCTCGTAGTGGACTGTGCTGGGTGTCGTCCCCATGTAGTTGTCACCTTGGCTGAGAAGTATCCGGCCATTAGTCAGGTCGGGAATATTATTCCGGGGAAAATTAATGTGCTGGCGAATCCGGTCAGGGGTGGTGTCATCCGGAGCAGGTGCTGACGGGTGCACATCGAACAGCGCTCGGTGCCCGCCTTCGTGGCTCGGTCGTTGGCCGAAGGGCTGGGCCTGCGGTGTGGTGAACGTTCGCGGTTCGCGGTCAGGAGTTCCGCTCGCGGGCCTTCCACTCCAGAAACACGCGGGCGATCGGTGAGATCGAGAAGGGCTGTTCCATGTCGATGGGCTCGCCGGCCACGTTCCCGACGAGCGCACCACCGACAGCATTCTGGGCGATCGGCAGATACTGTGCGGGCACCGCCTCGTCCCGGTGCTCGATGAACACGGACTGGTCATCGGCGGACAGCGTTTTCCACCATTTGAGCAGGAGCTCGCGGTAGGTGGCCAGGACACCTTGCAGGCTTGGCAGCAACTGTTCTGCGGCGTTGCCCGTGTGGTTCGCAGTCCAGACCGCTTCTCCTACGACGTAGCTGGGATCCATCCGCCTGAGGTTGTCCGCCAACGATCGCGGAAGCGGCATGCCGGGTTCGGCGAGCAAGGCCACCCGGTCATCGAGGTTGAGCAGGGAGAACCACACCATGCTGGTGTTCGCCAAGACATCACTGTTGTCCACACCAGAAATTAGATCAGCAGCCACCGACGCCGACCGTCGGATGTGACGCAGCCGGATTGGCGGCGAACCGTGGCTCAGCTGCACGCTGGGCACTGGGCTGGCCTGGGACGCATATACCCCTACCCTTGTCGCCCGCCAGACCATGTCGGCAAGGCATGCCACAGTTATGCATGTGAGCTACCAATATTCGAGTTTGACCGCTGCGATCGCCGACAAGTACTGCCCGCTGCGTCAGTACTTCGATCGGCGCTTTCCACACATCAAGCCCGTCCAGGCCGATTACCGGGCATCGGCGGGGACGCTGCTGGTCGACGGCGCCACCGCGAATCCGGGAACGCTGGGTGCCGCGTTCGACTTCCTCCTGCGGTTCACGTTCGATGCCGACTACCGGCCGCAGATCGCTGCCGCGTCCCCGGCGATCTCCGGCAGGCCGGAGTACATCGGCGAAGTCCTCGAGGTGGCGCGGCTGGCCGGGGCGGCGGCGCATCGGCCACTGTCGGAAAGCACGTTATCGACTGTCATCCGCGCAAGCTGGGCGCTGGCACTGTGCACAGAGCTGTACCGCAATCCCTATGCTTTTCCCACCTCCCCGTTGGCCGATCCCATCCGAAGTGGCCGGTTCACCGCAGACACACTGCTCGCGCTGGCGCCGGAGGATGCGCTCACGCAGGTGAGGTCGCTGTACATGCTGGCGCTCACCGAGCTCGGCGAGCTGCTGTCTCCGCCGATGTCGGCGGTGGCGTTGGGGCCGACGTTCGCCGCGTCCCGTTTCTGCGGCGCCGACGCCGACATCATCGTCGACGGCGTGCTGCTCGAGCTGAAGACCCGGCTGGGTACCGCCAAGAAGTCCGGTCGCGCGGACTCGCTGTCGCTGGCCGACATCTACCAGGTGATCGGCTACGCGGTGTTCGACACCACCGACACCTTCCGGATCCACACGATCGCCCTCTACTCCGCCCGCTACGGGATGCTGCACTGCTGGCCGCTGCAGCAACTGCTCGACACCGTGGCCGGTGAGCCGGTTGATCTCGCTGCCGAACGAGCGCACGTGTTCAAGCTGCTGAGTTCGCAGCAGGGCATGTCGGCGTGAGGGTGTTGCGGCCTAGGCTGGAGATGTCATGGACGACGCCGAGCGGGACGTTGTGATCCGCAAGATCGCCGAACACTTTGCCAGCGCGCTGTCGCTGGCAGAGTGCGAGCGGATGCTGCTCAGCAGCGATGACCCCACGGCCCAGTGGCTGGACCAGACGACCGCCGAACTCGGATCACTCGCCGAGGAGGCCTACGACCTGGAAACGTTCCGCGCGATCCACCAC
Organism: Nocardia sp. NPDC051911; assembly: GCF_040681035.1. Lineage (NCBI taxonomy): Bacteria > Bacillati > Actinomycetota > Actinomycetes > Mycobacteriales > Nocardiaceae > Nocardia > Nocardia sp. NPDC051911. Next base: position 11,882 of record NZ_JBFAXY010000043.1, read on the forward strand.
GCAGTCCAGCTGCACGGCGACGGGCCCTGGCCGGTCGACGAGCTGGCCGCGATCACCGGCCGCGATGTCGCATCCGTCGAACGCATCCTCCGGCGACTCGTCGAAGCCGGCATCGGCCAGTTCCACCAATAACCACGGGAGACTCGTCCGCAGATTCCCGGCGATGATCAGGCCGGTTGGACAGCGTCAAAAGGGACCCACTGACGCAGACTGGTTCCACTGACGCCGTTCTTGGTCATGACTTGGACCTCGATCTCGGCAAACCATATGGGAGTGGTCCCAATATTGAACCGCGCCCATCGGTAGGCGATAGCCGGGATCCACTCTTCCCCGAGGCGCAGATCGAAAGAGAATGCCTTCTCTCCCAGCGTCACCGGCATGACGCGCTCCGGCTCGCGGGCTGGCATCACCCATGCTCGCCGCGGATCAAGGCGGACCGGCCGGGGCGGTTGCAGCATGCGGATGGCGGCATAGCGATCGTCGTTCATCACACACTCACCCGGTTCGCGCGATCGACGTCGGCACCGCAGGCCCCGCGGTGGCGAACGGGGTCTGACGCGTCCAGCTGCACCGCTGGGCGCCGGCCCCGGCGAGCTGGACGCGGGTGGTGCGCGGCCGCCGCATCGCACGGCTGGTGACTTGGATGTCGAACGTCATCGCCCGTAGCCGTCCACGCCCCCGGCCCAGACCGTCGTATCCAGTGAGTTCGCATTGTATTTCGAGATCCGGGCGCGCCCATCCTGGACCGGTGACGACGAGGACGCCCTCGTGGCTGCGCAGCCGGGCGAGCACGGCGCGCATCCGGCTCGGCGGTGCGCCCCCGGCGACGTCCAAGACAACGACGTCGACGCCGTCGAGTAGAACGGCTGCGATCGTGAGCGGGTCCTCGCCCTTCAGATCGGGGATGTGAGCCAGCCGGGTGAGGTCACCGTTCATCTCGGTGAAGGCCAACAACCCCAGCTGCGGCTGTCCGATGACGGCGACCCATTCACCGGCGGCGGTGACGGCCGCCAGCAGGCCGAGCAACGGCGTGCTACGGCCGGTGCAGGCGACCACACCGCCGCGCGGCAACCCACCTTCCGGCAGTGCCTCCCCCAGGCCGCCCGCTACCGGGATCACTGCAGCGGGCGAGCCAGCAGAGGACGGCGATGGCTGGCTTGCGCCAACCCGGCCCGGGATGGCCGCTATGCGGCTTCGCAGCGCCGCAAGTTGCTGATCTCGGGGGAGATCAGCCAACGCCACCGGCGGCACATTGTCGAACACATGTTCGACTATATCCGACCGATCGGTCCGCATAGGGCGGAGTCATCGATGTGAGATGTCGCGTCGTGAAGATCAGCTTGATCTAGCGGCCAAACACGGCGGGTTAGCGTGATTTCGAAGGCCGGGAATGAACATCGAGCGGAGTCGAGCAGATATACAGGTCGTGCAGGCTGAGATCCCATTCTTCGGGGTCGATTCCGGCCAGGTCCCACACGCGCCCGGATTCGGCGGCGGTCCAGGCAGCGGCCGGGGTGGGGAAGTCCCGCACCTGCAGGGTTGGTGCGCCGATCCGCGGAATCACCACTTCCCATTTGCCGCCCGCCGCCCAGTGAGCAAGTACGTCCAGGTGCTCTTCCATCTCGAACGCCACCACATCGGGCATCTGGCCCCGCTCGCGTTCGGCGGCGTACCAGGGTGCCAGTGCCGCGTGTGCGTGCCCGATCGCGGCGCGGTCCTCGGTGTGCATGTGGACCACGAAATTCCCGCCGCATTCCATCGCGTGCGTGGATATTGCGCGGTCGGTGGCGGGGTTGTACGCGGTGCCGGGGTGGTGGCCGCGGCTGAGGTAGATCACCGACCAGGTGCCGGCGTAGTGGAAGCCGACTCCGATGAGATCGTCCGCGCTGGTGGCGGGGTCATCGGGGGCGATGAGCAGTTCGTAGGCGATGTTGAGAAAGGTTGTCATGGTGCGCTTCTCTCTTTGATCGGATGCGGGACCGGGGACGTCGTTGGCACCCCGACCCGTCGTTGATGGGTGGGGCTCGATTCGTTTTCTGGCCGTGTGTGCGACCATCACTCGCGGAGACCGGCCACATTCCCCGTGGCCGGTCTCTGCTCTGTCGGTCAGTCTTGCGGCGGCGTCTGGATCACGACCGGCCGTGAGCGGGCGGTGCGGACACGGTCGGCGGCGATATCGAGGCGCAGCCGCTCGACGCGTGGAAGCTTGGAGCGGGTCTCCCAGTTGTTGCGCCGCTCCATGAACTCCTGGGCCAAGGCGTCACAGTGCCGGAACCAGAGCCCGCTGATCGGGTACTGGTAGCGAGCCTCCTCGGCGTACTCGATCTCGGCCACCAGGTCCTCCACAGACAGCTCCTGCGACGAGGTGACCGATCCTGGCGTCTTCAGCAGCTCCGGGCTGAATCCGTCCTGCACCTGGAGGCGCTGGCTTTCCTGGTCCTGCTTGGTCTTGGCGGCGTATTCGCGGCTTCGTTCGTCGCGTGCAGCCTCGATTCGTTCGATCTCAGCGCGTTCGGCTGGAGACAGGCGGTGACGGGCGACCCGTTCGGCCATGCTGTTCCACGGGTCGATCTCGATCCACGCGATCAGCCCGGCGAACATGACCGCACCCGCGGCGAGGCCGACAGCGGCTGGGCGAATGTCGTTGCGGTTCATAGGGGGTTTCTTTCTCCTTTTTTCTTTCAGGTTGTGTCTGGTCAGCGCACGCAATCGGTTTGGAAGGGGAAGCAGGTCTTGTCCATCGGGAACAGCACTCCGCGGCTGGGCTTGGGGGCCGGTGGGGGCGGTTGCGGCGCGGCGGGTGCCGGCGGGACCGGAGCGTCGGCGGCGGGTGGCGGGGCGGGCTCGCTGCTGGTGGGTTCGTCGGAGGGCTGCGAGGCGGAGACGTGGCTCAGCACGCCGACACCGCCGCTGAGCAGGCACGTTGCCGCGCCGATGAGAACGGCGTTGCGGATCCGATGGTTGCGGGCGGCAGCTCGGCTCGCGGCGGTTGAGGCCAGCATCGCTGTCCTGGGGTGGATCTGTTCCTCAGGGCTGCGGCCGAGGTCGCCGCGGTCGGCTGTGGGCGCGGTGGTCCGGGGCGGTGTCGTGGCTCCGGTCGGCGCCTGGGGGATGACGGCGGTGGGTCGCAGCGGCACGACCACCCCGTCATCGTCGGCGCCCGCGGCCGGGGTGGGGTTGGGAAATCCTTCGGCGGCCAAGTCGTCGCGGGTGACAGCGTCGGCCTGGTCCAGCGCGGAAAGAAGGGTGTGGGCGCGCTCGACGGTCCAGCCCTGCGGGTGCTGACGGGCGGCGGTATCCAGCCACCCGCTCAGTGCGGTGTCATCGCCACCGAGCAGGACGTCGCGGCCCGCCGGCATCGGCACCGACCCTTTGTCGAGGGTAATCCGGCCGCCGAACGGCTCCACCAGGACCAGGCCCGGCACGAACACGTCGAGACCGCAGCGGGAGACGACGCCCTTGAGGTTGAACATGGCGTCGGCGAGCTGGTTGAGCGGGTTGGTGTCACCGTCGCGGACGTGCACGGGGTCGCCGTCGATGCCGGGCAAGGACCAGCGAGGGTTCACGTGGCAGGACAAAGTGCCGTTCACACCGCGCTTGAGGATGCCCTTGACCTCGATGCACACCAGCGTGTCGGGGGTGAGTAGCACCAGGTCGACTTCCTGGCTGTCGCGGCCGCTGCGGTCGGGAATGTGGCTTCCCGAGATCGCGACACCGGGGATGCCGCTGGCTTGGAGCCAGTCGAGTACAGCCCGTTCCGCACCCGACATTTTCGGGCGGGTTCCGTTGATGATCAGCATGAGTTTTTTCCCTGTCGTGGAGGGCACTTCGTGTGCCGTGAACGTGTCGTGATGGTGAGGCCCGCGTTCGGCGTGTCGAAAGTGCACACCTGGCCCAGCCGGGTCTCGGCGAGCGCTACAGGAGGCCCAGGTGCCGGGCGGGTTCGCAGAACAGCCAGCAGGCCCGCGTGTCGGAGGCCGCGGCGGTGTCGACGCGCTTCGGGGCCTCGGTGGCCGTGCAGAACATGGCGCAGTCGGCGCTTGCGGGGGTGGTGGGCAGCGCGGCGGCGGGAGCGCGGTCCACGGTCAGCAGCATCGAGAAGTACAGGGCGGCCGCGGCGACGAACACGCCTGCCAGCAGTGCGGGTGTGCGGAGCAGGAACGCGATCACGCGGCCGGCCCGGTGGCGCATGGCCAACGCTGGACGCAGCAGAACGGGAGCGGATCGGCGGGAGGTGCGGGGCTGAATCGACATGATGGTCGGTCCTTCCGGAGATAGCTCGACAACTATTGCCAGTTTAACAGTTCAACTGTTGACAGTCTATGAATGTGGCGAGCCCGGCACCCCGGTTGTGGACGGTTGCAACACGGCCCCGGACCTCGTCTGCAGGCGGGGGATCCGGGGCCGTTGTTGCCGTGGTGATCGCAATGAACGAAACCTGTTGGCGTCAGCGGTATCTGGCATATTCGTTACATGACAACGGGGGCACAGGATCGGCGCGGCAGTTTGTGGACCGGGGACGACTACGAGGCGTTGTTCGCCGCGTTGGCGACCTCCGTCCCCGATAGCGAGATCGCCGCACAACTGGGCCGCTCGCTCGAGGGCCTGCGCGGGCGGGCGAAGTTCCTGCTGCTGGACAACTATTCGTCTGCGGTGGCCCTGCGCAAGCTGCGGCAGATGGCTTCGGAGCCGGGTTTCGACTGGGAGCCCCTCGCCCGCGACGCGCACGCCTTCGCCAACAAGCCCTATTGGGATGCCAGGACCGACGAGCGGCTGATCCTGGCCTGGGCGCGGAATCCGGCACCGAGCATGGCTGAGCTGGTCGAGGAGTTCGGTGTCGGCGAGCAGGACATCGCGCGGCGCTGCATCGCGCTCGAGCTCGCCCAGACCCGAGTGGAGATCGTCGACCACCTCGGCGCCGAACCCGGCGGTGATCTGGCCTACCAAGCCCGGCTGGGACGCGACAAGGCCAACACCGCGGTCGGTGTCCTGGTCATCACCTCCGCGACTGGCGCCGTGCTGCACCTGTCGCTGCACCCCGACATCGACACCGCCGCACAGGCCTGCGGCGAGGTCGACGAGACCGCGCTGGAAGAGCTGCCCGCGGTGTGGACGATCGCGACTCGTGTCCTGGGCGAAGGGTCCACCCGCGCGACCAAGACCGGGTCCTGGACCGAACGGCCGGCCACCGAACCCCCCACCGACACAATCAGCGACCCGGCCCCGGCCCGGGCGGTTCCCCGGTGGCGGCGGCTGCTGAAGCCACGAACCCACTGAACGCCTCGCCGACCTTGGGTTGCCGTTCGCGGATCAGTCGGAGCAAGCACAGTCCGACGGTGCTACCTACACGGAAAATAGTTGTCGGACAGCGTGATTCCGTGAGCGCGTCCGGTGAGTGATCGTATTCTGTTGGGGCAGTGTCTGTGTGCCGGTGTTCGACTCAGTAGGAGAAGCCCGGATGGACCGTTATCCCCGCCCTGTCCTGTTCACCATGCCGTGGATGCTCAGTGGCCTGTCCGCGGTGCTGGTCCTCGCCGCGAGCATCGCGTCGTTCTCCTTCACCAGCACGTTGGCGCGGCTGGCGGGAGTTCCCGAGGGCCTGGCCTGGTTGTGGCCGGTGGTGGTCGGCCTCAGTGTCGCCCAGATCGCCTACACCTACGTCATGTTGGCGCGGATGCCTCACGAGCGGATCAAGCCGCTGGCCCTGGTCTACCAGTTGCTGCTGGTGTCCGCAGCGCTGGTCAGTGTCGGAGGGAATGTCTCGGTCATCTCCCGGCGCCCGACCGAGCTGTCCACCGGCGAGATCACGGCCGTCGTCTCTGTCGCGCCGGCGTGCCTGGTGTGCTGCGTATGCGGGTACGTCGTGCTCGCGGTGATCATCCCCGCACGGATCGAGGCGTCGATCCGCGACATCCATATCCGCGAATCAGCCGAACGGGTGGCCAGACTCGCCCGCAGTGCCGCGATCGCGGATGCCCAGCCCGCGAGCAGCGACAGCCCCGAGGAGACCCCGTGGTGGAAGCAGCACCGGGCCGGTGCGCCCGAGGATTCCTCGGAAAGCAACGACCCGGACGTCCCCGGAAACGGTCGTGACGCGGCGGCAGAGGCCGGTCAGTCCCGGTCGAAGTAGCCGCCGCCAGCAGACATGCACGACAGACAAGGCAGGGGACTTACATGACCACTCTGTTCTGGATCGGTGCGGGGATCTGGTTTCCCAGCGTCGCCGTGATGGTTCTTTCTCGCCTCCTGCGCCGTCGAGAGGTGCAGGTCTTCCAGGCCAGCTTGCTGATGTGCGCGGTCGGATCGGTGATCCTGGCGATCACCCTTCCCGCCGTCACCGGAGAGTCCACCCTCAAGAACGTGCTGATGATCACCGCGATGGTCGCGCTGGCGATCCTGTGCACCGTCGCGCTGGTGACACTGCGCCGCCGCCCGACCAGTGACTGAACCGGGCGGGCACCGACTCGACAGACCGGCGCCGAACTGTGGTTCCTGTCGGTGCCCGGGGTGACCATTCGAGCCGATGTCCCCGCTCCGGCATCGCAGCATCCTTATAGTCGTCTGCTATGACGTCTCGGAATCGGAAGCGGCGCAGTGCCCGAATGGATTCCGCCGCCCTCGGCCGAGTGACAGCGGCGGCGCAGCGCGACCCCGGCAGCCCGACCGCACACAGCGGATTCGCCGCCCGCGCCGCCCACGCGCTCTACCCGGTGGTGCCCGCGTGGATCCAATGGCTGTACGAGCGCAACCCGACTACCGCACGGTTCGTCTACCAGATGTGCTATCCGCCGATCGATGAGCACGGCGAGATCGTCGGGGGATGGACCGCGCAGCAGTGGTGGACCGCGGATCGGATGTACTGGGCCGAGAGAGAAGCCCGGACAGTCGTGCGCGCCCGCCGATTTCACAGCGGAGGGATAGTGTTCGCCCACTCTCCCGACCTCGACGACGACGATGCCTTCTTCGCCGCGCGGGACGCGGGTCGGGCCTGGACGGGACATTGGTACTCCCGCGACCCGGTCGACGCCCCGGAATGGCAGTCGTAGGACTGCTCGAGCCCAGGCCAGCGTTAGGCCCGCCTCGGTGGGTGAGGTTGCGGGCGGGCCTGCCCATCGCCGCGTGGGGAACATGGTTCACGCCGGGAGACACCCGGGGGGGCGACACCCGCAGACCCGCCCAGCAAAGGAGTGAGCGGGACTCGGGGGTGCCCGCCCCTCGAGCGCTGTCACGATGACCGCAGGGATGGATGTTCGTGACAGCCGCAGACACTACAGCCACGCTCACCCCGATGCCCGGTACCGCAATTCACGCGTGTCATGCCCGCGCACACGACATCGCAGGCCCAGCCCTGGCGTCCCGGCCGAACCTGCGATGCCCCGGCCAGTGCCCGAACTCCAACGCTTCAGACCCCGACCTCACCCAGCAGCCTGCCACTACACCGTGACATGTCAAGCACCTATCGTCGGCCGCGACACCCGAGGCAGAGCTACCAGTCACCCCAGGTCAGCAGGGGTAACGCCGACGCGGCCTCGATATCCCATCGAGGAAGTTCGCCTCACTACCGCTTCGGCCCCGGATCCTGCACCGGGGCCGAAGTCGCGTCCATGGTGCTCGTCCGACGGCCGCGGTCCGACGTTGCCGACCTACGAAGGGGAGGGCTTGCCCGGCCGGATCGGGGATGTTTCGGTGTCCGCGTTCACAATTCGCGGTATGGCTTTCACTGTGCACACACCCGAGGACACATCTCCGGCAGGGCTCAGCTTCGGCGACGACGATCAGTTCCACATCTACGAATCCGGCGTTCTCAAAGTCCAGAGCAAGACCCACGGTGTCCGGATCTACTCGCCCGGATTCTGGCAACTCATCACATACACGCAGCACCCCGATGACCTTCGCAGCATCCGCTGACACGCCCTGAATCCCAGCGGCAGGGCAAGAACAACCCAGGAGGCACGCCCTGGAGACCGGCTCCCGGGGCTGCCGTACGTCCTGCCACGCAAAACGGGCCCGGAGCGCATCGCTTCGGGCCCGTGGCGGATCTCAAGCTGCCGCGGCTTATCGCGGCTCCCAGACCCGGATCTTGTCGACGAGCAGGTCCCAGACCGCCGAGTCGTGCTCGGCCAGCTCGACCAGGGCCTCGACCATGTCGCGTCGGCTGATGCTGCCGACGCTGCGGGTGCTGGCGCGGCCGCTGGTGCGCACACGCAGTCCGGCCTGCTTGGCCAGCTTGGCCAGCAGGTCGTTCCAGTGATCGCTCTGCTCGGGCGGCATCTTCAGCGTCCATGTCAGCCAGTCGGACCGGTCCTCCACTGCTGAAGTCTTGGCGCGTTCGCCGCTAGACATCGGTTCTGTCCGTCCGTTCAGTCATACCCGGATTATAGACTGTCAGCCTTTTATCAGTCTATGTGGTCGGTTCTGTGGTGAGTTGGTCGCGACCCCGCCGCATCGTCAGCGCACGTGATATCCGCAGTCGGTTTCCAAAACAGCGCGGCTGGCACGTATCGATCGGATGGCGTCGGCCAGGTGGTGCGCGACATCGTCTCCCGGTTCGCTCGAGATCTCCCCGCCACCGACAAGCTCGTCACGCCAGACATCGAGCACCTCACGCGCGACGACCATCTGATCCTCTGCGGTCTTGAGCGCAGCGACGAACTGGTGCAGCGCCAGGCCGTCGACCTCCGAACGCCACAGGCACAGGGTTTTCAGGTCGTGACGCATCCCGGACACGACACGGCCGCACAGCATCGGCACGCGCCCGTTGACCGGCTCTGCGTCGACGGGGACCCCGCCTCCACATGCGCCTATCAGTTTTCCGTCATTCACGATCGGGAATCGGCAGGTCGACATAATCGCTCGGTCCTTTCGCTAATCGTCTATTTTCCGCCTGTCGCACCGACCAGTTCGGCCGACAAGCAAGGCCGGGAGCGGGAACGCCCCCGGCCTTTCGCCTTCAGGTTGGTCACTGCTGACGCCTGGCGGTCTCTACGACCACGCCGTCACTGCTGCTCTGTCCACGTGTGGCCGTGAGTCGCGCGCAGTGCAGCGGCCAGCCGGATCGGATCGGCCACTGCGGCGCGCAGGTCGTTCGCGGACGGGTTGGTCTCGCCGGTCAGCGCGGCCACCAGATTCGGCACCGAAGCATCCGCGGCCCAGGTGAGCAGCTGCTTGTACACGTGGAGTGTCGGGCCGGATACCCACAGGTCGGGGTCGGGCAGGCTGCCGTCCGCGCGGGCACAGGTGATTTTCACCGATTCGCAAGGCCATTCGTCCGGCCACACCTCAGGCGGGCCCGGCTCGACGGTCTGGACGGCCAGCGCGAGCGCGCTACGCAGGTCGGTGCAGATCGTCCGCGACGGGGCCAATCCGGTGTCCGGGCTGTGCTCGAGCAGGCACGGCCCGGAAGTTGGGGTGATGTCCATTTCGCTCCTTGAGCTTGTGATGATGGTGAGCGGGCCGGGGACGGTGAAAGCGTCCCCGGCCCGCCATTCGAAGGCCGTTGAGGACTCAGCAGGGGGCTATTGCGACGCCGCCCACGTTTCTCCGGTCTTCTTGTACAGGCCGTCCGGCGGGAGTGCCGCCCCGACGTTGTCGAGCGATTTGGTTGCCGCTTCGGTGGCCTCTCGCGCCCAGTAGACCTCTGGTTCGTCGGGGTGGCTTGCCAGCGCGTTTATGCGGGCGGCGAGCCGTTCCACGGCTTCCTGAGCTTCCTGGAGCGCGATATAAGCGTCGGTGGCCAGGTCTTCGACGGTCTGACTGGCAGATGTGCCCATTATCGTTGCCTCTCTGTCGTTTCGGGGGGGTCGGTGCCGTCCTGGCTCGCGGTGATCCTCTCTCGGGTCACTGACAGGAACGGCGGGGCGCGGTCAGTGGGTGGCCGCCTCCCATGCGACGTGCTCGGTGGCCGTTGATCCGTGATCGTCGGGAACGGGGGAGGTGAGTTGGTCCCACCACCGCATCACCCATCGGGCGTCGCCGAGTGCGGTGTGTTGCTCGGCTTCGCTCGGGGGTTCGGCGCCGGTCGCGCGGGACAGCTCGTAGCTGCGCATCGGCTCGGCGATGCCGAGGCGGCCTGCGGCCATGTTGCCCACGTCGATCAGGTGGTAGTCCCACTGCGGCAGACGTCGATGACGGCGCAGCATCGCGTCCAGGGTGTCCGCGTCGAACCAGACGTTGTAGCCCGCGAACCGGGCTCGCCCGTTGGCGCTGGGTGCGGTCCAGTCGTCGACGACGGCGGCCGCGGTGGCCTCCGTCAGGTAGAAGACGTCGTCTTCTCCGGTGCAGGTGATCGACGGGGGCGGGGTGCCGCGCACCAGCGGTGGCGTCGGCGCGTACTGCGGGTGCCGGTCGTAGAAGCGCCCGACATCGAGCGCGCGGGGATCGGCGTGGGACAGGTCTACGTCTTCGATCAGGATTGTGATCTGCTTCTGCCAGCCGTTGGGTTCACGGCGGATCAGCGCGATCTCCCACGGCCGGCGCAGACCCGGATCGGTATGGGTGGTCTCGATGTCGACGAAGACCAGGGGAGAAGCGGCAGTAGATGACACGGAAAACCTTTCGAGTTGAGGAGATGTGCAGGTCAAGCGGATCGCGCCATCGTCAGAAGGCATTCCAGCCGTGGGTGTAGCCGAGCGCATACCCAGCCGCCGCGCCGACGACAGCGACAGCCGCCGCGGTGGCCGGGCGAATGCGGATCCGCCGCGCGCGCCGGGCGGGCGGCCAACTCGGCGCACACAACGGGCACGTGGGGTTCGGCTTCACGACGTGGTCTGTCGAATTTGCCGGGAAAGGCATCGGTCAGTCCTCCTCGAACTCGTCGCTGTCCAGCTGGTAGCAGGCCGCACGCCAGATCTGCGCCGCCGCTTCGTAGCCCTGCTGCGCCTTCAGCCGCGAAAACAGATCGGGGAAAGCGTGCTCGATCGGCTGGTCGTCGCCCTCGGTGGCGATCAGCTCGGCCAGCGTGTAGGGATCGGTCGGCACCGGAGGTAGTGCGGACACACCGTCAGGGGTCGGTGACCAGGTGACGGTGGTTCCCTGCACGTGCGCGGTGTTGACGAAGTCGCTGGTGAGCGACCAGGTTGCATGCTCGGCCTGGTGCGCGAACGCGAATCCGAGGTGCACGTCCGGCAGTCCGGGACGGTGCACGGTGGTGACGTACGGATAGTCGGTGGTGGTGGTCATTTTGAATCCTTCAATGGTGACCGGGTCCGCCTATCGCTCGCGGGGGCTGATTTCCGGTATGCGGGGCTCAGGTGATCGCCCTTGGCGAACTCGCAGAGCTCGGTACCATTCGTCGCGCGCCAGCTGCTTGGCCTTCGCCTCCTTGGCGAGTTCGGCGATGCGCTGCATGCGAGCATCGATGCGGGCCATCCGCTTCTCGTGCCCTCGCATGAATTTCTCGTGATCCATCACTGGTTTCCTTCTCTTCAGGCCACGGTGAGCGTGGCGGTGGTGGTCGGAGGACCGGCGAAAAGCCCGTCTGGGGCTTTGTCGATGCGACTGGGCAGGGGCTTGAGCATGTCTTTGTGCCCGTGGCGGACGCTGCAAAATTTGAATGGGCCCCTCGGGTCGAACATCTCCCGCATGTGCGGGTCGATGTGGTGGAGTGCGAAATCGCTCATCTCCAGCGGGCCGCCGGTGGCGCGGACATGCTCGTAGCCCTGCCACAACAGGCCGAATTTCCAGAGGGCCTCGGCGTGCTGCCACCACTCGGGGCACCACACGACCTCGTTGATGTCGGTGACTTGCCGTGCGTGGCGCTTGGCAAGAAAGTCGTCGACGAACCGCCCCAGCGACGGGAACGTCGGTGTGAATCGGATGCCACGCAGGATCTCGGCCAGATCCTGCACGGCCAGCGCCGGTTCCGTCTCCCAGACGGGAGCTTCGGGAGCGTGGTAGCGATCGATGCGGGCCTGGGCGGCGCGCACCACCGCCTCGAGGTGGTTGGCGACAAGATCCTGGCTGGTGATGGGCATGGTGGTCTCTCCTTCTTCAGCTGCGTTGTGGGTCACCGCTCGCGGCTGTGGGAGCGCTGCTGCGCGCGAGCGCGTTCTTGCTGCCGCCGCACGTGCAGGCGGCGGCAGCGCTCGGCTTCGAGCTGCTCAGCGTGGGTGAGTGCGCGAACGCTGACGGCGGAGATTTCACCGGCGCGCTCCGCGACCTTCGCGGCGGCCAGTCGCGTATCCAGCTCCTGGCGGCTGTAGACGCTGATCGCGGTTCCCAATTTCCAGGCCGGGTTGTTCTCGTACCCCTGCTCGGTGGGGGTGATGCTCAGAACGTATTTCGCGGTCATGGTTCGCCTTTTCGGATTGGTGACCGGTGCCGCCCTCTGCCCCATCGCAGCGGGGCGGCACCGGGGTCTGGGTGGTTAGGTGCGTGACGCGGTGCCGTTCATCGGCTTCTCACGATGTCGGCGCGGGTGCGCTGCTCACGCGCCGCGACCCGAGACCGACGGGTCCGGGCACTGGCGGCCGGGTCGTCGCCACGGGTCGGGGCCGGTGGCAGATCCGCCACTTCGAGCAGCTGGGCGATCAGCTCGCGGTTGCGTTTGATCATGGCCGGGGCTTGGGCGACCAGCTTCCGGTTGCGCTCGAGGATTTCCGGAGTCAACTCGATGTTGGTGGGATCCTGCATGGGGTGGCGCCCCTTTCCGTTCGGGAGTGATGGGGCGGATCGGGCATGTTCACGATGTCCGTTCCGCCACAACCCACTCTAGCAGTTTAAACTGTTATCAGTCTAGAAATTGGTCTGTGTGTTTTCGGTGGAGCCGGGTCCGCAGCGGGTTCACGCCGCTGCGGACCCTGAGACCCCCTCAGCGACTGGGCATCTCGTCCCAGGTCCGCCCGTCCAGCAACCGGCCGCCGGCCTTCGGGCGGACGCCCCCGACCTGCTTGAAGAACAGGCTGACGCGACGCTGCACACAGCGGTCCCGCAGGTCACGCACCCAGTCGAGATCCAGCGGCCGGAACCTGTGTCCGGATTCGCCGCCGACGATCACCCAGTCGATGTCGGCGAGGTCCAGGCTGGGCAGTGGCCCCAGCAGCGGCTCGCACGACAGGAACCGGATCGCGGCCGGGGTCCGCCGCAGTTCGTCTGCGCGCCAGCAGTAGTCGTCCGATTCGATCGATGTCCCGATCCACACGTTCGGCAGCGGAGCTGGGATTTCACCACGCAGCCGCTGACGAGGATCGGCCCACCGCATCGCCGCATCCACGTCCTCGACCGGCAATCGGCCGTCGAACTGATCCAGGATCTTGTGGATGGCGTCGGTGATCTCGGCATAGAAGGCGGGGTCGGTCAACAATGTGGCCAGGCGCTTGGAGCGCTTGGTCAGGATCTGATACTGATGCCGAGGCGTCAGCGCCATCACAGCCCAGATCGACGCCTGCGCCCAACGCGGAACACGGGCATGGGCGATGTCGGACATGCTGTTGACGAAGACCAGGCGCGCCGACCGCCACCGCAACGGCTCGGTCATCGCGTCCTCGTGAACTGCGACACCGAATCCTGGGCCACTGGTTCGCGGATCGCCGTCTTTCTGGTACTTGGCCGCGCCCATCGCTTTGAGCCGCCTGGCCATCTTCAGCGCATAGCAGTTGTCGCATCCGGCGCTGATCCGATCGCAGCCGGTGACCGGATTCCAGGTGACCTCGGTCCACTCGATGCTCGTGGAAGTCATTCCGACCCCCGCGCTTGTGTGGTAGCTGCTGTTGTGCACGTGCTCGTACTGGGGGTGTGGATGGCCCAGTCGACGGGTTTGCCGTGCTCGGTGGCGTAGGCGATTTCGGCGCGGGTGGATTCGCCGTGGTACCGGGTGTGGTCGGTGACGACGACGATGCGGTCGGCGAGGTCGATCTTGCGGCGGTGCAGCTCGTCGAGCGCGGCCTTGGCGGTGCTGTCCTGATCGCCGGCGTCGACGACGACGAACGGGGCGAGCACGATCTCTCCGCGGCCGGTGAGTTCGGCAGCGGTCACCAGCATCAGGTCGAAGAACCGCATGCTGCCGCACAGCGTGACCACGGGCGGACGGTTGCTACTGGTCACGACGCTGCCTCCTCTCCGTTCAGGGCGCGAACCAGTCCGGCGAGCATCTGCCGCGCTTCTCCCACGTCACCGTCGTGAAGAAACGCATCGGCTTCGAGCAGCTGGCAGACGATCGCACCGGCAGTGCTTCGCGCGATCGGAGCAGCGCCGATCAGCCGCCGCGCCTCCCCGATCCGCTCGTTCACCACACGCATCACCCGTTCCCGTTTCGCCCTCCGGTCGGCCATCTCGCTCTTGGCGGCGACGTAGGCCTTCGACGGCCTTCCACCAGCGGTTCGGTCGGGATGCGACCGCAGCCGGGCGTTGTCCTGCGCGCTCTGCGAAATGATCGACTGGCGAATGCTGAGGAGTGTGTGCAGCCAACGGACGCGGTTCTCCTTCCTGCGAAGCACCGCGTATTGCGTTCCGATGCCGCGGCTGTCGCGCAGATCGGCGTTCACCAGGCGGTCGAAATTTCGGTCGCAATGCCACACTGCGGGTAGCAGCTGCAGGACCTCAGCCATGGGACACCTCCAGAAGATCGGCGGCGTATCGGCGGATGACGATCGAGGCGGATCCGATGGTCATCGGTCGCCGCCGTCCTGTTCGCTGGCACGCAGATCGGCCAGCAGCGAATCCAGGTCTTCGGCACGCACATGTACCTCGCGCGCTGCGGTCCCTTCAGGTTTCGGGCCGACGATGCCGGCCTGCTCCATCAGATCCAGCAGGCGTGCGGCCTTGGCGAACCCGATCCGCATCCGGCGTTGCAGCATCGACACCGCACCGAACTGCGACCGGACCACGAGATCGACCGCGCGCAGGAACATGTCGCGGTCGTCGCCGATCTCGTCGGCGTCGAGGTCGACGATGTCGACCTGGGCGTGTTGCTCGATGCGCTCGGCCTCGGCCGCGGCGACGATGTCAGGCAGGCGGCGGTCCCATCCGGCGGACCATTCCCGGCGGTCGTCGCGGTCGCGGTCGAGGAGCTGGCGCGGCATCATCAGGCCGAGAAAGCTTTCCCCGCAGCGGATCAGCAGGGCGCGGCTGGCCGAGTGCGCCTCGATGTCGAGTGCCTGGCCGTAGGCGTTGGACGCGGCGCTGAAGCGCGCCAGCATCTCACCCCCGACCGACATGTCCGTGAGCTGTGTGGCATCGCTGCCGTGCTGGCGGGCGATGAGGCCGGGGATGGTGCACAGAGTGCCGCCATCGGTGGGCATGCGCGGCACGGTCAGTGCGTGTCCGTCGATCAGGCCGGAGCAGTCGGTGATGGTGATCCTGTCCTTGGTGATGTCCAGGCGCAGCTCGAATTCCGGGGTGTCGCTCTTCTCCTTGCCCGCGGTGAAGATCTGCAGGATGTTCTTGATGTCGGAGGGTGCGATGTCGACGGTGCACGGGTACTGCCCGGGTTCGTCGGCGCTGTCCAAGACCGACGCGATGGCCAGGCCGGCGGTGAACATGTCGGTCGCTGTGACAACGATGTTCTGCCGGTCGACGGCGAGTCGGATGCGGTGGATGGGCGGGATCTCGCTGTCGGTGCAAGCGTGCACGCGCACAGCGTTGAGGGCGTGGCGGAGGTCGGTGGTGCCGACTTTGACGGTGGTCATGATTCGGTCCGATCGAGGTCGATGATGTCGGTGATGTGTTCAGGCCACGCCTCGGCGCTTCCGCAGTCGCTGCAGGCGATCGAGATTCCGGTGTCGGTGTCGACTTCGTCGAGTTGTGCGCCGCACAGGCACCTCAGCGTGGTGATCCTGCGCATCAAACGGCCGCCTGCTCGAGCAGCGGGAGGTCGGGGAATTCGTGCAGGGTCAGCGGAACGCCTTCGGCGAGCTCGGTGCGCCACTGGAACAGCCACTCGTCCATCGAGCTGCCGTCCTCCCATGCGCCGACGAGGTTGCGGGCGGCGCGGTCGGCCGCGGCCGGGTCGACACGGTGCAGGACCGACAGAAGGTAGACCAGGCCGTATCCGGTGACGTGACGGCCGAGGAGCGCTGCCCGCAGATGGTCATCGACGGTGCGGGCCAGATCGGGGTGGTCGGCGCGCAGGGACTTCGTCACTGTGGTGATGAAGTCGTAGCGGTCGGTGAACTTGAGCTCCTGGTCGATCTCGGTGGCCAGAAGTGAGAGCGCGGGCCGGGATTCGTCGCCCACCCACTCCGGCCACGGCCAGCTGGTGTCGTCTTCGGCCATCAGCCGGTCGCTGACCGCGCGAACTTGCTGTGCCTGCTCGGCGGTGAGGTCGGAGGCGTGGGTGAGTGTGGCCCAGTCGATGGGCAGTTTCTCCAGCTCGGTGGCGTAGCGGCGCAGGTCCAGCCATCCGGAGCGAGTGACCAGCAGCCCGGTGGGGATGTGGGTCAGTGAACGGCCGTGGTCGGCGAAGGTGAGGGTGCCGTCCTGGCGGGCGGTGAGCGTGGGCGCGATCGCGAAATGCGCGGTCACCTGCTCGGCGGTGATGGTGATCGGGGAACCGTCGCTCCACCGGATCTCGAGACTGATCAGAGCCATTTCTTCCTCCTGGTTGGGTTTTCTTCCGGGGTTGGGGGATTTATGCGGCGGTGGTCGCGCGCGCCGGTGTGGCGAATCGTTCGATGTCCGTCTGCAGGCTCATGGCGCCTCCCTGAGCCGGACGAACCTGCCCGCCAACCCGCAGGTCGCCAACCGGGAGGCATCGAGGGCTCCGTAGGCGACCAGGCAAGATGGCGCGCCGGCGTTTCCGGCTGCTCGGGAGCCGTCGGGCAGGTAGAAGTGCAGGCGTCCGTGCAGGAACAACACAGCGGTCGCGCGTTCCCACACGGCGTTGATGAACCAGCGGGTCTCGGTGCGCGCGAACACGATCGCGGCTCCCTGGCCGTGCTCGGCGAGCTTGGACAGCCAGCGGTCGACGGCGGCGTAGGGCGGGTTCAGCCAGACCCGCCCGGTCCAGTCGGCGGCGAGGCCGTCGTCCGGTGGGGCGATGTGCTGGCGTGCGGTATCCCATGGCCGGTCGATGGCTGCGCACGGGTCGAGGTCGAAAGGGCCGAGCGCTGTGAGGATCCCCGGCGGGGTGAGCCACACATTCGACCCGGCGCGGGTCGAATGGTGGCCACCGATGCTGGTCAGGGTCATGATTCCGCTGGCCACTGCGCGAGGATGCGCTGGACGTTGGCGTCGACACGGGCGCCGAGGATGATCTGGTCGGCCTCGGTGATGACCACCCGCGGCCGGTCGCGGTGCCCGCAGGGGTTGGTCCAGGTCTGGACGCGGCCGCGCCAGCGCGGGACGCCGCGGGGTTCGCCGCAGCGGGGGCAGCCGGTGGAGATATCGACGGTGCGCAGCGGACCCCACGCGCCGAACAACCACCAGGGGCCGCCGACGCGGTCGCGGAGGGTGACACAACGCAGGGATCCGGGCTCGAGGGCCTCGGTCTGGGCGTGGCGGGCCATGGTGTCGGGTTCGCGGCGCGCGGCGGCGGCCTCACGCCGAACCCAGCGGCGGAACCGGTACATCGCGATCATCGGTTGTTGTCCTTCCTGTGCTGCTCGGCGGGGCCGTTGATGCGGCGCAGCTCGAGCAAGGCGGTGTGCATCTGGGTGTGGAGGGTGTGCGCGTGGTGGATTTCGTCGGTTCCCCAGCTCGGGGTCGGGGTCATCTCGCCGCAGCTGCACGACCCGCTGAACAGCTGACGGCCGGTGGTGTCGGTCTCTCGCGGCGCCAGCTGCAGCCGGTGGTGCTGCCGGGTGGGCGCGGCCGCCGAAGCCATACGCGAATGACGTTGGCGGTGCAGTGATTTCACGGATTCCTCCTTGGGTGCGGATTCCCTGGACGACATGGGGTGGAGGTCAGCGGCGCAGTTCGTCGCGGTTGAGCTTCGGGCCGCGCGAGGAGTTGTAGGCGCCGATCATCACCAGGGCGACGAGCGCACCGTTCTGGCCTTTCTCGGTCTCCTTCAGCGCCATCGCGCGGGCCTTGACCTGGCGGGGCGCGAGGTCGACGAGGACCTCGCCGAAGCGGTCGTGGTCGAGCTGCTGCTCGTAGCTGCGCAGGATGAGGGCCACGCCGGCGACCAGCGGGGCGTCGACGGCGTCGAGGCGGCGGCCCCAGACATCGATGATCAGCCGCAAGGTGTTGCCCAGCAGCAGCTTCCCGCCGGTGCGGTATATCCGCTCGAGGGTGCTGGTGCAGCGGACGACGCCGTCCGTGGCGGCCTCGGCGACGGTCAGCCCGACCTCGCCGACGATGTCCTCGATGGCGGCGACGGTCGGGTCCGCGGCCGCGCGGCGCGAGCGCCACCGGTCCCACGTGGTCAATCGCCGCGTCTTGGCGTCGATTTCGTGGAACAGCCGAGCCTCGTCTGCCACGGTCAGACCGGTGTGGACGTTGGCGACCAGGGCCATGTCCGGGTCGATCAGGCGGGCGGCTGCGGCGCGGTGCTGGCCGTTGATCACCGCGTAGCGGGCCAGGGATCCAGCGCCGCGATCAGCGACGTCGAGAACGCCGACGAGGCGGCGATCCCATGTCTTGGCCATCGCGCGGGCCCGGGGCTTGTCGAGCTCGCGCTGATAGCTGGCGTCGACGAACATCTCGGCCACGGAGATCGCCGAGATGTAGACCTCCGGCACCGACGCGTCGACGGATGAGGAATAGAGGGAGTCGGATCGGTCCAGGACCGCGGTGGCGGTGGTGTCAGAGGTGGTCATGATCGGTCTCGGTCTCATCGTCGATGGGAAGGTTCGTGGTCAGTACGTCGGCGAACCAGTCGCTGTTGTGGGCGATCGCCTCGCGGATGGCGTCGTTGACGGCCTCGGCCGTCGCCGGTTTGCGGATGTGCACGCGCATCCCATCGGGATGGGAGTCGGTGAGGATGTAGCGGTCACCGTGGTCGACGACAGCGATGCTGATCTCGCCGAGCTTCGGGGTCGATCGGTGACCGCCGCGGCCGAGTTCGGCACGGCCGCGGGCGAGCAGCTGCTCGATGCGGGGGGAGTAGGCGCTGGTCACGGCAGGACCTCCGTGCTGGTGTCGAAGGCCGCGACGGCGGTGTCGAGCTGACCGGCGATGCGGCGCTGGAACGCGAGCAAGTCGAACGCGAGATCCTCGTCGTCACCGGCGTTTGCGATGTCGTCGAGCGCGCAGGCGAGGTTGGCGGCGGCGCTGTGGGCGCGGTGTGCGGCCTCCAGTGCCCTGCTGATCGAGCCCGCCTCGACCGCGGCGGCCAGGCGCAAGGCGGCGGTGAACAGCGCGCCGGCGTCGGCGGCCGCGAGCTCGGGCAGCGTGGTGGACTCGGGGCGGGCCACGATCTGGTCTTGCGGCGCGGCGCCGTCGATGTTGGTGTTGGTGTTCATGCCACGGCGTCCGCGTCGTCGAGGGTGATGGCGAGAATGCGGCGGGCGATCGTCTTGTGCACGTTCTGCCAGCCGTCCTCTTTTTTGGCGAGCTTGCAGATCGTGGAGACTCCGACACCGGCGCTGGCGGCAAGGCTGCGCGCGCTGCGTCCGGCGTCCAGCAGGGTGTTGATGTGGCGGTGAAGATCTTCGACCGGGGTAAAGCCCCTGCAGTCCTCGCAGGTGGTGAACTTGGTGCGGGTGGCGAACACCGTGCCGCACTCGGTGCAGCGGACCTTGGGCGCTCGGCGGGGCCCGAATCCCAGCTCTTCCTCCAGCTCGGCGCGCTCGTCGGCGTTGGAGGTGCGGTATCCGCCGGCGACGGCGTACTGCTCGTTGGTGCGGACCGCGATCATGCCGCAGATCTCGCGGACAGGGCAGCCCCGGCAGATCCTTTTGGCTTCGGTGGCGGGGTCGTCCGAGGAGATCGGGAACCACAGGTCGGGGTCGGGATGGCCGGCGCAGGCCGCCTTATCGCGCCAGTCGGTGCTGGGGGCGGCGGCATCGAGATCGGTGATGGTCATGACTGTGTGGGCCTTTCGGGTCGTGAGATGTGGTGATCGCCGCGTGGGTCAGCGGGGGACGCGGCCGGTGCCGACGAGGGCGCGCAGCTGCTCGGGCAGGCGCTCGCGCACGGCGTCGATCAGGGTCTGCGGGGTGATGGGCAGGTCGCTGGTGTCGAGCACCTCGAGGTAGAGGGCGCTACCGGCGCAGTCGACGCGGGTCGCCTTCTGGATCAGGGTTTCGAGGTCGTCGAGCTCGGCCAGCAGCGTCAGCAGCTGGTGGGCGCTGGCGGCGATCTTCTCGGCGAGTGCGACCTCGGTGGAGGTGGTGATTCGCATCGGGACGTCCTGTCTGTGATGAGATGATCTGAGGGACGTCCCAGCCAGGTTCACGCTGGCTGGGGCGTCCCTTTGTTCAGAAGGTGGAGTAGTTGCGTGCCGGGACGAGCACGCCTTCGTCGATGAGCAGTGCCATGGCGGCGGCTTTGATCCGGCAGATCCGGGGGGCGTTACCGGGGCATTCCAGGTGCTGGCGGGTGATGGCCTTGGCCTCGTCGACGCTCAGCCCCCGGCCGGTGTCCTCGCACGACCAGTTCGTGATCGTCATGTCCTGGCCGCGGATCGGTCCGGTGACGACGAGCCCAGCCCACATGTCGTGGGAACCCAGCCGATCGTTCATCGCGAGAACCCCGCCCACACGCCGCGTTCGATGTGCGGGGCGGTAATCGTCAGCTCGGTGACGTTGCCTGCCAACGCCTTCAGCTGTGGCCGAGCGGCCGGGCCGGCGCGGTGGCAGGCGCGTGGGGCGCCATAACGCTCGATCTCCGCAGCTGAGGTCAGACGCTCCATGTCGGGAGCGTTGACGTGCATCGACTCCCGATCCAGCGCGTCTTCCAGCTGCCGCTCCAGCTCGGCGAGTTTCCGGTCGCGATCCGCCAGCGCGGCCCGCAGACGCGCGAGCTCGTCGTCACGGTGACGGCGGAACGGGTGCAGGATCGTCATGGCGTTCACCGCACCGTTTCGGCCGGGTACCACGGCCCGGTGCTGATCTCGTTGCCGCGGATGACGACCTCGCGAACCATCAGCTGCGGCTGGTAGTCCTGGGGGCCGTAGTCGTCGATGGCCTGGGCGGTCATGTCGAACATCTCGTCGGCGGCGCGGGCGCGGTCGTGGAAGACGGTCGGGGTGGTGTGGTTCGGGGAGGCGAGGCGGGTGGAGACCTTGCGCCACCAGCGGCCGTTGGGCAGTTTGATCGCGTACTGGTGGGTGGTCGACGAGATGGCGGTCAGGGTGTCGATCAGGGCCTGCTCGGCGGCGGTCGGCGGCGCGAGCAGGCTGCGGGCGAGATCGAAGGTGAGGGTCATGATTTGCCTTCCTGAACTGGTTTTTTTCTCTGGTCGCCCACCCGTTGGGGGTGGGAGTTCAAGGCGGAACCGATATTTAACAGTCTAGACTGTTAACGGTCCAATTGTGTGGATTTCAGGCGAACCCGTCGGCAGCGTCGGCGTCGTCGGTGTCGTCGCTGCGGTCGTCGTCGCCGAGCTCGTCGAAGTCGATGCCGTCGAGCGGCTCGTCGGCGCTCTCGCGCTTGTCGCGCTGCTGGTCCTCGGCCAGGGCGTCACCGATCTTCTTGCTCAATTCCTCGGCCTCGGCGTCGATCTCGGCCAGCAGCAACCCCGTGACGTTGGGAATCTCGCCGTCACCGCGGCGACGACGCGCGGAGTCGATCGACACCACCGGCTTGCCCCCTGCGGCGCGCTGCCCACCGACCGCGGCGGCCTGGGCGGCGGCTTCCTGCACATGCGGGTGCGGGTACGGCGGGTAGGTCTGCGCGGCCCAGGCCAGGTTCTCGTCGGAGACGAAGTAGGCGCGCACACGCACGATCTGGGAGCTGGAGTCGTCGAAGACGTAGGCGATGCCGGCGCTGCCCTTGTCGGGGATGTTGGTGTTGTCGGCGCCACGCTCGGCGGCGTGGTGATCGCCGTAGACCATGACCATCTGCTCCGGCGAGCTCAGGCGCATGCCGATCCGGATCTGGAACAGATCCCGCAGCATGTCGAGGATCTTCTTGTTCGCCAGCTGCGTGTACCCGGAGATGGAGACGCCCAGGGCGCGACCCAGCCGCGCGATCGACACCAGCACCCGCAGGAAGTCGGTGCGGGTCTTCGGGTCGTCGAGCAGCTCGGCGATCTCGTCGATGATCAGGTGATACATCGGGGCGCCGGTGGTGATGACGTGCTTGGACAGGCCCAGGGCCTCCATCTCGCGGCCGCGTTCCTCGATCACCGTCCAGCGCAGCCACTCCAGCATCTGCCCGCTCGAGCCCGCATCGGTCGCGGTGCGATGCAGCAGCCCCTTCATCCGCGCGGCCTCGACACCGAACTTCATGTCGATCATCAAGTTCACGAGCAGGCCGTCACGGGCGGCGGGAGCGGTCGCCATCAGCAGCGACGCCACGAACCCGGACTTGCCGGATCCGGGCAGGCCGACGCCGAGGATGTTGCGTTCGAACAGCGGCACGAGCCAGTGCTCGCCGTCCTCGCGCATGCCGGGGTTGAGCTTCTTCAGGTCGACCGGCTCGGCGGGGACCGGAACGGGCACCAGCTCCTTGATCGGATCGAAGTAGCGCACGTCCAGGCAGATCACACGCCCCCGTGAGCCGACCACGCGAGCGGCGTCGGCGTCGAGGGCGACCGCGATGCGCTTGAGCTTCTCCTCGTAGTGGCGGCGCTCCTGGCCGTCGCTCATGCGCAGCCGCAGCCGCAACCCCACCGGCACGGAGATGATGCCGCGGTCGGGCGGGTAGGAGCTCTGCGACGGCACCAGCTGCGGCCACTCCCCCGGATCGCCGTTCGCCGGATCGGGCAACCGACCCAAACCGAGTGCGGCCCACTTCTTCACCGCATCCCAGGGGGTGGACAGGATCTGCACCGTCTCCTGGACGTCTTCGGGGAAATCGGTGACCCAGTCCGCCCAGTCCCGGGCAGCAACCCGCTCGGCGCGGGTCACCTGGGTCTTGGCCGACCACCGCGACCACACGGCGCGCGCGCCGAGCGCACCCGCCCCGGCCAGCAGCGGCGTGACACCGACCGACCCTGGCACACCCAGGTTTTCGGCCGTCTTGTACACGGTCGCGATCGTCATGAATCCGATCCCGGTCCCCAGCAGGGCGACGGGAGCGATGAACTCCGGTTCGATGTCCATCTCAAGCCACTTCCTCGGTGGTGTCAGCGGCGGTGAGGTACCGCCATTGGATTCGGGTAACGAGGCTGTCGGGGCGGCAGCCTCGGTGGGTGGAGCAGAAGAAGGCGACGAACTCGGCCGGCGTCATCTCCGGGAAGCCCTCGGCCACGAGATCGGCCTGGCTGATCGCGGCCAGCGGTTCGCGGCTGATCGCGGTGATCTCGACTTGAGCGATGCGCACCAGCGGCTCACCGGCCTTGCGGCCCATCACCTTCCGGCACAGGGTGAGCTGGTCACCGACGCGCGCCATGCGCCAGCCCATCCGCCGTGTCACGGTCTTCTGCCGGGCGATCACTTGGGGTTCGGTCAGGCTGACCGACATGAGCCGCGCCATTACGCGGCCT
Source organism: Nocardia sp. NPDC051911 (assembly GCF_040681035.1). NCBI lineage: Bacteria > Bacillati > Actinomycetota > Actinomycetes > Mycobacteriales > Nocardiaceae > Nocardia > Nocardia sp. NPDC051911. Next base: position 35,351 of record NZ_JBFAXY010000043.1, read on the forward strand.
GCTTCCGGGTCAGCCGCAGCTCGATCTCTTCGATCCGATCCGGGCTCCAGGCGACCCGAGCCTTGCCGGCACCGAGCTCTGCGGCCAGGCGCTGCGCGCGGCGGTCCCAGTCCTGCGGGGTCTGGCCGGTCAGCATCCGCACCCGCCACACGAGCTCACCGCCCTCGCGGCTGCTCGACACCAACTTCGGCACCAACTGCTCACCGAGGCGGCTCCGGGTGAGACCGGCCTGTTCGACCGCGCGTGCCCACCGGCGCCGCCGCATGCCGCGACCGGACGAGACGCTCAGCGCCAGCAGCGCGACCGACGTCGTGGCCACCGCCGCCCCGGCCGCGACCGGGGTGGCGGCTTCCACGACCTGATCAGCCCAGCCCGCTGGCCACATCGGACGAGTGCAGATCCCCAACCCGACCGGGACACCGACCAGCACGAATGCGGTCGTGCACCACGACGACGCCTTGGTCGCGCGGCGTGAAGATCTCGGTGCGGAGGAACGTTTCGGAGCCATGTCCTCACCGTCTTCCTGCGCGGCGGCGTGTCGGGAGTTGGCAGGGGTTAACAGCCCCTGCGCTGGCGGCGGCGAATCGGTGGCAGAACAACGCGATCTCACCCACTGCCCAGCGATCTGAATTGATCAGTTGAGAGCGCAGAGCATTCGAGTCGACGATGTTCGAGCCGCTGACGCCTGTCCGCGCATGCACTGGTTCGGGCGATGATTCGCCCGGTTTCCAGGAAATTTCGGGCCGAGTCTGAAAGTTCATCGAGCACCCCTCCAAAGGGGGAGATCCGGGTCACATAATGTTCAGATCGTATCAACTGATCTATTCAGATGTAACTCTTGAACATTCCCCAGATTGTTGGTACAAGCGCCTCGATCTGCGCTGTCGCCCGCTGATCGGTTCGGACTGATAGCGTTTGGTTGCTCACAAGCGCAGATCAGAGAGGGCTCAGCCGGGATGACTGAATCGACCAGTAGCGAGGGCCGGCGGTGGCAGATCGCGCGTGAGCTCAGGACCGAGATCGAGTCGGGCCGGCTTCGGCCGGGTGAGAAGCTGCCGTCTTCCCGCGCCCTCGCCGAGCGATGGGGAGTCAGCATCGGGACGGTCAACCTGGCGATGGATCAGCTCGGGCACGAGGGGCTCATCCACACCCGCCCCCGGTCGGGGCGTGTGGTCGCCGACCGAGCCGCGGCAGCTGGTGACCGGCCGCGAACGGCGCAGTCGCGGGTCGTGTACGTCGGCGGCTATGCCGGGAGCGGGAAAACGGAGGTCGGCCGGGTTCTGGCGCGAGAGACCAGGTGGGCGATCCTCGACAAGGAAGTACTCACCCGCAGCGTGGTGGACGCGGCACTCGTCCAGCTCGGTAGCACGATCGCCGATCGGGAATCCGCGCTCTACCGCGAGGTCATCGAGCCTGCCGAGTACCAGTGTTTGGCGGCCGCGGTGAGCGAGAACATCGCCTACGGGGTGAGTGTCATCGCCATCGCACCGTTTCTCGAGCAGTTCGCCAACCGCGCCTGGTTCGAGCGCCAAGCCGCCTCGCTGGCCGAACAGGGAGCCGACATGTCGGTGATCTGGGTTGCCAGCAGCACCGAGGTGATGCGGACTCACCTCGAGCGCCGCGCGGCCGCCAAGGACACCTGGAAGCTGGGCCACTGGGATCAATACCTCGCCGGCGTCGACGCCCAGTTCGCTCCGGCCTGGCCCCACACCGTCATCGGCAACAACCTCAATGACGAGCCGATCCAAGCCCAGGTGAAGACCTTCCTCAGCCGCCTCTAGAAGCAACCACGAACCAGCAGGCCCGGAGCAACGCTTCGGGCCTGCTGTCGTTGCACCTACTCTGCCGGGGTCGGCAATCGAGGAGGCTTCAATAGATCATTCCGGCGGGTTGATCCGGCCGGGCTAGAGAGGTGTCCAGTCAGCATCTCGGGCGATCTGAGCTGTGTTTACAAGGTGGGATTGGAAGTCTTCATTGCTCAAGAAGCTATTCCTGATCAGATCTCGGGGGAATCCGGCCTTGTCGAGGAGGACGATGCGGAGCAGCCAGGGAACAGAAAGGGAGATCGCCGCCCATCGAAGGATGCGGGTTTCGCGCTGCTCTGCCGCCTTGAGTGGTAGATGATGGGCGAGCTGGTTGCGAGCCCGCACGAGGTGATCGGCGTAGCCGGGCAGCGAGACGAACAGCTCTGGCAGCACCTCCTCGGCGAGGGCTACAAACTCGCGCGCGCGTTGCGCAAAGGTCAGCTCGTGGAAGTGGCCAAGGGCCTCCCCCAGTATCCGACGTCCTGCCTCGGGGTCCTCGACACCTTCCTTCTGAAGCGCGGCCCTGCCAGCATCCTTGGCTGCAGCGATCACTCGTTCGCGTGCTTTCCCTGATAGAGAGAGCTGGTTGCGATCGTTCGTCCGACGGTGCAGGCCCTCCACGATCGAGGCCGCTGTAAGAAGCTGAACCTGGACAGCGCCGTTGGGAGGAGAGATCACTCCCCACTCCAGTCCGTCAAAGCTTTCTGAGATCGGGATCCAGCGCGCAAGCCTGGCGACAGTCACTTCGGACCACGGCAAAAGTTGAGACGCTTTCCAGGAAAGCGTCTCACGCAGCCGGGCACTGACAACGTCCACCCAGACATCGCTGCCTTCCGGACGGACCTGAGCCCGCACAACCGATGGCTGGACACGAGTTGCCAATGCCGCCAACGAAAGACACCCTGAAACCCCCGCATTGACGACCTCTTGCAGGACGCCAGGTCGCTGAGGCTGATACCGGAGCCATGCAGTGTCTTCGTCGATGTCGACAACCAGGCACGAGTTCTCCGGGACCGTATCCGCTAAATCCGTTTGGGCAGCATAGGGGATTCCGCGCATCTGGAACCGCATATTGTCGTAGAGCTGCTTCGGCCCAGGCAGATGAGCCCCGAGGATGACGAATCGGCACCCATAACGCTGCTCTACAAATTCGAAAGCGGGATCGGATCCGCCTTGGGCGTAGAGGGCGGTCACGGCTGTACCGTCCTCCAGTTCACCATGAAGAGTCATCGGCTGGTATGCCGCGACATCCTCCTTTATGAATCGGGATGCCGCCACTGACTCGTAATGCTCGGAACTGTCAGTAATTTCAGGTTTGGTCACGATCGGGCTGGACAGTCGTAGATCCGGCTTCTGCGAGCGTATAAGGAACAACCGCCCCCGCGCTTTTCGAAATGGTGTCTCGGGATGCCAGAACATTCCCTCGGACTCGTCATCCGGACCTTTCAGACTTCCTGCCATCGTCACGTCCGTCACATCGGCGCAGGCAACCACTGCCGTTACTGGGCGTGGCACATCTGACCTGGCCTCTCAGATGAGACCACCGAGCATTCGACGGGCATGACCACCTCAGGGGATGCCACATCTAGCCCCTCCCAGGAGCGCACCGGCCGCAGTGATCCGACATTCGGCGTCATCCGGCCTGTCGCCTAGCCTGGACGTCGTGGCTCGCTCATCGGCATCCGCGTTCCTGCCCGACATGGTCGACAAAGTGCTGATCTCAGCGTGCCGGGCAGCCGGGCTGGATCCCGCCGATGCGGTCATGCTGCGGCTGGGAGAGAACATGCTCTACCAGCTGGCCTCAGCGCCGGTCGTTGTCCGCATCGCCCGCAACATGCAGCATTGGGACGACGCTGCCAAGGAGGTCGCGGTCGCGAACTGGCTTGCTGTCCAGCGATTCCCCGCCGCGCAGACCTACAGCACCGGTGAGCGAAGCCAGCCCATCGAGATCGACGGACATCCCGTCACGTTCTGGCGGTTGATCCCGGGGCGAGCAGCCGACCTCGACGAAACCGGCATCCTCGGCGATCTGCTGCACCAGCTGCACCAACTCGACCGGCCGGCCGGGCTGACGCTCCCCGCCGTGCAGGCATTCGGGCACGTTCCGGCGCGGCTGGCCACCGCGCCGATCCCAGCCACAGATGCCGATTTCTTGCGGCACCGAGTACGCGAGCTGGAGCAGGAACTGGAGGCGCTGACCTTCCAGCTGCCGGTGACCGCGCTGCACGGCGATGCCCACGTGAAGAACGTCATGATCACCGACGACGGCCAGGCGGTGCTGATCGATCTCGAGGCATTCGCGTTCGGGCCGGCGGAATGGGATCTGGCCAAGACTGCGGCCGAAGCGTCGATGGGAATGCTCTCCGAACAGGCCTACGCCGCGTTCGCGGGTAGCTACGGCTACGACATCACCACCTGGTCCGGATGGCCGGTCCTGCAAGCCATTCAGCAGGTGAAGATGGTCAGCTGGTTGTCACAGAACGTCGATCACTCCGCGCGCGTCCGCGGCGAATACGACAAGCGGATCCGCACACTGCGCACCGGCCGACTGACCGAACCCTGGCGTGGTCTCTGACCGTCTGGATGATCAGGGACACCAACCGTCAGCCGCGGACCCACCAGTGCTGGATCCGCGGCCACTTAAGGACACAACACCGGACACGTGGCATTCGTCCTCAGCGACGGGAGACGTCTCGGTTGGGGAAGAGCCTGTCGTAGTCGTCGTAGGGACGGAGAGCAACCGGGAACGCCGCGCCGGCGCCGGACAACCACTACGACTCCACGTACCACGCCGCCACACCCCCACTTCCGCGCGCAGTGACACGCATGTCAGACCCTGCGGACACAATCACCCGTATCTGCACCCCGAAACCATCTCACCGACAGGGGGATTCGATGATCACCACCCACCCCGCCGACCCCACCCTCGTAACCATCCTCGTCACCGCCTTCATCGTGCTCCTCATCGCAGGCTCCATCGGCGCTGTCCTCGACGCCATCGCCCGCCGTGCCTACGCCGACGCCGACACCCACTTCATCGGCGACTGGCAACCCACCTCCGAATACTTCACCTCCAAAGCCCGCGGCGACCGCTACGACCGCTACTCCACCCCGCCGATGATCATCACCCTCGCCGCCGTGCTCACCTGCCTGGTCACCGGAGCTCTACTCGCCAACCAAGCCATCGACATCACCCTGCTCCCGGGCCCACCAACCACCACCCAACCCACACCCCACTGACACCACCCCACCGCGCTGCCCACCCCACCACCCGCCCGCCGACATCAACAGCCAGGCACACCAACTGGGCGACGCGCAGGCCGCACCGTTTGCGCGATGCGGATCGGCGGACAAGGCTGGATGTGTGGGGCGTGATGACGCTCGCGGTGCGGTGTACGCCGATATCGCCGAAGCGTTCGACGCGGTGCTGTCGAGCGCCGAGCACGAACGCGCCGAACGCGGTGAAGTGCCGTGGCTGGATGAGGTGATCTCCGAACTCGCCTCGATCACCACCCAGGCCCACGATCTGGTCGTGCTGCACGCGGTCGGCGGCATCATCGCCCAGCGCGGCAACTACTCGATGGCGGACCTGGCCGCGCTCACCGACGCCGACCCGGCAGCGGTGCGCCGCGTGCTGGCCGAGCTGCGCGCGCGCCGCTTCGGCATCCGCTGAGCCGCTCCCTCACTGGCCGGGCCCGCCCCTCAGCGCGTCACTGCCACGATCGCGGGGTGGTGGGTGTGCATGAGGTCGACGAACTCGACGAGCGCGGGATGGCGTGAGCAGCTGGCGGGCAGCCGGTTGTAGAAGTCGTGCAGGTAGCTCAGATAGCGCGCTGACCGCAGGTCACCGCCATTGACGACGGCGGCCGCGGCCAGTGCCCCGGCGTCCTCCCAGTCACCAGCGGCCAGCGACGCTTCGGCCGAGACCATCTGGATGAACGCCCGGGTCCGGGGTGGGGTGGCGTCGGTGAGGGCGTCGCTGACGAAGGTGCGGGTCTGGGGTACGAGTTGCAGATCGCGCCAGCAGTGGCTGGCGTCGCCGGCGAGTTCGGCTGGGTCGTAGTAGCCGATCCAGGTCGGTTCGTCGCCGTGGCGGCGTTCGAACAGCTGCTCGGCGCGGTGGATCGCGGCCGCGGTGCCCTTGCGATCGGCCAGGCTGGCCAGCCCGCGCGCCTCCATCATCACGCACATGGCCTCGACGCTGGGCGTGCCGTGTCCCCGCAGAGCCGACTGCGCCGCCCGCGCGTACATGACCGCGTCGTCGAAGCGGTGGACGAAATTGCTTTGATGAGACAGGTTGGCCAGCAGCCGGGCGCCCATCCGCATGTCCCCGGCTTCCTCGGCGAGGCGAAGGCCCTGGATGAAGTATCTGATCGCGGCGGGGTGGCGTCCGGCGTCGTAGGCGCTCCAGCCCAGCAGCTGAACGACTTCGGCGGCAGCGGAGAAGATCTCGCGGCGTACCCGCTGCGGATGCACGGCGTGCAGCTCGGGCACGACCTGGGTGCGGAAGAACTGCAGCAGTGTGCGCCGCACGTGCCCACCGCCGCGGGCGAAGTCCATCGACATCATCGTCGAGACCGTGTCTCGGATCCGGGTGGCGATCGCGACCCCGTGTACCGGACCGTCCGGCTCCACCGTCAAGGTGGGCGATTGCGCGAACAGGTACCCGGTCACGACCTGGGAGGCGCCCATGCTGGTGATCGCTCCCGCGGTGACCAGGGCCGGATCGTTGCCGCTGTCGCTGTCGGCCAACCCGTCGAGCACGGTGATCGCGGCGGCGACGTCGCGCTGATACTCACGTCCTCGAGCGAGCGGGTCGCCGGCGTACGGCAGATGCAGCACCGTCGCCAGCAGCCTGGAGTACAGGTCGTCGGGTACGACGTGGCCGTTCTCCCACCGCGACACCGACGTCTTCAGCGAGGCCGGGGTCATCAGGTGGACGCCGTCGCGGTCGGCGGCCTCGATCAAGGCCGCGACGAGGATCGGGATCGACCATCCCCTCGCATTCCGGGCTGCCCGGATGTCCTCGCCTCGCATCATGCCGCTGGTTCGTTCTATGGGATGGTGTCGGTCAGCGTGCCCGAGTCGATGTCGAGCAGCACGTCGGAGCGGTCGGTGAGCACATGCCAGCGACGCGAGAGGCATTCGCGCACAGCGTGCGCCGCCGACAACAATGCGTCGGCGTTCGACTTCCCCGCCAGCAAGGTGCCGATGTCACCGGCGGAGGCCTCGTCGCAGGCGGCCACCAGCGTGTGTGGCATGCCCACCAGGGCGGCGAGGATGTCGTGCTGGTCGGACGGAATCAGCGCGTAAGCGGCGGTCAGCACGGCGGCGGGTACGACGATGGTGTTGCCCGACTCGACGGTCGCCCAGGTGATGGCGTGGGGATACGGGTCGCGGCGGCACCAGCCGCGCACAGCGGCCAGGTCGAGCACGACCCCGGACAGGGCCGTTGCGCTCATGCGGCGCCGGCAGCAGGGTGTTCGTCAGACGACAGTGGCGGCAGGCCCAACAGCTCACGGCCGCGGTTGATCATCTCCAGCGGCGGTCGGCCGCCGTACACAGATTCGATGGTGGCCAGGGACTTCTGCCGATCGACAGCTGCCTGGATCGACTCTGCGACGAACGCGCTCACCGACTCGATCGTGCCGCCGTCGCGCCAGTTGTCGAGAGTGGCCGCGACCTCTTCGGGCACGGTCACAGTCACTTTGCGGGTCTGCCGCTTCCTCGCCATACCCAAATGCTACTCCGGTATGCACATGTGATGGATGCCCTGGCTGCGATGTCCGAAAGTCGGACCCCTGTTCGACAGAGTTATCCAGCGATAGCCCGACGGACAGGCGGCTTACCACGCCCTTGCTCGCCCAAAGATCGGAGGAGGCTCTCCACGGCGAGCAGGTGTTCATCGGCCGCTTGCAGCACTTCGAGGTCATCGTCCCCCTCGACCGCAGCTACAAGATTCCGCAACTCGACGCGCAGGTCGAACGCTTTCTCCTGCAGCGCACCCGCGAGGTCGTCGTCATTCGCCAGTGTGGGCGGCTCCATCTCCTCAAGCTCCTCGCCTTCGTCGATGTCCAGAGGTTCCACGTCAAGGGCTTCGGAGGCGACCGGCTCGACGTAGCACACCGACTGCAACTGCAACTGTGGGCGGCGCGGGAAGACCGCGTAGGCCCGTGCCCAATACAGCAGTGTGTGCAATGACGGCGCCGGGTCCATCCGGCGCATGACCTCCAGGCAAACCAGGCGGCGGCTCGCATCCGGCCGCTGGCGATGCAGCTGCGCCATCAGCGTCAGTGCCGCCGTACGAACGTCATCGGACCACTTACCACGACTCACGCGAGCTCCCTTCGTCCGGAGGGATTGTGCGCGACGATTCGAGCTATGTAGCGGTCCCGCGCCGCGCTGCCTCAGCGTGAACCGCCAACCACCGCCAGACAGCAGCGTTCTTTACCGCGGTAAAGAACGCCAGTTCGCGGCAGCCGAGCGGTTCAGCGAGTTGCCTGGAGTGCCGATACGAGCTGGGTGAGTTGCCCCGCGTCAAGGTAGTCGCGTAGCGCCTCGGCCAGGATCGCCGGTTCTGGCTCAAACCGGCTCAGCGCCTTGACGATGCGCGGCGCGCTCGCCGGCCGAAGTTTGGGCCCTGGCTTCGGGGCTTCAACCCCCTCTTGTTTCTTCCCGGCGTTTTCCTGCTCGGCATGCCACCGGGCGACCTGTTCCTCCCAGGGGACCTGGGCCAGGCCCCGTGCAACACGTACCGCAAGTTCACCGGCGCGCAGCGCCTCCTGCAGTTCGGGAGCGAGTTTCAGTAGCGAACGCCGCTGCGACACCCATCCCTCGGTGCGGTTGAGCCGTTTGGCAGCCTCGCTGGCGCGGCCGCCGCATTCAGCGACAAGCCGCTCGACGGCTTCGGCTTCCTCGATGACATCGAAGTCGCGGCGGCCGATATTCTCGTCGATCGCTGCGGTGAGTAGTGAAACGCGGTCGCTGGCAACCTCGTTCTTGACGACGATATCCAGCTCGACGCGCCCGTACTTACGCGCGGCTTCCAGGCGCCGACACCCGTTGATGACTACCCACAACGCGTCCTCGATCGCGTCCAGGTCTTCTGGCCACAGCTTCAAGTACGCCTCGCGCGACACGACAAGCGCCGACTGCAGCTGCCGATCCTTGATCGACGCCAGATCTGACAGGTCACCGATGTCGCGGCGTGGGTTGCGCGGGTTGGCGACCAGGTGGGATAGCGGCGCCGTTGTCGGTGTCCTGGGCTGTAGTGCCGCAGTTTTCCCGTCGACGGGAGATTTGTCGCCGATCGACTCGGTCAGCTCGGCGAGGCTGCGCCGGGTGGTTCCGCGGGCCATCAGACAGCCACCCTCAGTTCGAGCGCCAGCTTGAAGAAATCTTCCCGCGCCCGCAACGCTGTCCCGTTGGGTGGATATTCGGTGACCAGCCGACCGTCGGCCGCGGCGCGGGTGTGCAGCTTGTAGTGGCGAACCACCGTTTTGGCACGGTTCCAGCCGTTGCGGCGGATGAATTCGATGGTCTGATCACGATCAGCTTCGCCATCGCGCGGGTCCCAGTTGTTCAGCACCACCGTGTATTTCAGGCCACGAGGCTGAACGATCTTCTGAATGGTGCGGGCTGTTGGATCGAACGACAACGGCTCCGGCTCGATCGGCACGATCACATGATCTGCGGCTTCGAGCACTGCTCGAAGCGCGTCCGCGGCCGGTCCTTCACCGAGAGGGTCGCTGCTGCTGTCCGCGCCGGTGGTGTCCAACCAGCCAGGGGTGTCAACGAACACATGCTCGATGCCGGGCAACTCGCGCAGCTTGCGCAGCCCTTCGATGTCGTCGTGGGCCTGGACCATGTGGAACGGCAAGTTGTCGAGCCGCGAGGCCCACCACACCGCTGACCCCTGCGGGTCGATCGACACCGCCGCGACGGTTGCTGACGCCTCTGGATCATTCGCGTCGCTGATGACATCCGCGGTCACGGCCGCCAGATTCACCGCGAGGGTGGACTTCCCCACGCCACCCTTCTGATTGAGCAGCACATATACAAACGCCATTCAAACTCTCCCGTGTGCTTCGCCTTCCGGCTACTTCGGAACTGGCTCGCAGCATACGGCCCTCGCGAACTCCCAGCGCGGCGAACAACACCGACGCGCCGAAGAAGTGGTCTCGACGACACCCTCCCGGATCCTCTTTACCGCGGTAAAGACCGCCGCCGCTCGCACTGAATCGGCCAGGCGAGTTGCACCAGTTCGCCTTTGAGGCAACCGGTTTCGCCTCGGTTGCCCTGCACTGTTGCTTACCCTGAATGGATCGAGGCCGGCGTCGGCCAAGGGTGCAAGGGGGTTCAGAAATGGTCGGCAATAGCAAGGCGATTCGCCGGATGCTCACTGTCATGCTGGCGGTCGGGGCCTTGACATTGACCGCCTCGTGCGGAACAGACTCGCCGAAGGAACAACCCGAGCGCGAGCGTAAGGCGGCGACAGTGCCGGTGTTCAAGCTGCACATGACCAGTGATCTGTGGACTCGCACCAATCACGACAAGAGCTACGGCAGTGGGCGGAAGATCGACAAGCCGAAGGATCTGGCAGAAGAGCCGAACGGCATGGTGACTGTCGAGTTGACCGGCCCGCAGATGGTCGATTACCTCCAGATCCTCGACTACAACGCGCACACTGGCGGGGTCGCACCGGAGAGGGCGCTTGCAACAGCTGTCTACGACGCAGTGACGCCGGTGGTGGACAGGATCGAGACTCCCCCAGCGCCCGGCGCCCCCGCACCAGAGATCACCATCACCGCCGCAGTCGGATCCGGCACCCCACCCCCGAGCGCCACGACAGCGCCAGCGGCGCCATCGGGAAGATGAATGGGATGGGCTCAGGGATTCGTGGCTCGTCAGTGGGCGTTCGCGCGTGGCCTGGCAGCCGGCGCGGGTTTGGTCGTCCTCGCTGTGGTCTTCATACCTGTATCCCGCCGCGAGGATGCTTCTACTGTGGGCTGATGGCAACCGCAATCATCGAGATGGACGACGTCTTGTTCGCGCGGATACAGCAGGAAGCCGGGGAGAACTTCTCGGAATGGGTCTCCAAGGCGTGCCGGTCTCGGTTGCTGGCCGACGCGGCCCGGGACGCAGTGATCTGGGAGCGCGAACACCCCGTGGAGGCCGCCCGGGAGCGCGCCGAGGAAGCAGCCCGATCCTTGGAATCCGAAGCCGAACACGAGATTCAGTACCAAGCCGAGGAAGCGGCCCGACGCCGCGGCGGTGACCATGCCGAGCCGACTGCTGAGGAAATCGCCGAGGCCGAGCGGCGAGTGCGTGCTCTCTTCGAGCGGGCCGACCGCCGACTTCGTGAACGTGAAGAAGGCGACTGAGACTGGGGCAAGTTAGACGCGCGCGGCCATGCTGTCGAGGAGCGCAAGCATGGCATGGATCTGCGCCTGCCCCTGGATTGCGTGAACTTTCGCCCAGGCGAGCAGTACGGCTCGCCGATGCCTGCGCGTGAGGGCATCTGACCACTCGTCCTGCTCGGTAAAGCTGTCCATCACATCGAGCGCCGCCCACATTGCTTCGTCGGCCTTCGCGGCGAACCCTTCGGCGCGGTCTGCGTGTGCTCCCGTCATGAGGCGAAACCGTACGGAACCACGCGCCGCAGCGCCTAGATCGCCGTGACGCAAGATCCGTGTCGGCGGCGCGGAAACCCGAGACACGCCGGGACGGGAAAGGCACGGGAAAGCGCGAGCTGGATGTGGGCTGAACTGCTGCGTGACCGGAAGTTGCCCTGGTCAAGGCGAGAATTCCTGTGATGTGGGCTGGGATCCATTCACAGCCACGGCCAGCCTACTAGAGGTAGTTCTTAACAGGAAAGAACTAAAGGGGGACGTGATTTTGTGCGTGTCACCTGCGCAGATACAGGGGCGTGGTCGGCAAGGTATGCGAGTGGGTCGGCAAGGTATGCGAGCGATCCTGGGAAAACACGGCCGATCCGGTCGGCAACGTATGCGTGGATAACTTGCTGGCAGCGGCGGCGGATCCCCAGATTGGGGACTGGTCGGCAAGGTATGCGAGGACAACTCCGCTTCGGGGCCGGTCGGCAAGGTATGCGTGGATAACCGTCTCGGGTCGGCAAGGTATGCGAGCCAGGGCGCGTTTCCTGGTGCTGTGGGCCGCCCGGTCGGCAAGGTATGCGAGTGGTGCCGCCACAACGGCGCAGTGCTCTGGCAGGCTGGCCCTCATGCCCCGGCAGAAACGCAGCGACCTGGACTTCTTCAACGCCGCGGTCGAGCTGTGGGATGCCGAGCCCGAAATCGGTTATCTGGCCAGGCTGTTCACCCAAACTTCCCTGCCGTATAAGGAACCTAAGAACAATCCGGCGGCGTGGCGACGGGTCAATGGCAACACCCAGCTCATCGTGCGGCCCGGGGTCATTTTCGGCCCGGACGGCGAGGCAGTCTCGCTCGGATACCCGTTTGGCAGCATCCCGCGGCTGGTCCTGACGTGGATGAGCACCGAAGCGGTCCGCACGAAAAGCCGGGACCTGGTGCTCGGTGCGAGCCTGACCGAGTTCATGCGCAAAGTCGGGTTGATCAAGGATCATGAGCTACCCACCGGCGGCAAGAATGGCAACGGCACACGCGCCAAGCAGCAGATGGAACGCCTTTTCCGATCCACCGTCTCTGTGGAGTACATCGGCGACGAGAACCGGCAGCTGGGCGCCCAGATGTCTGTGGCGTCGGGATATGACCTGTGGTGGAAACCGGGCTCCGAAGATGACCAGCCGTCGCTGATGGAGTCCATGGTGCGGTTGTCGCCGGAATTCTTCGAGCAAGTCGTCGAACGCCCGGTGCCCGTAGACATGCAGGCGCTGATGCTGCTGCGCGAATCACCGATGCGGCTCGATATCTACACCTGGCTGACCTACCGCATGTCGCGGCTGAAGAAGCAGACCACCGTGCCGTGGGCCTCGCTCAAAGGCCAGTTCGGATCCGAGCTCGCCGACACCAAGCAGGGCAACTACCAGTTCAAACGCGATTTCAAGAAGCGGCTCGCCGAGGTGACAACGGTGTACAAGGAGGCGAACGTGGATGTCACCGACTCAGGCCTGGTGCTGCGCCCCAGCCTCACTCACGTACGCAAGAGTCCCGGCTTCCTGGCCTTGGAACGCGGCAAATAGCTACTCAGCGACCGGGGCAGATCGGTAAGCGGTCTGAAACGCCTCATCGACCTTGTTATGATTCATAATATGAAGCGTAATACGTCGCTGAGTGTGGATTCTGCTGTGCTGGAGCAGGCCAAGCTGGCAGCCGACGCTGACGGGGTCACCTTGTCCGCATTCGCTGAGTCGGCGCTGCTGGACAAGGTGATGCGCAACTCGGCCCGTATCGCCGCCGGCTACGAGCACAGCCAGGGACGTGCCACCGCCGAATACTTCGCTCAGGTCGAGGCCGAGCGCGCGGCGATGGACGACGTTATCCGCGGCAGCGGTGCCGCCTGGTGACCGCAGCCCCTCCCGCCCACGGCGAACTGTGGCGCTACCTGCCGAATATCGCTGGCCGCGAGAAACCCTCATCCCTCAGCGGTGACCGCGTGCTCGTGGTCCAGCGGACCAGTATCAACTCGATCCTGCCGACCGTGCTGGCGATCCCGATCGAGCAGGCACCGCGCATGCCCGGCCTCGCGGTGGAGCTGTCGGACGATGACCCGCTGCCTGGCCTGTCCGCCGTCGTCTACCGCATCCATCCGCTGTACACACCTTGGCTCACCGAACGCATCGGTGTCGTGACCGAGGTGACCATGCGTCAAGTCGTCGGCACCCTGGTCAAGCTGATCACCGATTGAAATACCACAGCCAGATCTGCATGGCTGGGCGTGCGCCGCCGCTCTGCTTCGGTCTCTTTACCGCGGTAAAGACCAGCCGAGCGCTAGCCCATCGCCTTGACCAAGAGCGTCGTGGTCGGGTCGACATCCTCAGCCCAAGCAAGGGTCGGCAAGTCCGCGCCCTCCAATCCCGTGAGCTCGAGGGCGGCTTGCCCGGACAGATGGGCCGAGTTGATTGACTGGCCGTTGGCGATCGCGGCATAGAACTGGGCCGCATAGTTGATCGCGTCACCGTCACTGATCTCGTCGGCCATGCCGATCGCGAACGGCGCAACCTCGGCCACCAGATCCTCGATCTGGGCAGCGGACTTGCACGAGTTCAACAGCACCAGCAGCGGCGGCGTGTCGGTGGCCTTCACCGCCCGGGCGAACGCACGAGCAGTCACAGCTATACCGATATGACGCGCGTCCTCGTCAGCCTCGAACTCGATGAAGTCCTCGTTGCTATGACCAGAGAAATGGACCACATGAGGGCGGAACTTGGTGATTCCGTCGAGCAGATCAGCCGTTGTCGCCGCAGTGCGCACGTCGAACTCGATCTGATCGCGACCGAGCGCGGATTCGACAGCGGAGCGGATCCGCTGCTGCTCACGCCCCACTCGCAAATCCCCCTTGGATGCGGCGCCGAGCAGCAGCACACGAAGCTTCTCGGGCTTGGGCGCGGGCAGCTGCCGAAGCACATGCTCGACAGCTGTCTCCGTTTGGGCAATCCGAGATTCGAACGCGGCCTGCTGGCGAGCAGCCTGCTGCTCGTCGCGCTTGCGCTTACGCTCGGCAGCGTCAGCCTCGGACTTACGTTTACGTTCGGCCGCAGCGGCATCAGACTGACGTTTGCGTTCGGCCGCGGCAGTCTCAGATGCTTCGGCCTTGCTCAGGTTGAGCGCCAGCGCCTGCTCTTCCTTGGCATACGTGCTGGCCCGACGCTGCCAACTATTAGCCTGCTTCCCAGCATCTTCGGCGCTTTTGTCCTTCCGCGCGGCCTCGCTGAGCTTGCTCTTGGCCGTCGACGCACTCGACGTCTTCGACGCGGCGAGACGCAGCGCCGCAGCATCGGAGCGGAAGTTCGACTCCTTCGTCCGGTACTCCCCGGCCTTCTTCTCGGCCTCGAGGCGCTGCTTCCGCTTGTTATTGAGCTGATTCCGATACTGACTCGAACTCAACGGGTTTCTCCTCAGTCCAGTAGTTCGTGCCCGGCGACTACCGAGCCCTCCGACGCTACGCCGAGGCCCCGACATGCCTGAGGCGTCGATGGAGCACGCATCGAATCACCTCGATCGGACACCGGCTCACGGAAAAACATGTCCACGACGAGAAGGTGCTACCCGGGTGTCATTCGCACACAACCGAGGTCGGAAAACTCGACACACCTGCAGGAATCAGCGATGGGCCCGAACTCGGGTGCCATCCTCGACGCGGCGAAGGTATTCGGTGATTCAGGCGTTCGGGAGGGTGAACAGTGTCCACCGTGGTGAAGGTCAAGAACGGTGTGGAGCCGACCGATCAAGAGGCTGAGCGCTGGCTCGCTGCGACTGAGTTGGCCAGCGATCAGCGGGCAGCCATATTGCTGACGCGCGCGATGTTTCCGGCACGGTACGGGTTCGCGAAACGAGAACCTTTGATCCCGCCGGCCGAGGACAGTGATTGCGCTGCCAAGGTGCTGTGGCTGCTGAAAGTTGGGCAGACGCCCACGCCTGCTGCTGTTCTGACAGCGGATCCTATTGAGGGGTCGGCGCCCACCAAGTCCGCGAAGAAGCTGGCCAAAACGCACGAATGGTTCGCCAGGCAACAGCGTGCGAAGAAGGCCATCTCCACGACCAAGGACGTGACAGCTCTCAGCAAGCTACTGGCCGAAGCGGTGGCAGCATATTGGCGCGAGCACGGCACCGGCCCGCACTGGAGCGAAGCTGCGGCCGCCCCCGAGGTTGCGCAGTGGTGGACCGAGGCGACCGGCATGGCGTACCTCGGCAAGGACTTTCAACCAGCTATCTTCCTGAAGGCCCGGAAATTGGGGTGGATCGGGTTCAACACCCAGGAACGCTCCCTGTGCACCGGCCGGCGGTTCCACCGACGTAACCTCGGCGACGAAATCTCGAAGGCTCCGCACGAGGACATCGGATACTTTGATGGCGCTAAGTGAAAGTGGCCAGTCTCGCTAGCTGAAGTGGGCCAGCTGGCATCCCGTTTCCGGCGTGTTGTCGCGTCGGTTGTTGTGGCC
>NZ_JBFAXY010000044.1:0-50516 GCF_040681035.1 Nocardia sp. NPDC051911
CGGCGGTGGTGACGGTGTCGTGCCACCACAGGTCGCGGCCTTCGGTCCAGGGGACTTCGATGCCGGTGCGGCGCACCACCAGCACATGCTCGACGCTGGATGGGGTGTCGCCGTGGGCGTAGAGGGCCTCGTCGACTGCTTCCTTCAGTGGGGCGGCTTTGCCGCGCCGCCACTGCCCGTCGGTGGTGATCACCAGGCGGGCTCGGGCGTCGTCGACGCGCTGGCGCAACGCGGTGGGGGAGAATCCGGCGAAGACGACGGAGTGGGTCAGGCCGAGGCGAGCGCAGGCCAGCATGGCGACGATGGCCTCGGGCACCATCGGCATGTAGATGGCCACCCGGTCACCGGTCTCCAGGCCGAGTTCGGTGAGGTAGTTCGCGGCGCGGGAGACCTCGTCGAGCAGTTCGCGGTAGGTGATGGCGCGCGAGTCGCCGGGTTCGCCTTCCCAGTGGATGGCGACCTGGTCGCCGTGTCCGTCCAGGACGTGGCGGTCCACGCAGTTGTAGGCGACGTTGAGCTTGCCGCCGACGAACCATTTCGCCACCGGAGCCCCGCTCCAGTCCAGCACCTGGGTGAACGGTTCGTGCCAGTGCAGCCGCCCGGCCTGTTCGGCCCAGAACGCGTCGCGATCGGCCGCCGCCCGCTCGTAGAGTCCGGCGTCGGCGTTCGCCTGGGCGGCGAACTCCGCGTTCGGCGGATACGAGTCCCTGTGTTCGGCGCTGGTTTCGGTCATCTCGTCTCTTCTTTCCACGTAGCCTGAGCGCACGATTCGACGCAGCCGAGTTCGACAGTAATCAACTGTGACCCATGCCGCGTGCGGTGTGTCGATCGGGTTTCGCCCGCGTCACGCCGCCGCGCCTGCCTCCCGCTGCGAACGCGATGCTCCGGCCGCGCGGCCGTTTCCGCACGAAACTCGGGGTGTTTCGGCGATGTTGCCGGATCGGTAACAAGTACAACGAACTCGGATCAATCAGGTGACAGTGCCCGCGCCGGTGGTTACTCTGCCAACCACACAGGGGGATCGCGTCGGCATGCGCTGACGGGCCTCCTGCGGGTGCCGATCGGCTACCCCCTTCTCGCACCGGGAGGACGCGTTGAAATTCCACAGAGCGATGGCGCTGACCGCGGCGGTCGTACTGGCCACGAGCCTCGGGCTGTCCGCATGTTCCTCGGGCGACGGCGCCGATGCCGACATCGTCACGGTCAACGGTGGCGAGCCGCAGAATCCGCTGGTGCCTACCAACACCAACGAGAATATGGGCGGCCGCGTGGTCGACCGGCTGTTCGCGGGCCTGAAGTACTACGACGGGAGCGGCAAGGCGCACGACGAGATGGCGGAGTCGATCCAGACCACGGATCGGAAGAGCTACCGGGTGACCATCAAACCCGGCTGGAAGTTCACCGACGGCACCCCGGTGACGGCGAAGTCGTTCGTCGAGGCGTGGAACTACGGCGCGCTCGGCACCAACGCCCAGTTACAGAGCTATGTGTTCAGTCCCATCGTCGGTTTCGACGAGGTGTCCGCGGAAAAGCCTACGGCACAGACGATGTCGGGCTTGAAGGTGATCGACGACCGCACCTTCACCATCGAGCTGAAGGCGCCCTCGATCGATTTCGAGACCGAACTCGGGTACGCGCCGTTCTATCCGCTGCCCGAGGCCGCGTTCAAGGACATGAAAGCGTTCGGAGAGAACCCGATCGGCAACGGCCCCTACAAGTTCGCCCGGTCCGGGGCGTGGGAGCACAACGTCAAGATCGATCTGGCGCCCAACCCGGACTACCCCGGCGGCCGCCCGGCCAAGAACAAAGGGCTGCGGTTCGTGATGTATCAGTCCTTCGACACCGCCTACGCGGATCTGCAAGCGGGCAATCTGGACGCGCTCGACACCGTGCCCGACAGCGCGCTCACCTCCTACGAACGGGATCTCGGTGACCGCGCGATCACCAAGCCGACCGCCCAGAACCAGCACATCGGCATCCAGTCCAACGTCGCGCACTTCGCCGGCCAGGAAGGGCTGTTGCGGCGCCGGGCGATCTCGATGTCGATCAACCGCGAACAGATCGCGCAGAACATCTTCCACGGCACCCGGATCCCGGCGCGCGACTTCACCGCGAGCACGCTGCCCGGCTTCGACCCGAACCTGCCCGGCTCGGAGGTGTTGAAGTACAACCCCGACGAGGCCAAGAAGGTCTGGGCACAGGCCGACGCGATCTCGCCGTGGTCGGGCCGCTACGAGATCGCCTACAACTCCGACGGCGGCCACCAGGCCTGGGTGGAGGCGGTGGCCAACAGCGTGAAGAACACCCTCGGCGTCGACGCCATCGGCGTGCCGTACCCGACGTTCAAGAACATCCGCGACGAAGTGAACGCGCGCACCATCAACAAGGCCTTCCGCTACGGCTGGCAGGGTGACTACCCGACCATGCTGCAGTTCCTCACTTCGCAGTACTACAGCTACTCCGACACCAACAACGTCGACTACAAGAACCCGGAATTCGACCGCCTGCTCGATGCCGCCTTGGCCGCGCCGAGCCAGGACGAGTCCTACAAGATCATCGCGCAGGCCCAGTCCCTGCTGATCAAGGACCTGGCCGACGTCCCGGTGTTCGACTACGTGGCCGCCGCGGGCCGCTCCGACCGGGTGCGCAAGGCCGAACTCGCCTGGAACGGACTGTTCGACTTCGAGAACATCGAGAAGTAGCCGCCGGCCGCCGGGCGTCCGGGTGACGCTCGGCGGTCCTGTTCAGGAGGCGAAATGGCCTGGTATGTCGGGCGGCGTCTGCTTCAGATGATCCCCGTGTTCCTCGGTGCGACCCTGCTCGTCTACGCACTGGTGTTCCTCGTCCCTGGCGACCCGATCCACGCGCTGGCGGGTGACAAACCCATGACGCCCGCGGTGGAGGCGCAACTGCGGGCGCGCTACCACCTCGACGAGCCGTTCCTCGTGCAGTACCTGTTGTATCTGAAGGGCATCGTCACGCTGGACTTCGGCACGGCCTTCTCCGGCAGGCCGGTGCGGGACGAACTCGCGCGTGCGTTCCCGATCACGATCAAGTTGGCCTTCATGGCGGTGCTGATCGAGTCGGTCTTCGGCGTGCTGTTCGGCCTGATCGCCGGACTGCGCAAAGGCAAGCTGTTCGACTCCGCGATGCTCGTGATCAGCCTGGTCGTGATCGCGGTCCCGGTCTTCGTGGTGGGCTTCCTCGCCCAATTCCTGCTCGGCGTGAAGTGGGGCATCGCGCCCGTGACGGTCTCCGGGAAGGCGACCGTCGGCGAACTGCTGGTGCCCGCGATCGTGCTCGGCTCGCTGTCGTTCGCCTACGTCCTGCGCTTGACCCGGAATTCGGTGGCGGAGAACATGTCCGCCGACTACGTGCGCACCGCGACCGCCAAAGGCCTGCGCAGGCCACGCGTGGTGACCGTGCACATCCTGCGCAACTCGATGATTCCGGTGGTCACGTTCGTCGGCGCGGATCTGGGCGCCCTGATGGGCGGCGCCATCGTCACCGAGGGCATCTTCAACATTCCCGGCGTGGGCGGCACGCTCTACCAGGCCATCACCAGGGGGGAGCCGCCGACCGTCGTCTCCTTCGTCACGGTGCTGATCGTCATCTTCCTGCTCACCAATCTGCTCGTGGACCTGCTCTACGCCGCACTCGACCCGAGGATCCGCTATGCCTGACCGCACCGAGGCCGCGAGTCCGCGCCGCGGCCAGGAGCATTTCGTCGCGCCGCCCGACGAGGTCGAGGTGCTCGCCACCGACGCCGTGCTGGATGCGGGCGCGCCGACCAGCATCTGGCGCGACGCGTGGCGGCAGCTGCGGCGCAACCCGATCTTCATCGTCGCGGCGGTGCTGATCGTGTTCGTGCTGATCGTGGTGATCTGGCCGGGGCTGTTCACCGATCAGGACCCGCGGTACTGCAACGGCGACTTCAGCATGGACCCGCGCGGCGCGGGGCACCCGTTCGGTTTCGACAAGCAGGGGTGCGACATCTACGCCCGCACCGTCTACGGAGCGCGGGCTTCCGTGCTCGCCGGAGTCGGCGCGACGCTGCTGTTCGTGCTGATCGGGGGAACGCTCGGCGCGCTGGCGGGCTTCTACGGCGGGCCGCTGGACTCGATCGTCTCGCGGGTCGCGGAGGTCTTCTACGCGATTCCGTTGATGCTGGCCGCCATCGTGATCATGCAGCTGCTGGACGCAAGGACGATCTGGACCGTGATCGTCATCCTCGCCTCGTTCACCTGGCCGCAGGCGGCGCGGATCGCCCGTAGCGCGGTGATCCAAGCGAAGAACAGTGATTACGTCACGGCCGCGAAAGCTTTGGGCGTCTCTCGACCGCAGACGCTTGTGCGCCACGTGTTGCCCAACGCGGCGGGACCGCTGATCGTGGTGACCACGCTGTGGCTGGGCGTCTTCATCGTCACCGAGGCGACGCTGTCCTATCTCGGCGTCGGTCTCCCGCGCACCGTGGTGTCCTGGGGCGCGGACATCGCCACGGGTCAGAAGGAGATCCGCACCTCCGCCATCCTGTTCTATCCGGCGACGGCGCTGGCGCTGACCGTGCTGAGCTTCATCATGCTGGGCGACGCCGTGCGCGACGCCCTCGATCCGAAGGCGAGGAAGCGATGAGCGAGGCCGACCGGCCGCTGCTGGAGATCACCGATCTGAACGTGAGCTTCACCGCCGACGGCAAGCCGGTGCCCGCGGTCCGGGACGTGAGCCTGTCGGTGTATCCGGGGCAGACCGTGGCCATCGTCGGGGAATCGGGCTCGGGAAAGTCGACCACCGCGCACGCGATCATCGACTTGCTGCCCGGCACGGGCCGGGTCACCTCCGGTTCGATCAGGTTCGACGGCAAGGAACTCACGGCGGCCTCGAAACGAGAGATCGTCGCGGTCCGCGGCAGCGGCATCGGCCTGGTCCCGCAGGATCCGATGTCGAATCTGAATCCGGTATGGAAGATCGGTTTCCAGATCCGCGAGACGCTCGAAGCCAACGGCATCGCGAAGGGCAAGGCCGCCGAGAAGCGAGCGGTGGAACTGCTCGAGGAAGCGGGCATGCCCGACGCCGAACGCCGGGTGAACCAGTATCCGCACGAGTTCTCCGGCGGCATGCGCCAGCGTGCGTTGATCGCGATCGGCCTGTCCTGCCGGCCGCAACTGCTCATCGCCGACGAGCCGACCTCGGCGCTCGACGTGACCGTACAGCGGCAGATCCTCGACCATCTCGAGCGGCTCACCGCCGAACTCGGCACCGCGGTGCTGCTGATCACCCATGACTTGGGTTTGGCGGCGGAGCGTGCCGAACACCTGGTGGTGATGTATCGCGGCCGTGTCGTGGAGTCCGGGCCCGCTTTGCGGATTCTGCGTGATCCGCAGCACCTGTACACCAAACGGCTGGTGAGTTCGGCGCCGTCGCTGGCCGCGCAGCGGCGGTCGGCGGTGCGGCGCCGGGCCGAGGTCCGCGCGCAAGCCGTGCAGGTGGCGGCAGCCGACACGGTGGTGCCGGACGACGTGCTGGTGGCCGAGCATCTGACGAAGACGTTCCACCTTCGCGATCGCACGCCGTGGAAGTCGACCGAGTTCGTCGCGGTGGACGATGTGTCGTTCCGGCTGCGGCGCGGGTCGACCACGGCGATCGTCGGCGAATCCGGTTCGGGCAAGACAACGGTGGCGCAGATGGTCCTCGGACTGCTCGCGCCCACCTCCGGCGCCGTCACATTCGACGGCAAGGACGTGACCACCCTGGACCGTAAGGAATCCTTCGCCTTCCGCCGCCGGGTGCAGCCGATCTTCCAGGATCCCTACGGCTCGCTCGATCCGATGTACACGATCTACCGCACCATCGAGGAGCCGTTGCGCACCCACCGGATCGGTACCGCCGAGGAAAGGGAGGCGACCGTGCGGGAACTGCTCGACAAGGTCGCGCTGCCTGCCGGTGTGCTGCGGCGCTACCCCAACGAACTGTCCGGTGGGCAGCGTCAGCGCGTGGCGGTCGCGCGGGCACTCGCCCTACGGCCCGAAGTGGTGGTGTGCGACGAGGCGGTGTCCGCGCTCGACGTGCTGGTGCAGGCCCAGATCCTCCGCCTGCTCAACGAGCTGCAAGCCGAGCTCGGGCTGGCGTATCTGTTCATCACCCACGATCTGGCCGTGGTGCGGCAGATCGCCGACGACGTGCTCGTCATGCAGCGCGGCAAGGTGGTCGAGGCGGCGACGACCGACGAGGTGTTCGACGATCCCCGGCAGGAGTACACGCGCAAACTGCTCGACGCGATACCGGGACGCGATCTGCTGGCCGGATAGCGAGCCGGGCGCGCGGATCGGTCCGCGCGAGCGCAAGTAGCCTCGTATGCCGTGACCGATCCGCTACAGCCCCTCGTCGATCTTCCCGGTGTCCGGGACGCGGCCGACCGTGCCCGCGACGCGCTCGCCGAGGTGCACCGGCACAAGGCGAACCGGCGTGGGTGGCCCACCACGGCGGCCGAGGCCGCGGTGCGTGCGGCCCGGTCCTCGGCGGCCATCGACGGCGGCAGCACGGACATTCCCGCCGACGGCCGGGTTGCGGACCCGATCCTGGCCGGCTCGCTGCGCGTCGGGCAGGCGTTGGACGGGGACGCGCTGCGGAATCTGGTGGGCACCTGGCAGCGTGCCCCGCTGCAGGCGCTGGCGCGGCTGCATCTGCTCGCCGCGGCCGATCTGATCCCGGAGCAAGAGGCGCTCGGCAGGCCGCGCGGCGACTCGGGCGTCGCGCAGCGGCTGGATCTGCTGGCGCAGACGGTGCTCGGTTCGCGAGCGCCCGCGCCGGTGCTCGCCGCCGTAGTACACGGTGAGCTACTGGCGCTGCGGCCGTTCGGCACGGCCGATGGCGTAGTCGCGCGGGCGGCCTCCCGGCTGGTCGCGGTGTCGAGTGGGCTGGATCCGCACAGCCTCGGCGTACCGGAGGTGTTCTGGTTGCGCAGGCGTCAGGCGTATCTGGACGCGGCCGCGGGATTCGGAACCGGGGAGGCGGAGGCGGTCGGCGGCTGGGTGATCCTCTGTTGCGGGGCGTTCGAGGACGGCGCGCGCGAGGCCACGTCGATCGCGGACTCGGCGGCGGGATAACCCCCGTACACGTCAAAGCGGGCGGCGTTGTCTCTCGACCTCACCGCCCGCTAGCACGGACTACCCGGTTACCAAGCGTGCTAGGTGGGTTGTGTTCTGCGGCCTCGGCGACAATCCGGACATCGGCCGGTTCATCCCCGCAACCTGTGCGAGGCCTTCGCCGTCGACTATCCGAATTTCGCAGGCCCACAACGCTTCTGCCCTTGTCGCGGCGCGCTCCGCGTGGGTGCCTGGTGCCCGTGCTGGGAAGAAGGGTCGGGAGACAGTGCCTTCTCTTCCGGTGCTGCCTTGGCCTTCCGTCCTTCCGTAGTTACCTTTCTACACCTGTGACTGCACTCACATCAAGGGATGCGAGAACATTGAACAATCGGCGTTTTTCTCGGCGTTTCGTGGTTAAATGCCTGGTCCGCGGCGCCATCGGGCAAGTTGGCTGAGCTAACGGCAAGCCGCTGGCGACCCAGGTGGGACGGGCTGCTCGAGCGTCCGATCTCAGCGTCGGCGGCGCAGCATCCGGTAGCTGATCGCGCCGGCCACGACCGCGCTCAAGCCGACCGCCGCGGTGGCCGCGAGCGTCGTCGAGGACGGCGCTTGGAAGCGCGCCCACAGCGACACCGGATTGGAGAAGGTCAGGATCGGCCAGCCCCGCGTGGTGGCCTCACGGCGCAGATTGCGATCCGGATTGACCGCAGTGGGGTGGCCCACCGCGCCGAGCAGCGGCAGGTCGGTGATCGAGTCGGAGTAGGCGTAGCAGCGGGACAGGTCGTACCCCTCGTCTGCGGCGAGTTTCTCGATGGCGGCGACCTTGCCCTCGCCGTAGCAGTAGAACTCGACCTCGCCGGTGTACTTTCCGTCCGCCACGACCATCTGGGTGGCGGCGGTATGTGAGGCGCCGAGCGCTTCGGCGATCGGGCCGACGATCTCCTCGCCGGAGGCCGAGACGATCACCACATCGTGCCCCCGGATCTTGTGGTCGGCGATCAAGTCGGCCGCCTCCGCGTAGATCAGCGGATCGACCAACTCGTGCAATGTCTCTGCCACAATGGATTTCACCTGCTCGACGTCCCAGCCCGCGCACATGCTGGTCAGGTGGGCGCGCATCCGTTCCATCTGATCGTGATCGGCTCCCGACAGCAGGAACAGGAAGTGGGCGTAACTGCTTTCCAGTACGGCGCGGCGGTTCAAAAGCCCCTGCGCGTAGAAGGGCTTGCTGAATACGAACGTGCTCGACTTCGCGATCACGGTCTTGTCCAGATCGAAGAAGGCCGCGACGCGTCCACCTGCAGTGGCTGACTTGTCCACCCGACCAGGATAGGCGGCGGTATGGTCTCCGCTCGGCCAGGCGTCAGGTGTGGTGCGGCTGCTGTGTCCCCGTGGTCGGTCCGACCGCGGGTTGTGGCAGCGCTCTCCGGCCACCGCGCCTGTTGTGTGGCCGTCCTGCCTTCGATCGGCCGCAGATGGGCGGCGGCTGCACCACGGCTGCCGCTGGTCGGCACGCGTGTTCCCCGCCGTGGCGCGGCTGCGGCCGGTGCGGCGATGAAGTTTGCCCCGCAGACGCCGAAGCCACGAGGGCCACAAAGATGTCCGTCGGCAGACTTGCGTGGTGGCCGGGGCTTAGGTGTAGTATTGCTGGCACCTGGACATGGTCCAGGCGCGTTCAGCCCGACCCCCCGGGGCTGAACCCCGACGGCCCCAGCCTCCTCCCCCCCCGGCTGGGGCCGTCCTCTATTTCAGGGACAGTGCGCTACGACATCGGGTTCGGATAGCTGTCCACAAGCCCGGAGTTGTCCACATTCGGCATATCGCCCCTTCTGTCCCTGCTCCCGTTCCGCGACGCTGACCTGCATGAACCTCGATGCATCGGAGCCGAGTGGGCCGGCGCCCGCCCTTGTGCTCATCGATGACGACCGTCTGCGCGACGAAGTCCGGCGTATCGCGGCGGCCGCCGAACGGCCACTCGATGAGCGGACGCGACTCGTCGGCCGACATGCCTGGACCGGCGCTCCACTGGTCATCCTGGACACCGATACGGCACGCGAAGCGGCCGCCGCGGGCTACCTGCGCCGCGCCGGCGTCGTGGTGGTAACCGATGGTGAGCCAGGTTTGCTCGACTGGCAGGCCGCCGCCGCGGTCGGCGCGGAGCGGGCTATCGCCTTGCCCGGCGCGGCGGTGGGGCTCATCGAGATGTTTGCTGAATACGGCGAGCAGCGTGCGGGTGACGGCGTGGTGCTCGCCGTCGTCGGCGCGGGCGGCGGGGCCGGTGCGTCCACCCTCGCCGTCGCGGTCGCGCTGCGCGCCGCCGCGGAGGGGTTCCGGCGCGAGACCTTGCTGGTCGATGGCGCACCCTTCGCGGGGGGTCTCGACCTGCTGCTCGGTGTCGAGAACGCGGCGGGACTGCGCTGGCCCGACCTGGTGGTGGAGGACGGGCGCGTCTCAGCGACCGCGCTGCACGGCGCCCTACCCGTCGCGGCGCCCGGGCTCGCGGTGCTGTCCTGTGGGCGCTGCGGTGCGGGACGATTGCCACGTGAGCTCGGCGCGCCCGCGGTCCGCGCTGTCATCGAAGCGGGCCGTGTCGCAGGCGATTTCATAGTTTGCGATATTTCCGGTGAGCGCGGGCCGCATGCCGACCAGATGCTCGACTCCGCGGACCTCGTGGTTCTGGTCGTTCCGGCGCGGCTGCGTGCGGTCGCCGCCGCCGAAGCGGTGTCCGCCCATATCGCGCGGCGAAACCCGAACCAGGGCCTGATCGTTCGCGGTCCGGCGCCCGGCGGCCTACGCGGAGCCGAGGTCGCCGAGGTGCTCGATCTCCCGCTGCTCGCCGCCGTTCGCGCCCAGTCCGGTCTCGCGCACCGGCTGGAGCGCGGCGGGATGTCGGTAGGCCGCCGCGGGCCGCTGCGTGATGCGGCCGACGCCGTCCTCGGCGTACTGAGTGCACCACCGGGACAACGGCGGTGAGGAGGGGGCGATGAGCGCGATACTGACCAGCGAGCTGCTGGACCGGGTGCGGGAGCGCCTGGCGGGCGAGACCGGCGACCCGGATCCGGCGCAGGTCGCCGCCGCGATCCGGGCCGAAGCGGGCGGGGTGCTCGGCGACACCGACCTGCTGCGGGCTCTGCGACTGCTGCAGACCGAACTCACCGGCGCGGGCGTACTCGAACCGCTGTTGCACGATCCGCGAGTGGCCGACGTCCTGGTGACCGGTCCGGACGCGGTGTGGATCGATCGCGGGCACGGTCTGGAGAAGACCTCGATCACCTTCTCCGACGAGGCCGCGGTCCGGCGGCTGGCGCAGCGCCTGGCACTGTCGGCGGGCCGCCGACTCGACGACGCACAACCATGGGTGGATGGTCGGCTGTCCGGAATCGCTGCGGCATCAGGGGATTCGTTCGGGGTCCGCTTGCACGCGGTCCTCGCGCCGGTCGCGCACGGCGGCACTTGTCTGTCGTTGCGGGTACTCCGTCCGGCCACCCAGGGGCTGTCCGCGCTCGCCGTGGCGGGCTCGGTGCCCGCCGACGCGAAGCTCCTGCTGGAACGAATCATCCGGGCGAGGCTGGCGTTCCTGGTCGTCGGCGGCACCGGAGCCGGGAAGACGACGCTGCTGTCGGCCCTGCTCGCCACGGTGGGCCCGTCCGAGCGGATCGTCTGCGTCGAGGACGCGGCGGAGCTCGCGCCACCGCATCCCCACGTGGTCCGGCTGGTGGCCAGGACCGCGAATGTGGAAGGCGTCGGCGAGGTCACCGTCCGTGACCTGGTCCGTCAAGCGCTGCGCATGCGGCCGGACCGGATCGTGGTCGGCGAGGTCAGGGGCGCCGAGGTGGTCGACCTGCTGACCGCGTTGAACACCGGACACGACGGCGGGGCGGGCACCGTGCACGCCAACTCGCCGCAAGAAGTCCCCGCCCGGCTGGAAGCCCTCGCCGCTCTGGGCGGCATGGATCGAGCGGCCTTGCACAGTCAACTCGCCGCCGCGGTGCAGGTCGTCCTGCACATGCACCGCCGATCCGACGGCTCGCGGGGGCTGCGCGAGGTCGGCCTCGTGCACCGCAACGGCGATGGGGCCGTGCGGATCACGCCCGCCTGGCATACCACGGGTGTGGCCCCCGCCGCCGCGGACCTGTCCAGCCTGCTCGCCGAACGGCTCGACCGTTGAGCGGCGCGCTGTTGTGTCTCGCGCTGGCGTTGGTCCTGGTTCCGGCGCCCCGGTCGCAGCGCCGGTTCGGACAGCTGTTCACCGCGCGCGTCGAGTACCGAATACCGGAGCGCGGCAGGCTGTTCCGCGTCTGTGCCTGCGTAGGCATGGTGATCGTGCTCGCCGTCTTCGGTACGGGTGCTTTCCTCGCGGCAGGCCTGGTCGCCGGAACGGTCGGGCTACGGGCTCGCCGGGCGGTACGGGACCGGCGCGGGAAAGCCGAGCAAGGGTACCTACTCGATGCCTTGGAGGCTGTGATCGCGGAATTGCGGGTGGGGGCGCATCCGAGCGCCGCCGCCGAGGCCGCCGCACATGAGGCGTGGGGCGAGTCGTCCCGCGCGTTCACCGTTGGCGCCGCCCGCAGCCGACTCGGTGGCTCGGCGGCCGAGGGGCTGCGCCGGCCGGATTCCCCGATCGCCGCGGAACTCGCCCGGGTCGCCGGGGCGTGGCAGGTGGCCGAGCAGCACGGCTTGGCACTGGCGGAGTTGCTGTCCGCGGCCCGAACGGATCTCGCGGGACGCATCCGATTCCACGGCCGCACCACCGCCGCGCTGGCCGGCGCACGGGCCACCGCCGGTGTCCTGGCGTGTTTGCCGCTCCTCGGCATCGCCCTCGGCCAAATGATGGGCGCCGCGCCGCTGCACGTCCTGTTCGCCTCGTCCGCGGGGGCGGTGCTGTTGCCGGTAGGCGCGGGCCTGGCCTGCGCGGGCCTGCTGTGGACCGATGCCATCACCCGAAAGGTGCTGATATGAAGTCTTCCTCGATGGCTGGTCGCGTCCGGCCAAAGCAGTTGTCGAACTCGAAGCCGGTTGCGATCTGCGGGGAGAGGCGGTTTGCGCGCACACCGGTTCCAAGGGTCGTGTGTGCCGTAGTCGCAGGCGGCGCGGCCCTGCGAAGCCGCCGCCCGGTCGGCGATCCAATCGGACTGCAGCGCACGGCGGATGCACACCACCTCGACGGCGCGTTCACCCCTGACTACCCGCAGACCGGCCGAATCTACGGTCGCGCTGCTGAGCGACGACGGGTCAGCCTCATCGGTCCGCTCTTCGGCGACGGCACGCAGGTGAGGCGTGGTGTGCCGTCGTATGGCCCGACTGTGGGCCGTGCACGAGGTCATCGCACAACAGGATCGCTGAGGAAGGCTGCTGATGGCGTTCACTTCTGGTGCGGCACTGCCGTTGCTGCTGATGGCGGCCGCACTCGCATCGCTGCCGGGACGAGTGGCCGTGAGCAGGCGGTTGCATGCCCTCGGCCGGACGCGCAACGCACCGGCCGAGACGTCGCGCCGGGTGAACCGGGAGACCGATCCGCTGGCTGTCGCCTCGGTGCTCGACCTGCTGGCCGCCTGCCTGCGTGCTGGGCTTCCCATGGCAGGGGCGGCGCGCGCCGTGGCGCAGGAGGCGCCGGAACCACTCGGCGAAGCACTGCGACGGGCGGCGGACCTGCTCGCGCTCGGTGCCGATGCGGCCACGGCCTGGCACCAAGTGGCGCGGGATGCGAAGGGGCGCCCAGGAGCCGACGAGATCGAGTCGCTGGCCCGGATGGCGCGCCGTTCGGCGCGGTCCGGATCGTCGCTGGCGGCAGCGGTGATGGAACTGGCCGAGCAGCGCAGGGCCGCGGTGGAAGACATCGCGGCCGCGAAGGCGGAACGCGCGGGCGTCCTGATCGGCGGCCCCTTGGGGCTGTGCTTCCTCCCGGCCTTCGTCTGCCTCGGCATAGTGCCGGTGGTCATCGGCTTGGCGAGCCGAGTCCTAGGCGGTGGGCTGCTGTAACTCCGCACCGGGCAGTGGCCACGCCGCCCATGGTGTCTGCACGGAAGCGTTCACGCCGGGTTTTCGCGCAGGTTCGGCGGACCGTGACCGGGCGGCCCGCGCTCGCGGACCCGCCTGGAATCGCATCGGGAGAACAGCGGACGGCCGGGCCCACGTCGTTCACGAGAGCGCGTCAGGTGGGTCGCTCGGAGCCCCCGCACCGTCGCTGCCGCCATCGGTCGGGAAGGCCGTCGCGGGGCTGGTCGGTCCGCCTATGGCTCGGCAGCTCGGCGGTGTGCCACGCACTCGGCGCTTCGGTGGCTGCTTTGCGTGCTGAGCCGTATCCAGCGTTCGGTCGCTCATGGAACCCGTCGCTGCCGCTGATCGGCACCCGTCGGCGGTTCGTCGTGGACCGAAGCGAAAGCGACCGTGCTCGGGCGGCAGCGTCGCGCACTGCATCGGAGGAAGCGTGCTCGTGCGGACCGGCCGCACGGGCCGGGAAGGAGGAATCGGGTGCGTATCCAGGGGGTTGTGAGGTCCGTGGGCCGCAGGGTGCGGGCTGTATATATAAGCCTGCGTGCGCGGGCGCTGCGGGCGATGGTCGCGGAGGACGGCATGAGCACAGCGGAGTACGCGATCGGCACGATCGCGGCGGCGGCATTCGGCGCCGTGCTGTACGGGGTGGTGACGGGCGACAGCATCGTGAACGCGCTGACGAAGATCATCGACCGGGCACTGAACACATCGGTGTAGCTGTCGCCGCACCGTGGCTCGGCGACGATCGGGGAGGGGTGACGATCGAGGCCGCGCTCGCCCTGACCTCGGTCGTCGCTACCGTCGTGCTCTGTCTCGGGGCCCTGCTGGCGGCATCGACCCAGGTCCGCTGTGTCGATGCCGCCGGCGAGGCCGCCCGCCTCGCCGCGCGGGGCGATCACGCGAACGCCCGCCCGGCGGCGGAGCGCATCGCCCCGCCGTCGGCCGACATCGCACTCCGCACCGAGGGCACTCGTGTGATCGCCGTGGTTTCCGCGCGGACCCCACTTCTGCCGCTGCTCACCCTCCGCGCGGAGGCGGTCGCGACCCTCGAGCCCGGAGCCACCGAATGAAGGCGGTGCCGATGGTGGCCTGGTTCTCGTGGGCGGCGGTGCCCGTCACGGTCGGATTCCGGTTCGCGACGCTGCCCGGAGCGAGACGTGACAGGGAACGGTGAGCGGGTTCCGATCAGCGAGCGCAGCCCGAGGCGTGTCCCTCGCATGCTGCGGGTTCGGGTGAGCGACGAACAGGGGTTGGCCACCGTGTTCGCTTGCTTGGCGCTCGCGGCCCTCATCGCGGTGACGCTATTGATCGCGCAGGTGGGGGCCGTGGTGGTGGCGCGGCATCGGGCGCAGGCGGCCGCCGATTCGGCGGCACTGACCGCGGCGGGAGCCTTGGTCGATGGCGTCGATGTCGCATGTGCTGAGGCGGACCAGGTGGCACGGCGGATGGGTGCGCGAATCCGTGTTTGCGAGGCGGTGGAGTGGGACGCCACGGTGGCTGTGGAAAGGAATGTACCAATAGGTCTGTACGGCGATCGGATCGTTCGGGCGAGCGCACGGGCCGGACCGGTTGAAGAGTGATGGAGTTCGATACACAGTCGGCCCCGCGTCGCTTCCAGTGGCGGAAATCGGAAACTTAACTGGCGGGTTTAAAAGCGGACTCAGGGAAATGCCCGCGCGGACCCGGGATATCTAAAAGGGAGGAATGCGCATGTCCACAAACGATGAAGTGGCAATAGTCTAGTTAACATGAATCTAATCCTCTTTATTCGACCGGGGTGAAGCGGCGGCATTCCACTGGGAGGTCTCCCAGCCCTCCCAGCGTGTGCGCTGGCAAGGTCGACAATCGGTCACGTGTCCGGCTCTGCGCCGTCACGAATCGAGCGGCGCGTCCGCACCAGCGGACAGTTCGGCGAGTACGGCGGTGAGCAGGCGCGCCGCTGCCGCCTTGTCCAGTGGGTGGTTCCCGTTGCCGCACTTGGGTGATTGGACGCAGGAGGGGCAGCCCGCCACGCAGCCGCACGACTCGATGGCCGACAAGGTCGCCGTAAGCCACTGGCGCAGTTGGGCGAACCCGCGCTCGGCGAATCCCGCCCCGCCGGCTTGGCCGTCGTAGACGAAGACGGTGGGCAGTCCGGTATCTGGGTGCTCGGCGGTGGAGACACCGCCGATGTCCCACCGGTCGCAGGTCGCCACCAGGGGCAACAGCCCGATCGCCGCGTGCTCGGCCGCGTGCAGCGCCCCGGGGACGTCCTGGGGCGCGATCCCCGCCAGCGCCAGCAATTCCGGTGTCACCGTGTACATGACCGCCCTGGTCGGCAGTGTCTGCGGCGGCAGGTCGAGTTCCACCAGGTCGAGCACTTCGCCGGTGAGCAGCGTGCGCAGATAGCCGATCACCTGGCTGGTGACCCGCACCCGGGCCAGGCCGGCCGTCACGTGACCGTGGGCGCGGTGCTCGGTCACCGCGTCGATCACGATCGAGGTCACCTGGCGCGCACTGGTGGTCCACCCGGGCTCGGCGGTGTGCACGAAGGCCACGCCGTCAACGAGATCCAGCTCGTCGACGACATAGGTCTCGCCCTGGTGCAGGTGCACGGCGCCCGGATGCAGCGTCGCCCTGGCCCGCCCGGCATCGGCGGTGCCGAGCAGTCTGCCGGTCTCGCCGTCCACGATGGCCACCGGTGCGCCGATTCCGCCCCGGACGTCCACCGCGTCGTGCGGCTGCGTCTCCGCGGTCACGTACCAGCGCGCGCGATCTCCCGTTCCACGCCGCCTGATCAGTCCTTTCACGGTCAGCTCGGCCAGTACTTCACGGGCGCCCAGTTCGTCCACCTCGGCGTCGGTGAGCGGCAACTCCAGCGCGGCGCACAGTAGTTGCGGACCCAGCACATAGGGGTTGCGCGGGTCGGTGATGGTGGCCTCGATCGGCTTTCCGAGCAGCGCTTCGGGGTGATGGACCAGGTAGGTGTCCAATGGATCGTCCCGCGCCACGAGCAGCACCAGTGACCCTTGGGCGCGCCGTCCCGCCCGCCCGGCCTGCTGCCAGAACGACGCGACCGTTCCGGGAAAACCCGAGATGACCACGGCATCCAGTCCCGCGATGTCGACGCCGAGTTCCAGTGCGCTGGTGGTCGCGGCGCCGAGCAGCGATCCGTTCGACAAAGCGGCTTCCAGCTCACGCCGATCCTCCGCGAGATAACCCGCCCGGTAGGACGCCACGCGTGCGGCGAGGTCCGGATCGACCTCGCCCAAGAGCCTTTTGGCATCCATCGCGGTCAGCTCCGCGGCTCGGCGGGAGCGCACGAAGGTCAAGGTCCGCGCGCCTTCGGCCACCAGATCCGCCATGATCCGCGCCGCCTCAGCGGTGGCGGACCTGCGCACCGGCGCACCGTTCTCGCCGGTCACGGCGGTGAGCAACGGTGGCTCCCAGAGCGCGATCGTCCGCGGTCCCTGCGGCGATCCGTCCCGAGTGACCGCGGTGCACGGCGCGCCGATCAGGCGCGACGCGGCCTCCGCCGGTTCGGCGGAGGTCGCCGAGCAGAGCACGAACACGGGATCGGCGCCGTATCGTGCGGCGATCCGCCGCAGCCTGCGCAACACCAGCGCGACGTGCGAGCCGAAAACACCGCGATAGGCGTGGCATTCGTCGACCACCACGTAACGCAGCCTGCGCAGCACCCGCGCCCAGCGCTGGTGCGATCGAAGTATGCCGAGGTGGAGCATGTCCGGATTGGTGAAGATCCAGCGCG
Source organism: Nocardia sp. NPDC051911 (assembly GCF_040681035.1). NCBI lineage: Bacteria > Bacillati > Actinomycetota > Actinomycetes > Mycobacteriales > Nocardiaceae > Nocardia > Nocardia sp. NPDC051911. The sequence continues at coordinate 16,825 of NZ_JBFAXY010000044.1, forward strand.
CGTTGGCGCGTACCCACTGCCGGATCTCGGCAGGCGTATCGCCGTCGTAAGTGGCCGGATGTATATCGCGCAACGGACCTTCGTGGGTGAGCTCGCCGACCGCGCGCAGCTGATCGGCGCCGAGCGCCTTCGTCGGCGACAGATACAACGCGGTGGCCTTCGGATCGGCTTGCAGCGTCGTGAGCACCGGAAGCTGATAGCCGAGCGATTTGCCCGAGGCGGTCCCGGTGCTCACGACGACGTGCCGTCCGCGGAACGCCTGCTCCGCGGTGTCCACCTGATGCCGCCATGGCGCCGCCACGCCCGTCTCACGCAATGCCGCAATCACTTCCGGCGATGCCCAGACGGGCCATTCGGAGTGTTCGGCGGCTCGTGCGGGCAACTCGGCCACATGCGTGAGCCGGGGGTCGCCATCGAGGCCTCCGGCTAGGACACGATTCAGCAACGATGTCCCGTAGCCGAGCTCGGTTCCCGGCCGTCCGCGCAGCGCGAAGTCGGGCGGATTCACGATCGGAACCCCGCAACACGCTCGGGGAGTGTGAAACGTGTGTGTCCGGGAACCTCCACCTGCCTTTTCGATACCAAATAGCGACCTGGGTCACAGCTTCTTTGCTGAACGTCGACTCGGTTATCACCAGGCAAACGAACCCCAAGTCTGGATTCCGCCATTGTGTCCCTCACCTGCGCATTCGCAAGATCAACTTTTTTGCAAATTGTCGGTAACTCGACTGTTGAATTGCCCGAAGACATGGTTCACTGGTTCCTGGTCGCAAGCTTCTGTGTTCGAGGGACGGATCCAAAGTCCAAACCGTCAGCAGGATCGATGTTGCGAACGGTGTGCTTGGTGCTTTCCTGCAGGGGGAACCAACAGTACAGCGGTCACAACGGACCCGGTGGACGAACCCAGTTGTCCGCCGTTCCGGTAAGAAAAGAGAAGGAACAGAATGGCACAGGGAACTGTGAAGTGGTTCAACGCGGAGAAGGGGTTCGGCTTCATCGCGCCGGAGGACGGCTCCGCTGACGTCTTCGTCCACTACTCCGAGATCCAGGGTTCGGGTTTCCGCACCCTCGAGGAGAACCAGAAGGTCGAGTTCGAGGTCGGCCAGGGCACCAAGGGCCCGCAGGCCACCGGAGTGCGTGCGCTCAGCTGAGCGGCGCAAGGATCCACAGCTCGTCCCTCACCACCGGCAACGGGGTGAGGGACGAGCTATATCTGGGGTAGTCACGGCCCGCGTGCGCCGGCGGAACGGTCCGCCGAGCATGCCGCGGCGCAGGTGTGGCGAAACGGCAAGGCATACTGATTCGAACTCACGGGCGTACGCTCGGTGGTTCGAGTCGCAAGCACTCGACCACACGCGGCGTCACGGTATAAACGTGTCTGGTGCGATGTTCAGCCGTCGCAGCCGCTCACCCCAGCCGCGCGCAGCGGGAAAAGACGCAGCGCGGGTCGATCAGGAAAGGTGTATTCGCCGGTGGCAACACGAGACCTCGGTGCAGCCGACCAGGGCCGTCCCCTGCGTCGTCTCGTGATCGTCGAGTCCCCGACCAAGGCCCGCAAGATCGCGCCGTACCTCGGTCGTAACTACACGGTCGAGGCGTCGGTCGGCCATATCCGGGATCTGCCGCGTGGTGCGGCCGATGTCCCGGCCAAGTACAAGGGCCAGTCCTGGGCGCGTCTCGGCGTGGACGTCGACAACGACTTCGAACCCATCTACGTCGTGAGCCCGGACAAGAAGGCCAAGGTCACCGAGCTCAAGAGTCTGCTGAAGGACGCCGACGAGCTCTACCTGGCCACCGACCCCGACCGCGAGGGCGAGGCGATCGCCTGGCACCTGCTGGAGACGCTCAAACCCAAGGTGCCGGTCCGGCGGATGGTGTTCCACGAGATCACCGAGCCGGCCATCCAGGCCGCCGCCGCGGACACCCGTGACCTCGACAACGATCTGGTCGACGCCCAGGAGACCCGCCGCATCCTGGACCGGCTCTACGGCTACGAGGTCAGTCCCGTGCTGTGGAAGAAGGTCATGCCGCGGCTGTCGGCCGGTCGCGTGCAGTCGGTGGCCACCCGGGTGATCGTGCAGCGTGAACGCGAGCGGATGTCGTTCCGTTCGGCCGAGTACTGGGACATCGCCGCCAAGCTCGACGCGGGCAACGGCCAGGCGAGCGACGCCACCAACCCGAGAACCTTCGGCGCGCGACTGGTCACCGTCGACGGCGCACGGGTCGCCACCGGACGCGATTTCGGATCGGACGGACGGCTCAAGTCCACCAACGGCGTCGTCGTGCTGGACGAGGGCTACGCGCGGCGGCTGGCCGAGGCGCTGGACGGCGCCGACCTGGTGGTCTCCTCGGCGGAGGCCAAGCCGTACACCCGCAAGCCCTATCCGCCGTTCATGACCTCGACGTTGCAGCAGGAGGCGGGGCGCAAACTCCGTTTCACCTCCGAGCGGACCATGCGGGTGGCGCAGCGACTGTACGAGAACGGCTATATCACTTATATGCGCACCGACTCGACGACGCTGTCGGAGTCGGCCATCGCGGCGGCGCGCGCGCAGGCGACCCAGCTCTACGGCTCGGAGTACGTGCACCCGACCGCGCGGCAATACAACCGCAAGGTGAAGAACGCGCAGGAGGCGCACGAGGCCATCCGTCCAGCGGGCGACACCTTCGCCACGCCCGGCCAACTGCACGCGCGGTTGGACAACGACGAGTTCCGCCTCTACGAACTCATCTGGCAGCGCACGGTCGCCTCCCAGATGGCCGACGCCAGGGGCACCACGCTGACGTTGCGCATAACCGGCGTCGCTGGCACCGGCGAAGAGTGCGTTTTCTCTGCTTCCGGCCGCACCATCACGTTCCCCGGCTTCCTGAAGGCCTATGTGGAGAGCGTCGACGAGGAGGCGGGCGGCCAGTCCGACGACGCCGAGTCCAGGCTGCCCGCACTCGAGGAAGGCCAGGCGGTCACCGCGGTCGAGCTGAATCCCGATGGGCACAGCACGAATCCGCCCGCGCGCTACACCGAGGCGTCGCTGATCAAGACGCTCGAAGAGCTCGGCATCGGCCGCCCGTCGACGTATTCGTCGATCATCAAGACGATCCTCGACCGCGGCTACGTCTACAAACGCGGCAGCGCACTGGTGCCGTCGTGGGTGGCGTTCGCGGTGATCGGCCTGCTCGAAGAGCATTTCGGCCGACTGGTCGATTTCGACTTCACCGCCGCCATGGAGGACGACCTCGACGCCATCGCCGGTGGCCGCGAGCAGCGCGGAAACTGGTTGTCCAGCTTCTACTTCGGCGGCGATCACGGCGTGGAGGGCTCGGTCGCGCGGTCCGGCGGTCTGAAGAAGATGGTGGGGGAGCGGCTCGATGACATCGACGCCCGCGAGATCAACTCCATCAAGCTGTTCAGCGATGCCGCCGATCGAGACGTCGTCGTCCGGGTCGGCAAGTACGGTCCCTATTTGGAGCGGATGGTCACCGATCCCGATGACCCCGAAGGCAATGCGGTGTCTCAGCGGGCCAATCTCCCCGACGATCTCCCGCCGGACGAGCTGACCCCTGAGGTCGCCGAGAAGCTGTTCGCCACTCCGCAGGAGGGCCGTTCGCTCGGCGTCGATCCCGAGTCGGGGCACGAAATCGTCGCCAAGGAAGGACGTTTCGGTCCGTACGTCACCGAGGTCCTGCCCGAACCGCAGGCCGAGGAGGGACAAGAGCCCGCCAAGAAGACCGCGAAGAAGGCCGCGGCGCCCAAGCCGCGCACCGGTTCGCTGTTCAAGTCCATGGATCTGGCCACCATCACACTCGACGACGCGCTGAAGTTGCTGTCGTTGCCGCGTGTGGTCGGCACCGACCCAGCCAGCGGCGAGGAAATCACCGCGCAGAACGGACGTTACGGGCCGTACCTGAAGAAGGGCACCGACTCGCGTTCGCTGAACACCGAGGATCAGATCTTCACCGTCACGCTGGACGAGGCGCTGAAGATCTACGCCGAGCCGAAGCGCCGTGGACGGCAGGCATCGAGCGCCGCTCCGCTGCGGGAACTCGGAAACGACTCCGCCACCGGCAAGCCGATGGTGATCAAGGACGGCCGCTTCGGCCCGTACGTCACCGACGGCGAGACCAACGCGACACTGCGCAAGGGTGACGAGATCGAATCGATCACCCCGGAGCGGGCGATGGAACTGCTCGCCGACCGGCGTGCGCGCGGACCGGTGAAGAAGACCGTCAAGAAGGCCGCGGCGAAGAAGGCGCCCGCCAAGAAGACCGCGGCGAAGAAGACCGCCGCCAAGAAGGCGACCACCACCAAGACGGTGGCCAAGAAGACCACGGCGCAGAAGGCGGCGGCGAAGAAGACCGGCGTCGGGAAGTCGTGAGTTCCCGGCTCGTGGCCACAGCCGTAGCCTGAGCGCCATGAGTACCGAACAGGAGCGCGAGGATCTGATCGCGATGCTCGCCGACCAGCGCGAGCTTTTCCGGATCACGCTGCGCGGCGTCGATGACGAGCAGGCGCGGCGGCGGACCACGGTCAGCGAGCTGACCCTCGGCGGGCTGCTGCACCACTTGGTCAGCTGCGAACGGCACTGGACCTCTGTGATCGTGCGACGGGACGAGAACGCGGAGCTGGATGTCTCGAAGTTCGGCGGCGAGTACGTCATGGCGGAGCAGGAGACCCTGACCGGCCTGCTGGCCGACTGGGACGAGGTGGCGGCGGAGACGGCCGAGCTGATCCGTTCGGTGGACAGTCTCGACACCTCGATCCCCACTCCCACGACGCCGTGGACTCCGGAGCGGATCTGGCAGTCGGTGCGTTACACGGTGCTGCACATCTTGCGGGAGATCGCGCATCACTCCGGGCACGCCGACATCATCCGTGAGGAGCTGGACGGGGCGAACAGCACGCAGCAGCGCGTCTCCTAGTTCCGGAACAGGGCTTGCGGCCGCATGGGCTGACAAGATCCATAGCGGTCCGACTCAGCCGCTCCCGCCGAGCTGCGTGTGCACGGCTCAGTCGGACAGCGTGTGACCGGCCGAGCGGTGCGTGGCGGAGTCGGGTGGTGTGGGCTGGCCGGGCCATGCGCGGGCGAGCCGGACGGTGCGTCCGGGCCTGGTGTATGTGGGCCGTCGACGGTGGCGAGCGTGGTGTCCGAGACCGTCCGGGATCTGTCGGGAGGGGCGGCTAGGGTGTACGACGTGGCGGGAGTCTTCGATCGGTTGGTCGGCCAGGAGGCGGTCGAGTCCGAGTTGACGGCTGCCGCGGTCGCTGCGCGCGGGGGCGTGGTCGAGGGCGCGATGACGCACTCCTGGTTGTTCACCGGCCCGCCCGGATCGGGCAGATCCGTTGCCGCGCTGTGTTTCGCGGCGGCGCTGCAGTGCACGGATCCGGCGACGCCCGGGTGCGGTAGGTGTCATGCCTGCACCACGACCATGGCGGGCACGCACGGCGACGTTCGCCGGGTGGTGCCGGAGGGGCTGAGCATCAGCACCAAGGAGATGCGCGAGATCGTGCAGGTGGCCTCGCGCAGGCCCAGCACGGGGCGCTGGCAGGTGGTGGTCATCGAGGATGCCGACCGCTTGACCGAGGCGGCGGGCAACGTGCTGCTCAAGGTCGTCGAGGAGCCGCCGGACCGGACGGTGTTCCTGCTCTGTGCACCCTCGGTGGACCCGGAGGACATCTCGATCACGTTGCGTTCCCGCTGCCGCCACGTGCATCTGGTGACGCCATCGGTGCCCGCCATCGCGCGAGTGCTCCGCGAGCGCGACAACCTCGACGAGAAGACCGCTACCTGGGCCGCGTCCATCAGCGGCGGACATGTCGGCCGTGCCCGCAGGCTCGCCACCGACGAGGAGGCACGCGCCCGCCGTCAGCGTGCCCTGGCCTTGGTCACCGCGGCCGGGAAGCCCGGTGCGGCCTATGCCGCCGCCGACGAACTGGTGCGCGCGGCCGACGACGAGGCCAAGCAGATGAGCGCGGCCCGCGACGAACGCGAGCGCGAGGAACTCGCGACCGCGCTGGGCGCGGGCGGTACCGGCAAGGGCGCGGCGAGCGCCACCCGCGGTTCCGCGGGCGTGCTCAAGGACCTCGAGCGGCGGCAGAAGTCCCGCGCGACCCGCACCGGCCGCGACGCCCTCGATCGCGCCCTGATCGATGTCGCGGGCGTCTATCGGGACGCACTGGCCGTGCGGTTCGGGGCCACCCGGCTCGGCTCCGGCGTCGCGCTCACCCACCCCGACCTGTCCGACGAGATTCACGATCTGGCCGACCGCGTGCGCCCGGAGGGTCTGCTGAAGTCCATCGAGGCCGTTCTGGCCTGCCGCACCGCGCTCGACCAGAACGTCAAACCCCGTTTTGCTCTCGCGGCCATGGCCGCCGCCCTCATCGCGGCCCGCGCCCAGTGACCGTGACCACCCGTTTTCGCGATCGGGCCTGCGAGACGATAGACTTCCCTGGCCGAAAGGCACGCCGCCTTAGCTCAGTCGGTAGAGCGCTTCACTCGTAATGAAAAGGTCGGGGGTTCGATTCCCCCAGGCGGCTCCATCATTCCTGGTACAAGACGTTTCTTCGCTTGCGGGATCAACCCTGACTGCCTCGACCCGTGGCAGTGCCGCAGCCAACACGGCCTCGTTGCCCGAGAACCGTTGTGGTCCTGGTTCGGTCGTCGCCGTACGTCGAGCTTCTGCGCAGTGCGGGGTGAGGAAGCAGCCACCTGCTGCGGTACCGAGCGGCCGCCGAATAACCTCGGGTACACCGACGATACCGCCTGACTATCGAGCCTCGGTCCTGGCTGAATCGACTAGTGTGGAGCTACCTGCTCGCGGGTGCACCTGCAAGCGAGTACGCCGTTAGCCAGACAAGTGGTCACGGGACGGCATCATGGATGACACGTCAGTGAATGGCGGGGACACCGCCCGGGGGTCGGGGCCAGCCGAGGCGTTCGGGCGCTATCGGCTGTTATCGCTGCTGGGTCAGGGCGGCATGGGCCAGGTGTGGCGGGCGCATGATTCGCTGACCAATCGGGTGGTGGCGCTGAAGGTGTTGCCCGAGCGCTTCGCCGATGACGAGCAGCTGCGCGAGCGGTTCCGCCGGGAGTGCCGGGCGGTGGCGCAGTTGACCGAGCCGCATGTGATTCCCATCCACGACTTCGGCGATATCGACGGTCGGCTCTATCTGAATATGCGCCTGATCGAGGGCACCGACCTGCGCACGTTGATCGCGCGGGAAGGTGCCTTGTCGCCGCGGCGGGCAGTGGCGATCATCGTCCAGGTGGCCGGTGCGCTGCAGGCGGCTCACGACGCCGGGCTGGTTCACCGTGATGTCAAACCCACCAATATCCTGCTGGGGACCGATGAGTTCGCCTCCCTGATCGACTTCGGGATCGCCCACGCCGCCGATGACCGTACGCTGACCGCGACCGGCGAGACCATCGGCACCCTCGCCTACATGGCGCCGGAGGAGATCGACGCCGAGGTCAAGGCCGACGCCCGAGTGGACGTGTACGCGTTGACGTGCGTGTTGTTCGAATGCCTGACCGGCAGGCCGCCGTTCGCGAGCGAATTCGGGATGCAGGGTGTGATCGCCCATCACCTGCACAGCCCGCCGCCGCGTCCCAGCGCCACCACACCCGACGTACCGACTGCGTTCGATGCGGTCATCGCGAAGGGGATGGCCAAGAACCCCCGCGATCGTTACCAGACTGTGCGTGAACTGGCCGCGGCCGCCCGCGCCGCGCTGGGCGATTCGCCCGTCAGTCCCACCGTGGGCGTGGCTACGCGCCATGGGCGGCGAATCAGGTTCTCGCGCCAGAACGCCGGACTGCTCGCGGTCGCGGTCGCGGTGGTGGTGGCCGCCGTAGCTGTCGTCGTCGGCGTCCAACGCGGATCAGGCGGCGGTGGCAACTCGCCCACACTTATCGCCCCGGGCTATTCAGCACAGACTGCGCTGCCGTTCACCGGCGTCAGCCTGCCTACCGGTGTGGCGGTCGACCCGGCGGGCAACGTATACGTCACCGACATGGGTAGCGATCGGGTGCTGAAATTGGCGGCGGGCGCGTCGACGCCGACCCCGCTGCCTATCACCGGCCTGAAGAATCCCCAGGATGTGGCGGTCGACCCGGCGGGCAATGTATACGTCAGCGACACGAGTAACGATCGGGTGCTGAAATTGGCGGTGGGCGCGTCGACACCTGCCCCGCTGCCGTTCACCGGGCTGAAGGATCCCCATGGTGTGGCGGTCGACAATGCTGGCGGCGTATACGTCGCCGACCGGGGGAATGATCGGGTGCTGAAATTGGCGGCGGGCGCGGCGGCGCCGACGACGCTGCCGTTGACGGGGCTCCAAGGTCCCGATGGTGTGGCGGTCGACGCGGCGGGCAACCTATACGTCACCGAATTGGGTACCGAGCAAGTGAGGATGTTGGCCGCGGGCGCGTCGGCGCCGACCATGTTGCCATTCACCGGGCTCAAAGATCCCCAGGGCTTGGCGGTCGACACGGCGGGAGATGTGTACGTCGTGGACTGGGGTAACAAATGGGTGGTGAGGTTGGCGGCCGGCGCGTCGACGCCCACCCCACTGCCGTTCACCGGCTTGAAGAATCCCCAGGGCGTGGCGGTCGACTCGGCGGGCAATGTATACATCACCGATCTGGGCCTCGATCCGGTGGTGAAACTTCAGGCCGGCTGACCCCAGACCGGCCAACGCCGATATTCCACCAACCAGAAGCCGAAGCACCTCACTCCTTCGACGACCCCGCCGGACCGGACCGACGCCGTCGCACAACCCGGTATCTAGTCGGCAAGGAGCTTGGCGGGCATGGAGCGGTAGGCGTGCAGATTCCGCAAGGGATGGGGGACCGGCGGACCGTCCAGGCTCAAATTCGGGTACCTCTCGAAAAGGGTTCGCAGCGCGACGGCGCCTTCCAGCCGGGCCAGCCTGGCTCCCAGGCAGCCGTGTATCCCGCTGCTGAACGCGAGATGTTCCGTGGCGTTGTCCCTGGTCACGTCGAATTGCTGGGGATCTGGGAAGACCGCGGGGTCGTTGTTGGCGCCGGCCAACGACAGCAGGACCAGGGAACCCGATTCGATGCGCTCACCGGCGATGTCGACGTCGCAGTTCGCGACCCGGCCGGTCATCCGCACGGGACCGTCGTAGCGCAGGATTTCCTCGACTGCGTTAGGCCACAAGTCCGGCTGCGCGATGAGCGATTCCAGCTGGTCTGGATGGCCTGTCAGTAGGACGATTCCGTTGCCGAGCATATTCACTGTCGTCAAGAAGCCGGCGTCCAGCAGCAGGGCCGCGTTGGCCACCTGCTCGCGACGGGTGGTTTCGCCGTCTGTCGCCAGCATGCTGAGTACGTCGTTGTTCGGTTCGGCGGCTAGTTCGTCGAGGTAGTGGTCGAAGTACTGTTTGACCTCGACCAAGTCTTCGATGGCGTGGCGGTAGGTGGTCCAGCTCAGGCCACGTTCGAGCAGTGGCGCACCCGTGTCTCCCCATTTCAGCAGGGTCGGATGCATGTCGGCGGGCAATCCGAGGATCTCGGCGATGACCGTGACGGGCAGCTGTGCGGAAAAGTCCTCGATCAGATCAGGGCGAGGCTTCGATTCCAGGCGATCGAGTAAGTCGTTGGTCGCTTCGGTGACTCGTCCCTCCAGCGCCGCGATCGCCTTCGGACCGAATGCGTGCCGGACCAGGCGTCGGTACCGGGTGTGATCCGGCGGATCCGTCACGAGCATCGAAGGCGGCTCCCCGAGGTTGGGAAGCCCCAGATCCGTTTTGTCCAGCGCCCGGCGGATCGGCTTCGGCAGGGCTGGATGGAATGGGGTGACCACACCGAAGCGTCGATCGCGCAAGATGAGTCGGCACAGTTCGTAGTCTGCCGTCACGTGTACGCCCGACATGCTGGGAATACGGCCGCGCCGCCGGATCTCCTCGATATATGGTGATGAGCCGAGCAAGCGATCCTGGCCGACAGCGATTTGCCCGAGCGGGTCACCCCGGCGTGCCGCCCATCGGAGATAGGTCCGTAACAGGCCATGAGTGAGTAGCCACCGAATCCAGGCGCGAGTCAACATCGCCGCCTCCTCACTCCCGACCCACTCCTCATGATAAAGAGTAGCTATTACATTGCTGAACTATTAGCGTTAACGGATGTCGCCGACTAGGCGGTGCCGATGAGCTGGGCCAGGAAGGTACTACGCATGGTCGTCCATGCGGGTGCTGAAGTGTTGTGGAGCGACGTTCGGATCGAACGAGAGGCACGATGGAGCGGCGTGGTTTCGTCAAGAGTGCCGGCTTGGCCGCGACGATGCTCGGTGTCGCCGGTGCGAGCACGGCCGCGTCTGCGGCGTGGGCGGACGATTTCAGCCCGAGCCCGAGAACATCGATGTACCGCATGTTGGTGCCGGAGATCTTCGCGCCGCTGCCGGATCCCGCCGACCATGTGCCCGCGATCGTCATCGGATCGGGGTTCGGGGCGTCGGTCACCGCGCTGCGTCTGGCGCAGTCGGGGATCGAGGTCGCGGTGCTCGAGCGCGGGTCGCGCTGGCCGAATGATCCGTGGCGTGACATCTTCGCCACCGACACGATTCCCGATGGCCGCGGCTTCTGGCATCGCACGACCTTTACCGGGGTGAACCGGATTCCGCTGCAGATCGATCCGTTCGGCGGGGTCCTCGATGTCACGAATTACCCGGGCATCGACGTGTGGCGCGGTGCGTGTGTGGGCGGTGGCTCGGTGGTGTTCACCGGGGTGATGATCGAGCCGGAGCAGCGATTCTTCGACCATGTGTTCGGCGGCGTGGTCGACTATCGCGAGATGCACGACGTCTATTACCCCAAGGTCCGAGAAGTATTGCGGCCCAGCGTGATACCCGACGATATCTACAACTCTTTCGCGTTCGTGCACTCGCGGGCCTGGGACGAACAGGTCCGCGTGGCCGGTTATACGCCGCAACGCATCGACGGCACCTGGAATTGGGATGTCATCCGCGCCGAACTGGCCGGGCGATCGAGGCCGTCGGCGACGGTCGGCTGCTCGAACCTGGGCAACTCCAACGGCGCGAAATTCGATCTGAACCAGAATTACCTGCGCTACGCCGAGGGCACCGGCCGTGCCCGGATCTACCCCGGCCATCGCGTGGATGCCATCGCCGAGGAACCGGGAGCGTCGGGTCGCTATAGCGTCGCCGTGACCAAACTGGACCCGACCGGTGAAGTGCTCCGCACCCGGACGCTGACCTGCGACATGCTGTTCCTGGCCGCGGGCTCCATCGGCACCTCCGAACTGCTGGTGCGTGCCCGGGAAACCGGCGCGCTGCCGAACCTGAACGAGCACGTCGGGGAAGGCTGGGGCAGCAACGGCGATGTCGCCTTGGCGCGGCCGCTCAGCACGCTCGAGGTGGGCACGCAGGGCACACCGTCGGCGAGCCGGATTCTGGACGAGGCGGGCACACCCGTGTCGCTGGAGAACTGGTACATCCCCGGCACGACGCCCTTCGACACCACCCTTCTCGCATCGTTGGGCATCGTGCTCGACGACACCCGCGGCCGGTTCGTCTGCGACCCGGCCGACGGGCGCGTGGAACTGCGGTGGCCGGCCGACGGCGCTGCCGGCTATCTCGCGCGAGCGAGGGAAGTCAACAACAACGCGGCCTGCAACTGTCAGCCCATCTCTCGACCCGCCTTCGACGCGGACGCCTCGTTCACCTCCCATCCGTTGGGCGGAGCGGTGATCGGGCGCGCAACGGACGGATACGGCCGGGTGCGTGGCTATCGGAACCTGTACGTGATGGACGGAGCAGCTGTGCCGGGTAGCACCGGAACAGTGAATCCTTCATTGACTATCAGCGCGCTGGCTGAGCGCAATATCGAACAGATCATTCGTTCCGGGGGGTAAAGGGCGAGCGCGCCTATCGACGCCGACTCGGGTCCAGTTCGCCATGACACGTGAGTTCTCGGATCAGCCCTTATACAGTCGAGCTGTGAACGAGACTCCGGCCACGAACAGTGGACGGTCACTCGCCGAACGGCTGGCGATCCGGTTGCTGTATCCGACAGCCCGGCCCACCGAGGAAGCGCTACGAGCGGCTGTCGCAGGCAAGGTGGTGCTGGTGACCGGGGCCTCGCACGGTATCGGCAAGGCCAGTGCGCGGAAGCTGGCCGCGGCGGGCGCGGTGGTGCCGCTGGTGGCCCGGTCTCGCCCGGAACTGGAACAGCTGGCCGCCGACATCGCGGCCGACGGTGGCACGGCCCACGCGTACACGACCGACCTGACCGACCTGGATGCCGTCGACCTGCTCGGCCGGACACTGCTGGCCGAGTACGGACACATAGATGCCGTGATCAGCAATGCGGGAAAGTCGATTCGGCGGCCCATCGCCGAGTCCTACGATCGCTTCCACGATTTCACCCGCACCATCGACATCAACTATCTCGGCCCGGTGCGGCTGCTGCTTACTCTGTTGCCCCATATGCGTGCACGCAAGCAGGGGCATATCGTGAATATCTCCACCTGGGGCGTGCTCCTGCCGCCGAGTCCACGCTGGTCGGCCTACATCGCCTCGAAAGCGGCCTTCGACGTCTGGCTGCGCAGCGTGGCCGCCGAAATCGCCTGCGACGATGTCACCACTACATCGATCTACATGCCCCTGGTCCACACCAGGATGAGCGCCCCCACCGACTTCAGCCGCACCCCCGGTCTGACCGTCGACGAAGCCTCCGACCTCGTCTCGCACGCCGTCACGACCAAACCCCGCGACATCGCCCCCTGGTGGGCGATCCGGGTCCAAGCCTGGTCTGCTGTCCACCGCAACCAAGCCCAGCGCATTCTGGAACGTAGGTTCCGCCGCTGAACACCGGACCGGAGGTGCGGGCCGGGCCTCGGGTGCTACGAACGGGTCACCGAGATCTCGCCCTGGTCGCTGATCACTTCGACCAGCACATCCTTCGAGTGAAGGTACGTCCAGGCCTGACATTTGAACTGGTTGCCTACCTGGACCACAACAGAACCGGGGCAGGTCACTCGACCGGCAGGTTGATCCCCCACGCCCTGCAGCCTGTTCGCCACCTGCTGCTCCAACGCAGTCTGATCGAACACCCGCGGCTGTTGGACCGGGTCGAGATCGGCGCCCATCAGCTTCACCGTCACCGCCACCGCGCAGACGGCGACCACGGCCGAGGAAACCGCCATGACAGTGCGGGCTACGTTCTGTTGATCAACCACGCCGATAGTCCTATCCACCCCTGAAGGACTTGGCAAGACCATCGATTGATCAGTCAGAAAGCGGCCGATCGCGCCAGTGCGCGAGGCGGCGGTCCGCCGTGCCGGATGTCATCCACTCCGCTGCTGCCCGGGAGCCTCACCCGAGGGGGCAACCTGGCAAAATATCGGTGGTGGGCGTCAGCGTAGATCTTCTGCGAAGGTGTCTGTGTGGCGGTGTTGAGCAGGAACCATGTGATCGTGCGCGGCAAGATCGGCGCACCGGTGGTCGTGCTCGCCCACGGATTCGGGTGTGACCAGCACATGTGGCGCCTGGTCACACCGGTTCTGGAGCGTGACTTCACCGTCGTCCTGTTCGACCACGTGGGTGCGGGCCGCTCGGATCTCTCGGCGTGGACCCCGTCGCGTTACTCCAGCATGGACGGCTACGTGGAGGATGTGCTGGCGCTACTTCGCGAGCTGGAACTGGGGCCGGTGGTCTTCGTAGGACATTCGGTCAGTGCGACGATGGGAGTGCTGGCCGCCGCACGCGAGCCCGCGGCATTCGCCGGACTGGTACTGGTGACTCCCTCGCCGTGTTTCATCGATGATCCGGCCACCGGGTACCGAGGCGGTTTCAGCGCCGCCGACATCGAGGAACTGCTGGAGGCGCTCGATGCGAACTATCTGGGCTGGTCGGGCGCGATGGCGCCGGTCATCATGGGCAACCCGGACCGGCCGGAGCTGGCCGAGGAACTCACCAATAGTTTCTGCCGCACCGACCCCGAGATCGCGCGCGTCTTCGCACGCGTCACGTTCCTGTCCGACAACCGGGACGATCTGGACGCGGTGGGTGTACCCACGCTGATTCTGCAGTGCTCGGCCGACGCCATCGCCCCACCCGAGGTCGGGGCGTTCGTCCATGAACGGATCAGGGGCAGTCGACTGGTCACGCTCGCCGCGACCGGACACTGCCCGCAGCTCAGTTCTCCCGACGAGACCGCCGCCGCCATCGCCGCCTTCGCCGCGGAAACCGGATGACGAGCGCGGCGGGCGACCGAGACGGCGCCAGCGCTCTCGGAGCGGGGGCGGATGACGACGACGCGGTGTTCGCCGCGCTACTGGAGGACAGCGCCGAGGACCTGTACGAGAACGCCCCCTGCGGATACCTCTCCACCTCGCTGGACGGCCGCATCGCCAAAGTGAACGCCACACTGCTGGACTGGCTGGGCTGGCGGCGCGACGAACTGGTGGGACGCAAACACTTCTCCGACCTGCTCACCGTGGGCGGTCGCCTCTATCACGAAACCCACTTCGCACCTCTGCTGCGGATGCAGGGCGACATCCGTGGCATTGCCCTGGAAATGAAGACCGCCGACGGTCGGCGACTACCCGTCCTGGTGAGTTCGCACGTCAAAACCGGCAGGGAGGGGCAACCGCTACTGATTCGCACCACCGTCTTCGACGCCCGCGAGCGCCGGGCCTACGAGACGGAGTTGCTGCGGGCACGGCGCGAAGCCGAGGAGGAGCGCGAACGCCTCCAGCGTCTGAACGCCACTTTGCAGACCACCCTGCTACCACCCGAACTGCCTCAGGTCCCCGGCGTCGAAGTCGCCGCGTACTACCACATCGCCTCTGCCGACGAGGTCGGCGGCGACTTCTACGATCTGTTCCCCATCACTGCCGACACCTGGGGAATGTTCCTGGGCGACGTCTGTGGCAAAGGAGCTCCTGCCGCGGCACTCACTTCACTGGCCCGTTACACACTGCGCACGGCCACCGCCTACACCCACGACCCAGCCGCAGTGCTGGACACGCTCAACACCACGCTCACCGAGCGATACCACGGTCACAGGCCCCGGTTCTGCACGATCATCTTCGGGCTCATCCGTCCCACTGCCGATCGCGGCGGTTGCGACATCACATTGGCAGGCGGCGGGCACCCGCCGGCGCTGCTCCTGCGTTCCGACGGCGCCGTGGAAGAGATGCACACCCAGGGTGGCCAGCTGATCGGGGCGATCCCGCACGCCCGGATCGTCACCAGAAGCTTCCGGCTGGAGGCCGGGGACACGCTGCTGCTCTATACGGATGGCCTCACCGAAGCTCGCGTCACGGAGAACGGCGGTCGTTACGGCGATCGAGCCCTCCTCGAATTCGCTCGCGCGCTGGCGCCCGTGACAGCATCCGGCGGTATCGAAGCCATCCGGGAATTGCTCGACTCCTTCGGACCAGGGGTGGAGGACGACACCGCCCTCCTCGCCGTCCACGCGCTACCTCCGCCCCAGGCGTGACGCACTGGAACGCTGCCGCACAGCGCCAGGAAAGTAGGGTCGGCACCGCAGTGACAGAATGACGGGCCTGCCATTACAGACCAGAGGAGTTATCCCGGGTGGAACTGCCCGTCGAACTTGTCGAGGCCCTCGACCGGGCATGCGCGGGCGTTCCCCAGCGGCAGCTTGCCACTTCGGTCGACCGGCTGATCTCGCGCTACCGGGACCCGCGCCCGGCGGCGGCGCCGATTCTCGCTTCGACCGCCGACGTCACCGCCTACGCCGCTTATCGCATGCCCGCGACGTGGGCCGCTGTGCACAGTGCGCTCGATCGGTTCGCCGAGCAGGCGCCCGGCTTTCGGCCGGAGACACTGCTCGACGTCGGCGGGGGCACCGGCGCGGCGCTATGGGCAGCGAGCGAACTGTTCCCTTCCTTGGCCGAGGCGACCGTACTGGATCAGGTGGACGAAGCACTGCTTTTAGGGCGCAAGCTCGCGGCCGACGCCACCTCCGCGGCGGTGCGCTCCGCCGTGTGGCGGCGGACCTCGTTCGCCGCTCAGGAAGCATTCGGCGGAGCGGACCTCGTCACGATTTCCTATGTGCTGAGCGAACTCTCCGAGGCAGACCAAGCCGATCTGGTGGCCAGGGCGGCCGAGGGGGCGGAAGTGGTGGCCGTCATCGAGCCGGGAACTCCGGACGGCCATCGCAGAATCCTCTCCGCCCGCGACGTCTTGATCGAAGCCGGTCTGACGGTCGTGGCCCCCTGCCCGCACCAACAGATGTGCCCGCTCGCCGCGGGGACGGACTGGTGCCATTTCAGCACGCGAATCAACCGGACGTCCCTGCACCGGCGGTTGAAGGGGGGCGAACTCGGCCATGAAGACGAGAAGTTCTCCTATGTGATCGCCTCTCGGACCGCGCACGCCCCCGCCGCGGGTCGAATCCTGCGACATCCGCTCAAACGTAAGGGCCTGGTCACGCTGGAAGTCTGCACGGCCGACGACGGCGTGCGGCAAACCCTCGTCTCGAAGCGACAGGGCGAGTCGTACCGCGAGGCAAGGGACGCGGAATGGGGCGACACCTGGCCACCATCCCACCGCTCGGCGGACTGATCGCCACTGCCCGAAGATTGATCCCCGCCTGACCCGCCGCTCGGCAAGCTGCGCCGAGTGTCGCCCGGGGGCGGGAAGGATGCCGGGCTTTAATGAGCCGCCAACTAGTGGCACAATTCACAACGATCCAATATTTACGTAAATCGGGCGTAACCGTGTTCCGCTCAGGCCGTTGAGGAGCGACACCCGTGCAGATGTCGAGGCGCGATCCCGGCTCACGACCGCGCTGTGCTGGGGCTTCCGCGTTCCGGGCGTCGGTCCCGCCCACTGGTCGAGTTCGTGAGGGGGCGAGGTGATCCCTGTGTGGCGCTCGGTCGGGGGCTCGGCGCAGGCCCCCCGACGGTCCGGCCTTCTTCTGAAATCGAGGTGATCCGTCAAGTGCTGGAAACGCAAACCAAGGTCGTACGAAGTCTGGTTCCCGCTCGGATGGACCGGCTTCCGTGGACCAAGTTCCACTGGCTCATCGTCGTCGGGCTCGGGGTCTCCTGGGTCCTGGACGGAATCGAGATCCAGATCGTCAGCAGCATGGGTGGACCGCTGCAAGACGTCGAAACGCTGCATCTGACCTCCGGGCAGGTCGGCGCGATGGCCTCGTGGTACCTGGCCGGTCAGGTCGTCGGCGCACTCGTGTTCGGCAGGCTCACCGACCGGCTCGGTCGCAAGAAGCTGTTCATCCTGACCCTGGCGATCTATCTGATCGGTAGTGGGTTGGCCGGTTTCTCCTGGAACGCATGGTCGCTGTACTTGTTCCGCTTCATCGCGGGCACCGGAATCGGTGGCGAATACACGGCGATCAATTCGGCGATCGACGAGATCATGCCGTCCAGATATCGGGGCCGGGTCGACATCGCGATCAACGGCACCTACTGGGGTGGCGCGGCATTGGGAGCGGCCGCGAGCCTGATCCTGTTCAACGAGCGATTCATCCCGACCGGCTGGGGATGGCGTATCGGATTCTTCATCGGACCCGTCCTCGGCTTCATCATCATCTTCCTGCGCAGGCACATTCCGGAGAGCCCGCGCTGGCTGCTCACCCACGGGCGGGCCGAGGAAGCGGAGCGGACCGTCGACGAGATCGAAGGGCAGTTGCGGAGTAGGGGGATCGAGCTCCCCGCGGTCGACGAGAGCAAAGCCTTGGACATCGTGGACGCGGATCGGCTGTCCTACCTGCAGATGGCCCGGATCTTCTTCGGACGATATCCATCGCGTTCCTTTCTCGGATTCACGATGATGGCTACGCAGGCTTTTCTCTACAATGCGATCTTCTTCACCGTCGGCCTGGTGCTGATCAATTTCTACAACGTGCCGGCCGATCACACGGGCTATTATTTCTTCCCGTTCGCGGTCGGCAATCTGATCGGGCCACTGGTACTCGGCCCGCTCTTCGACAGTATCGGCCGCCGGAAGATGATCTGTGCCACCTATGTGGGCTCCGGTTTGTTGCTCTTCGTTTCCGCGTGGGCATTCAATGCGGGCATTCTCAACGCCACCACCCAGACCATCTTCTGGTGTGTCATCTTCTTCTTCGCCTCGGCGGGGGCGTCGTCTGCTTATCTCACGGTCAGCGAGATCTTCCCGCTGGAACTGCGTGGTCAGGCCATCTCGTTCTTCTTCGCCATCGCGCAGGGCGCGGGCGGGGTCGTCGCGCCGTTCCTCTTCGGGCATCTGGTCGGCGGCGCGGACAACCCGAGCCCCGACCGGTTCCCGCTCACGGTGGGGTACCTCATCGGCGCCGGGTTCATGATCTTCGGTGGCCTGGTCGCCTGGTTCTTCGGAGTGAACGCGGAGGGGCAGTCCTTGGAGGACATCGCGGATCCGCTGTCCGTGGCGAAACCAACGGCAACTGCCCCCGGGGTGGCCGTCGACGGTCGACACGAGGAGCCAGCCGGGCGAGAGCCGCTGATCAGCGAGCCGATATCTGGCGGCCCATCAGTTGTCGAATCGATGAAGGGCGATTAGCGACATGGTGCAGCCAACTCCTTGGCGAGCGAATCGCGATCGGCAGCAACAGGCGGGGGCGACGAGCCGCTCGCCGGGCAGTACTCGGAAACGCCGGGTAGACGTCGCCAAACTCCGGTCGCGGTTGCCGAAACTTCGGGGGCGGCCGCCGAAACTCCAGACCCGGTTGCCGCAAATCCGGGCGGCAGCGCAACCGCTGGTGGTCTTGCTCCGGGACAACTCGGGTTATCTGTGTGCCGCGGGCGGAAGCATCATCACGTTCACCCTGCTGTTCAAGCCGTGGCTCGCCACCGGCGGACCGGATGGCACGATCTGGAGCAACGCCTTCGGCCAGACCCACATCACCACCACGCTCGTGGGGCTCTGGTCGAAGAATCCGCCCGCGCACTCCAATCTCAGCGGCACATGGGCCATTTTCGCCACCATCGCGATATTCCTCACGGTGCTCGCGGCGTTGGCCAATCTCTGGTCCCGCACCGAGGCACTCGCGCGTTTGACGACCGGTTCGGCGGTGGCGGTGGCGCTTTTCATCGCCTTCACGCTGGTCTATCTCAACAGCAAGGGGCCGGAGTTGCGCTCCATGATCGGCTCCGGCCCGCCCACCGACCTCGGCACGCAGGTCGGCTATGTGATCCGATGGGCTTCAGGCAACGGGCAATATCCGCTGCCAGGGCTGCGAAAGGTCGAGTTCGAGACCGCGAAACTCACCGGTACCGCGCTGTTCGCCGGTGCGACGGCGATGTTCTCGGCCGTGGCGGCCATCGCCCAATGGGTTCGGATGATGAAGTCACGCCGCGGCACCGGCTGAGCCGCCGACTACGTCACGACGAAGACTCCCTTTCCGGGAACGTGGGGAGCGTCCGTCGCGATCAGGACTTCCACGCGGCCCAGACCGGAGGGAATGGGCACCGGTATCCATGAGCCTGCCGCGTTCTCCTCGGCCGGTGTGCTGTCGTCGACCCGGATCGGTGGCAGGGTGCCGTACACGCCGGTGTCGGAATTTCGCCAGGAAACCGTGACTTCCACGCCGCAGGAGCCGCCGGGCCGGTCGGGCGCGAAGACGAACTCGGGGCGGATCCACAGCGTGGGCAGACCGGAGTAGTTGCGGTCAGGGTCGTAGTAGGCGGCGATCATGCCGATGCCCGCGCCCCCACCGTCGCAGAGCGTTCGCGCCGGGGGGACGCCGAGAGGAAGCGCGGATACCACCGGGGCGGCCACACCGAGTGTGCCGATGGTCAGAGCTATGACCGCTACACCATGCCGGACATCCACCGCTGCTCCCTTCGTCGGACTCGAACTGTCTGCCTGCTGTGTCGACATGAGTTCGCTGAGTGTTAACGGGAGCGTACGAAGGGTGCGGTGGGCGGCGGCGATTCGGCGTCGGCGCGCCGGAAATTCACGATGAGCGACAGCGTTTTTCGCGGGCGCGATCGATTTGGTGACGCATTAGCAAACTGAATGGAGGCGTCGCCGCGAAGCGGACAGGATCGCCGACCGCACTTCGGGAACGCCGCTCCTGGACCGGGCGCCGTTGACCGATCCAGGAGAACGTTCTCCGGGGTCAGCCGGCGGCTGCGGAGCGCAGGTGGGCGCGCTCGGCGATGGCGGCCAATTCCGCGTTGAAGCGGTCGGCGGCTTCGATATTGCCCAGATGCCCGGTGGGCCAGACGTGGTAGGCGGCCAAATGACCGGCTTCCGCGAGCGCGTCGGCGATGCGGCGCGACATGCGCTCGGGCAGCAAACGGTCGTGGGCGCCCGCGATCACCGTGGTGGGCACCGTGAGGGAGGCGGCCGCTTCGGCGAGATCCATGTCGGCGAGTGCGGCGGCGTGCCTGCCTCGGGTGAGCGGTCGGCACGAGCGCACGATGCCGAGCGCGAACTCGACCTGGTCCGCGGTTGCGTGCGGGTTCATCACGCGCGCCTTGAGCAGCGCGCTCGTCGGCCAGCCGCCCGGCAGCGGGACGGGGGCGGTGAGCAGCGTCTCGGCCACGATCATGGGCATCCGTACCGTGGCGCCGAACACCGTGATCGGGCGGTCCGCCAAGGTCAATGGCTTGTTCAGCAGCGGAAGCAGATCGGTGTCGTAGCGGATGTTGCCCGACGTACTGTTCAACAGGACGGCGGCCGCGGCCTGCTTGCGGACCTGCTCCGGATAGCGAGCGGCCCACGCCTGCACGGTGATACCGCCCATGCTGTGGCCGACGAGCACGGCCCGCTGTCCTGGGCGCAGCGTGGCGTTCAGCACGGCCGACAAATCGTCGGCCAGCGACTCCTTGCTGGGGACGGACTTGCCGAGTTCGCTCGCGCCGTGCCCGCGCTGGTCGTAGCAGACCACGCGGTACCGGTCGGCGAACGCGTTGATCTGCGGGTTCCAGTACTCGATGCTGCAACTCCAGCCGTGGATCAGGACGATGACATCGCCCTTGGCCGGACCGTACGCGTGTACTCGCAAGCGAGCGCCGTCTCGGGTGGTAACCGGAATGACCGCGTGGCGAGCGGTCGGCGCGTTCAACGACGCGGTACGGAAGGTGCGGGACCGCAGTCCGGCACGGTAATCGGCGGTGAGCGCACCGTTATGCGCGTCCGCCAGCGTCCTCATCGACTTCACCAGCATCAGGCACTCCTTTGTGTCCACCGTCACCGTACAGTGCAAGCAGCGGTGCTTGCTAGTGTTAGCGCCGTACGACGGTATTCCTGGTCTATATCGGGGAGTACCCCCGGATTCGGTACGGCAAAAGATCATTTCGAAAGAAAAAGTCAGACGCGCTTCGTTTGGGCTGTCGGACCGCGATGCCAAGATCGGGGCATGACCGCTATCGAGTTCGCCGCGCCGATTCCCGTGCTGCGCATGTTCGACGTCGTGCGGACCTACGAGTTCTACCGGGACTACCTGGGCTTCGCAGTGGACTGGGAGCATCGATTCGGTGCTGACTTCCCGCTCTACGCGCAGTTCTCCCGGGCCGAGGCGACCCTTCACCTGAGCGAACACCACGGGGACGGCACCCCGGGCAGCGTCGTGTGGATCGCGGTCGGCGATGTCTTCGCCTGGCATGCCGAGCTCGCCGCGAAGAGTTATCGCTACGCCGACCCTGGTCGTCCGGAAGACGGTCCGGGCGGTCCGGGATTCGACCTTGCCGACCCGTCCGGCAATGTGCTGCGGTTCGCGCAGCCGAAGTAGCGGGGCGCTGCCGTGGCGGCGCACCTCATCGCCCGGTTACGGTTGACTCGTGGACATCGCGCACCCTGCCTCCGGGCCCGTGACGGACCTGGGAACCGAGCCGAAGACCGGGTGGCGCGGGGCGGCGCTTCCGCTGCTGGTGGCGGGTGTCGGTGTGGGCGTCGGCGTATTGCTGCACCTGCGCGATCCGCACGTCGAGGGTTCCTACGGCACCTGTCCGGTGTACGCGCTGACCGGCTTTTACTGCCCCGGCTGCGGCGGGATGCGCGCCGTGCACAACCTCACCGACGGGCATGTCATCGATGCTCTGCACAGCAACTTGCTCGCGCTTCCGCTGGTTCTCGCGTTCGCGGTGTGGGTGCTGGACTGGACGGTTCAGGGGTGGCGCGGCCGGAAGATGCGGTTGCCGTCGATCAGCCGGACGACCATGTGGACGTTCTTCGTATTGCTGGCGATCTACACGGTGGTACGCAATACGCCGTGGGGAACCCTGTTCACACCGGTGTAACACGCGAATGTACGGGCAGCCCCAAGGTATGAGAGATTCGCTGAAGACCAGGGTGCAGCAGAAACTGCTGCGCCAGCTCATCGAGGACCCCCGGGACACCGAGCACGACGACCCCCGGCAGATCGCCGTGGAGACCGATCTGGACGCGCTGGCCAACGTGCCGGAGGACGATCCGCTGGTCGAGGAACTCGCCGCGCGTTATCTGGTGTTCTGATCAGGCCGTCGATGCGCCGCCGTAGGGGGGCAGCTGCGGTAGTCGCTCGGCGAGCAGCCAGCTGTCCCACAGTGGGCGTAGCGACACCAGGCTGTAGTGCCCGGCCAGGTCGGTGAATTCCTCGGTGGTCACCGACGAGTGGCGGTAGCGAATGGTCCATTCCCGGAGCAGGTCGAAGAAGGTCGAGTCGCCGAGTTCCAGGCGCAAAGCGTGCAGGGTGAGCGCACCCCGCTTGTAGACGCGGTCATCGAACATCCGCTGCGGTCCCGGATCGCCGATGACGATGTCCTGGGGCTCGCGGGCCAGGTTGTGCCGTGCGGCGCGGGCCAGCTGATCGGCGGTCGGCCCGCCCGCGGCCTCCGACCAGATCCATTCCGCGTAGCAGGCGAAGCCTTCGTGTAGCCAGATGTCCCGCCACTGCCGGATGGTCAGGCTGTTGCCGAACCACTGGTGGGCCAGCTCGTGCGCGACCAGTCGTTCCGCGCCGCGGCGGCCGTCGCAGTGGTTGGCGCCGAAGATGGAGATGCCCTGCGCCTCGATCGGGATCTCCAGTTCGTCGTCGGTGACGACGACGGTGTAGTCCGCGAAAGGGTAGGGGCCGAATTTCTCGCTGAAGACCTCGAGCATCCTCGGCTGACGAGCGAAGTCGTGGTCGAAGTTGGCGCGCAGCCGCGCAGGCAGGATCGCCTGCATCGGCACCGCCTGCGAAGAACCGATGCGGTGCTTGCGGTAGTGACCGATCTGGATGGTGGCCAGGTAGCTCGACATCGGCTCAGCCTGCTCGTACACCCATGTGGTCTGACTGGACTTGGTCTGCTTGCGCAGCAGGGTGCCGTTGGCCACCGCGTAGTAGGGCGAATCGGTGGTGATCGAGATCCGGTAGCTGGCCTTGGAACTCGGGTGGTCGTCACACGGGAACCAGGACGCCGCGCCATTGGGCTGACTGGCCACGATCGCGCCTTCGGTGAGTTCTTCCCACCCGACCTCGCCCCACGGCCCGCGCACCGGTTTCGGCGTGCCGCCGTACTGCACCACCAGCGCGAGCACGCCGCCCGCCGGAATCCGCTGTTGCGGCGTGACGACCAACTTGCCGTGCTGATGGGCGAATTTCGCGGCCTTGATCCCGTTGACGGACACCTTCGACACGCTCAGCGCTTGGCCGAGATCTAGTGCGAACCGGGTGCGCGCCTCGGTGGTCACGGCGGTGATCGCGGCGCGCCCGGTGAGCCGGTTGGCGGACACCCGATAGGCCAGTTCCAGCTCGTACCGGGAAACGCGATACCCCCGGTTGCCGTTCTGCGGGAGGTACTCGTCGATGGGGGCTTCGTAGAACTTGCCCGCCATCAGCGTGCCCCGGGATCGCCCGTGAACCAGGGCGCGATCGGGTTGCCCCACCAGCGCGTCGAGGCGGGCACCGCGTCGCCGCGCATGACCAGGGAAGCCGGGCCGATGGTCGCGCCGTCGCCGAGCGTCGAGGCGGGCAGTGCCACGCAGTGCGGACCGAGGGTGGCGCCCGCGCCGAGGGTGACGGTGTCCATGGCCATGATCCGGTCGTGGAACAGGTGGGTCTGCACCACACATCCGCGTTCCACGGTCGCGCCGTCGCCGAGAGTCACCAGGTCCGCCTCCGGTAGCCAGTAGGACTCGCACCATACCCCGCGCCCGATGCCTGCGCCGAGACCGCGAAGCCAGAGGTTCAGGACGGGCGTCCCGGTCGCCGCGCGCGCGAACCATGGTGCGGCAACCGTTTCCACGAACGTGTCGGAAACCTCGTTGCGCCAGACGAACGAACTCCACAGCGGATGCTCCTCGGCGCGGATCCGCCCCACCAGCAACCACTTGGCGGCCACCGAGGTCGCCCCCGCGACGCCACCCGCCGCCAGCAGCACCAGTCCGCTGAGCAGCCCGGCGGTCAGGTGGCCGAAGGTTTGCGCGAGCCACGCGAGGGTGCACAGCACGCCGAGACCGATCGCGAAGGTCACCAGAACCGGGATCAAGCGGCACGTCTCGACGATGCCGCGGGCGACGCGCAGGCGGGCGGGCGGATCGAAGGTGCGCGCCGTGTCGGCGTTCTCCGCGGCGCGGCGCAGCCGGACCGGTGGGCTGCCCAGCCAGGACGAGCCGGGTTTCGCTTTGGACGGCGCCGCCGACAGCACCGCGACCAGCCCGTTCTTCGGGACCCGTCGCCCGGGGGCGGTCATGCCGGAGTTGCCGAGGAAGGCGCGCTTGCCGACCTTGGCCGCACCGATGTGCAGCCAGCCGCCGCCGAGTTCGTAACCGGCGATCATGGTGTCGTCGGCCAGGAACGCCCCGTCGGCGACGGTGGTGAACTTCGGCAGCAGCAGCACCGTGGAGGCCTCGACGCTCTTGCCCACCTTCGCGCCGAGCAAGCGCAGCCACAGCGGGGTGAGCAGGCTGGCATACAGCGGGAACAGGAAAGTGCGTGCGGAATCCAGCAGGCGCTCGGTGGCCCATGCCTGCCAGCCGACCCGGCTGCGCACCGGGTGATAGCCCTCGGTCAGGCCGATGCTCAGCAGCCGGACCGCGACGATGGTCGCCGCGGCGTAGACGCCCAGGCTGAGCAGGGTCGCGAAGGGAAGCACGGCGAATGCGCGCGCGACGCCGCCCGCGAGCGTGCGGGTGTCGCGAACGAACCAGGCGAGGAACGCGCCACCGGCGCCGATGCCGAGAATCGGCATGGCGGCCAGCGCCATCGATGTGACACCGAAGACGCCGACCCAGCGGCGGGCTCGAGCCGGCGTGTGCGCGGGCCAGCGGTGCTGGGCCTTGCCCACCTTCACCGCGGGCGAACCGGCCCACTCCTGTTCCGCCTTCACCTTGCCCGCCACCGCGGAGCCGGGCGCCACCTCGGCGTTCCTGCCGATCTTCGTGCCGGGCAACAAGATCGAGCGCGAGCCGACCACCGCGCCGGGGCCGACGGTGATCGGGCCGAGATGCACCACGTCGCCGTCGATCCAGTAGCCGGACAGGTCGACCTCCGGCTCCACGCTGCAACCATCGCCCAGTTCGAGCATCCCCGTCACCGGCGGGAGGCTGTGCAGGTCGACCCCCTTGCCGATCTTCGCGCCGAGCGCGCGGGCGAACGGCACCATCCAGGGGGCGCCGGACAGATTCTCCGCGCCGCTGGCCTCGGACAGGCGCACGGCCGCCCACAACCGCAGATGCACCGAGCCCCCGCGCGGATAGCGCCCCGGCCGGACGCCGCGCAGCAGCAGCCGCGCGCCCGCCACGCAGATCGTCATCCGGCCGAGCGGCGAGATGAACAGCAGGAACGCGACCAGCGTCCACCACCAGGACAGCTGTGGCAGCCATGGCAGCGACCCGGACCAGGCCGCGATGTTGCCGACGATCGCCAGCCAGGTGAGCCACTGCAGGCCGGTGAGGGTGGTGAGCGGGATGGTGGCGAGTACCTGCGCGGCTTGCGCGAGCGGTGGCGTCGGCCGCACGGTCCGGTCGGCGACGGCCACGGTGGGCGTGGTCTGCTCCAGCAGCTCGGCGAGCGCGCCCAGGCGGGGATGGTCGTAGACGTCCGCGACGGCGATCTGCGGATACCGTTCGCGCAAGGCGGTGACCAGCTGGGCCGCCGCGAGTGAACCGCCGCCCAGGTCGAAGAAGTCCGCGTCGAGATCGCCGACCTCCGCGCCGAGGATGGCGTCCCAGAGTCCGGCGATCCACAGGGCCGTGCCGGTCAGGTCGTTGTCGTCGTCGTCCTCGGCGGCGTTGGGCAGCGGCCAGGGCAGCGCGTCGCGGTCGACCTTGCCGGAGGTGCGGGTGGGCAGTTCGTCGACCACCGCGAGCCGGGGCACCAGCGGCGCGGGCAACTGTCCGGCGAGGACCGCGCGCGCGGCCTTGGCATCGAAATCCGGTCCGGGTCCGGTCAGATAGCCGACCAGTAGCTTGTTGCCCGCTTTTGTGGTGCGGATGGCCGTCGCGGCGCCGGTGACTCCGGGCAGGCGTTGCAGAGCGTTATCGATCTCGCCGAGTTCGATGCGCCGCCCGCCCAGCTTGATCTGATCGTCGGCGCGGCCGAGGAAGACCAGACCTGCGCTGTCGTTGCGCACCAGGTCGCCGCTGCGATACGCGCGCTCCCAGCCGACGGAGGCCAGCGGCGCGTACTTCTCGGCGTCCTTGGCCGGGTCGAGGTAGCGGGCCAGCCCGACGCCGCCGATCACCAGTTCGCCGGATTCCCCCTCGGCCACCGGGTTACCCGCCGCATCGACGACGACCAGATCCCAGCCGTTGAGCGGCAATCCGATTCGGATCGGCCACTGACCGTCCAACCGCGCGGCGCAGGCGACGACCGTGGCTTCGGTGGGGCCGTAGGTGTTCCACATCTCGCGCGCCACATCACCGTTTCCGGCGAGACGCTCGGCGAGTTCCGGCGGGACGGCCTCGCCGCCGAAGATGAGCAGGCGCACCGCCTCCAGCGCCTCGACCGGCCAGGTCGCCGCCAGGGTCGGGACGGTCGAGACCACGGTGATCCGCCGCCGCACCAGCCAGGGACCGAGATCGGCGCCGGTGCGCACCAGCTCACGCGGAGCGGGCACCAAGCAGGCGCCGTTGCGCCAGGCCAGCCACATCTCCTCGCAGGACGCGTCGAAGGCGACCGACAATCCGGCGAGTACACGGTCACTCGGGCCGATCGGGGCGTCCTGAAGGAACAGGTCGGCTTCCGCGTCGACGAAGGCGGCCGCGTTGCGGTGGGTGACGGCAACGCCTTTCGGGGTGCCGGTGGAACCCGAGGTGAAGATGATCCAAGCGTCATCGCGGGGAGTCGGCAGCGTCGACCAGCTTTCCTCGCGCTGCTCTTCCGCCGCACGGATGCCCGCGGCGGTGGTCTCGATGCCCGCCGCGGTCACGATCGCGGTGACCTGCGCCTCGCCGAAGACCAGTTGGGCGCGCTCGTCCGGGTCGTCCGCGTCGACCGGCACGTAGGCCGCGCCGGAGTACAGGACGGCGAGGATGGTCACGTAGAGCGCACGGGTACCCGACGGTATGCGTACGCCGACCCGGTCGCCCGGTCGCACACCAGCGGTGGCGAGACGGGCCATGGTCTTCTCGATCTCGACGACCAGCTCCAGGTAGGAGAGCACTACTCGGCCGTCATCGATGGCAGGGGCGTCGGGGTGGGCGAGCGCCGTCGCGGTCAGGATGTCGACCAGTGTCCTGGCCTCCGGCGCGCGGTCACCGCGCGACAACGGGCCCGCGGGCGCGTCGACGTCTATCTCGAGCATGGTGCTCTGCGCACCTCCCATCGACTCGCCTCACACTTTCCCGTTGTTGTGTCATAGCTGGGTTACCAAAGGGCAAACGCCACGATGGCCAGTTGTCCACGGTACCCGGGGTTGTCGTCGTTCGTTGTTCACCGGAGTGGACGCCGGATCGGCGGGCGTCCTGCGCGTCGTTGCAGGTGGGATCGATATTCGCCGCCGCGACAGGGCAATCGCTGGTCGGTCCGTCGACCCTCGGGTTCGCCGGGAGATCGCTCGTGTGCGGGTGTGATTCCGCTCATCGAAGCGGTGCGGACCTCGGGATGGGCGCGTGCGGCGTCGAGGCTCGTGGCGCCGGCGACCGGTCCGCCGCCTCGGAGCGCGGTCGAAGGCGTCAGTTGCCGAGGGGCGCGTGGGATCCCGAGGCAGCGGCTCGCGCGCTGTCGTCGGGATGCTTGTAAAGGCTCACGCCTGGTGGTTATCTCCACGCGGTGCTCCTGGGGACTCGGGGTCGAACGTGGTTGACAGCGCCGGGGTGCTTCTGCCACCCTCGGGTCAGGTCATGAGTGCCAGCGCGAAGCCCCGGCTTGCTGGCCGGCAACCCTCCTCCGCGGTGGGGTGCTCCGGGTGACGACCCGGCCGCCGCCCGACCGGGCGCGGCAAGCGCGGACTCGACGAATCATGCGATTGCGGGTCCCTGAGCCGACGGGATTCACGTGATGACTACCACTGTCGACAACACCTGTGCCGCTCTCGCCCGGGTCTCCGGCGACGAATTGCTCGTTCCGCTGGTGCAAGGCGGAACGGCCACCTACGCCAACTTCGACTACGCGGCGAGCGCGCCGGCGTTGACGCAGGTCACCGACCGGGTGCAGCAGTTGCTGCCGTACTACGCGAGCGTGCATCGCGGCGCGGGCTACGCCTCCCGGATCTCCACCGAGTGTTACGAGGCCGCCCGCGGGTCGGTCTCCCGGTTCCTCGACGCCGCCGACGACCAAGTGGTGGTGTTCACCCGCAACACCACCGACTCGCTGAACCTGCTCGCGTCCTGCGTGCCCGGCGACACCGTGGTGCTCGACATCGAGCACCACGCCAACTTCCTGCCCTGGACCAGGCAGGGCAGGCGGGTCGTGCAGGCCGCCGACACGGTGGAGGAGACCATCGGCAGGCTGGTCGCCGAACTGTGCAGTAGGCCCGCCGCACTGCTCGCGGTGACCGGTGCGTCGAATGTGACCGGCGAGGTGCTTCCGCTGGAGCGGCTGGCCACCGTCGCGCACCAGTGCGGCGCCCGAATCCTGGTCGACGCGGCACAGCTGGCTCCGCATCGTCGAATCAGCCTGCGCGTCAGCGGAATCGACTATCTGGCGTTCTCCGGCCACAAGCTGTACGCGCCGTTCGGCTCGGGTGTGCTGGTGGGCAGACGGGATTGGCTCGACGCGGCGCGGCCCTACCTCGCGGGCGGGGGCGCGGTGCGTGAGGTGAGTACCGACGCGGCCGAGTGGGCGCCCGCTCCGCAGCGGCACGAAGCCGGGTCGCCGAACGTGCTCGGCGCCGCCGCGCTGGCCGCCGCCTGTGACGCGCTCTGTGCCATCGACGCCGAAACCCTTGCCGCGCACGAACATCGACTCGCCGACCGTCTCCGCGACGGCTTGGCCGAGATTCCTGGCGTTCGGCTGTTGCGCATTTGGACCGACAGCCCCGACTCCGTCGGCATCGTCGCGTTCACCCTGGACGATTTCGCCCCCGGCCAGGTCGCCGCCTTTCTTTCCGCCGAACACGGTATCGGCGTCCGCGACGGACGCTTCTGCGCCCACCCGCTGCTCACCCGCCTCGGCTTGGACGGCGCCCTGCGCGCGAGCATCGGCCTCGGCACCACCTCCGCCGACGTCGACCGCCTGATCGATGCGATAGCCACCCTCGTGGCGACGGGCCCCACCTGGAACTACGCCGCCGAGAACGGCGTATGGAACCCGACTCCCGAAACGCGCCCCTTCACCTCAACAGCCCCCACCGGCGCGGCTCCCTGCCTAGTCGGCTGAAACGACGCTTGTTCCTCGATCTCGTCGAAAAGGGTACTAAGGCTCCCAGGCGATATAGCATTGATGCTATGGGTTGGGTATTGTGGAGTTGGAACCGGAGGTGCGCGATTGGGTGGAAAGGCTCCCCTCGGTCGCATTCGCCCGGGTGGCGTTCTACATCGATTTGCTCGGGGACAAGGGACCGCTGCTCGGCGAGCCGTATACCCGGCAGCTGGACGGTAAGCTGCGGGAACTGCGGTTCTATTTGGACAGTTTCGCGGTCCGGCTCACCTACTGGATTGCACCTGGTCGTCGGATCGTGATGCTGACCGTATTCGTCAAGACGAGGATGCGGGAGCATGCCGAGGTCGAGCGAGCGCGACGAGCGCTCGACCGCTGCATCGCGGAGCGGCATACGGCCGAGGAGGATGAGATCAATGGCTGAGCGTGGTGATTGGGCGGAAATCAGGAACCGCCGGATGAAGGAACCCGGCGCTGCGGAGGCTTACGAAGCGGCTCGGTTGGCTTATGAACTGGGGCGGACAATTCGGCGGATGCGCGAGGAGCGGGGCTGGAGTCAGACCGGGCTGGCCGATGCCGCAGGTATGACCCAGTCCGCGGTCGCCAGGTTCGAGGCGGGTGGGACGGTGCCCAGCCTTCCTGTGCTGGAGCGGCTGGCCCGTGCGCTCGACGCCGAGTTGGTGGTGCAGGTGCGGCCGAGGGTGGCGTAGCGAACTCGGATCAGTCGCCGAGGGCGGTCGGCCGGTAGTAGCGGCCGTTGTAGTACAGCAGCGGAGCGGCGGAGGGCTTCTCATCGGTGTTGTCATGTACCCGGGTGACCAACCCCACGACGAAGGTGTGGTCGCCGATGGGGATCAGTTGGTGCACGGTGGCGCGCAGCCAGATCGGGGTGCCGTGCAGGACCGGTTCGCCGGTGTCGAGGGCGGTCCACAGAGACCGGTCGGTGAAGCGCTCCTCCGCGCTGCGGGAGAACCGGTGGGCGAGGTGCTGCTGGTGCTCGCCGAGGAAATGGATGACGACGGACTCGGCGTCCAACATGCCGGACAGGCTGGAGGAGGTGTGCGCGATGTTAAACGACACCAGCGGCGGGTCCAGCGACAGCGAGGCGAAGGAAGTCGCGGTGAAGCCGACCGGCCCCTGCGGAGAACGCAGCGTGACGACGGTGACGCCGGCCGGATAGTGGCGCATCGACGCGCGATATTGCTCCGCAGTGATGCCGCTCAGATCGTCCGGAACCTGTAGTTCCGTCTCGGGCCGTGGTGCTTCGGTCACAACACGAAACTACGCGGGTCTCACGGCCCGCGGCGGTGGCACATGTCGAACGCGACCCCGGTTGTCGCTGGACCGGGCGGACATCGAGTATCGAAGTTTCGCGGCCTCCGGCACGATCTCGCGACGCCGGCGCCAGTTAGTCGACGTCGATCGGAAGACCCGCGGTGATCCGCAGCAATTCCGGGAACGACGTGCGGAAAATGGTGTTCGGATGCCCGCCCGCCGCCCATACCTCCCGATGGTGCGCCAGCGCGTTGTCGACCCAAGTGGGCAGGTTGGTCGGGTGGCCGACCGGCGCGACGCCGCCGATGGGCTGACCGGTCACCTGGCGCACCATGTCGGCGGGGGCGCGGGTCAGCGTCCCTTCCAGACGCGCGCCGGTCTTCTCCAGGTCGACCTGGTGCGCCCCCGAGACCAGCAGCAACACCGGGTCGTCGTCGAGCAGGAACACCAGTGACTTCGTGATCGCGCCCACGTCGACGCCGAGCGCCCGCGCGGCGTCGTCGGCGGTGTGGGTGGGCTCCGGCTGGGCCACGATGAGACCGTGATGGCCCCGGGAGATGAGGGTGTCCGCGACCCGGCAGGCGACCGGTGGCAATGACGACCTGCGCATCCCACCAGGGTAGAGCGATTGCGGTCGGGACGCCGGGGAAGTCACGCGGTCGGCTCAGTATTCCGGATAGCCCTCGGCCGGGCCGAGCATCCCGGCGATCCGCCCACGGGTTATCCGCGCGAGTTCGGTCACGTCTCGCGCCGAGACCGGTTCGTGCGCAATCCCTTCGAAGGCGCGGTCGACGTCCCGCTGGGACAGCGCGAGCAGTTCGACATCGGCCTTGCTCAGCAGCGCGTCCCGATCGGAATAGGGGCGAGCGTCGGCCAGTGTCGCGGCCCACGTGACGTTGCAGCAGCACTCGTACAGCGCGTGCACCGCGCGGCCGCGTGGCATTTCGTTGAAGCGGTCGAGACCGATCCCGCGATGCATCAGCATGACGTCCTCCGAAGCCGGTGAATGAGGTTTGCTGACTTGCTCATGATCCGCTGTTCTGTCCACCGCGGACCAGTACACCATTGCGAATTTGCGCAGGGTTTACACGCGGCGAGGTTTTCTTTCCGAGTCGCGCATCACCGGGTCGGGACACGGGCTCCGATTTGTCTCGATACGCTGTACAAATGACAGATTGGCAGGCTTTCACCGTCGAAACGAAGGATCACGTCGCGCAGGTGACGTTGATCGGCCCCGGCAAGGGCAACGCGATGGGTCCCGACTTCTGGCGCGAGCTGCCGGAAGTGTTCCAGGCGCTGGACGCCGATCCGGAGGTGCGCGCGATCGTGCTGACCGGCTCCGGCAAACACTTCTCCTACGGTCTGGACCTGCCCGCGATGAGCGGCACGTTCGGCCCGTTGCTGGCCGATCGCGCGCTGGCCGCCCCTCGCACCGACTTCCTCGTCGACGTGCGCAAGATGCAGGCCGCGATCACGGCCGTGGCGGACTGCCGCAAGCCGGTGATCGCGGCGGTGTCCGGCTGGTGCATCGGAGGCGGGCTGGATCTCATCGCGGCGGCCGACATCCGCTACGCCAGCGCGGAGGCGAAGTTCAGTCTGCGCGAGGCGAAGGTCGCGATCGTCGCCGACGTCGGCTCGCTGCAACGGCTGCCCGGCATCATCGGTGAGGGACACCTGCGCGAACTCGCCTACACCGCCAAGGACATCGACGCCGCGCGCGCGGAGAAGATCGGCCTGGTCAACGACGTCTTCCCCGACCAAGACGCAGTGCTGGACGCGGCGCACGCCACCGCGCGGGAGATCGCAGCGAACCCGCCGCTGGTGGTGCAGGGCGTCAAAGACGTGCTGGAGCAGCGGCGCAAGGACGAGATCGCCGCGGGCCTGCGCTACGTCTCCGCGTGGAACGCCGCGTTCCTGCCGTCGGAGGATCTCGCCGAGGCGGTCAAGGCCGTCTTCGAGAAGCGCGCGCCCGAATTCCGCGGCCACTGACACCGGCGGCGCGCTCGCACCCGGGCGGGTGCGCCGTCACCGACCCCAAGGGTGGGTATCGAGGGTGGGCAAGGTGATTCGCCTCAGGGTTGCGTTGCCCTCACCCTAGGGGTGGCTGTGCGAGATGCCGATCGCCCATATCGTTTGAGGTGTCAAAAATTTCATCTCGCATTCAGGAGCAAGAGCGATGCGTATCAAGTCCTTCTTCGCCGCTGGTCTGCTGGCCACCGCTGCCGTCGCCGGGGTGTCGACGGCCGCTTCGGCCTCCGCCGCACCGGTTTACCAGGAGGTCGCCTACGGCGGCACCTACGTCGGCACCTACGCCACGCTGAGCGCGTGCCGGGCCGACGGCGAGTCGCCGAGCACCGGCGGCTACTACTGGGAGTGCATCGAGACCTGGGACGGCTACGACCTGTACATCTACTACTGAGCCACCTGTCACAGAGAAGGGGCATCCGGATTCCGGGTGTCCCTTTTCGCCTTTCGTGACCCCGACCGCGAAGCGGGGAGTCCGGTGTCTGCCGGACTCCCCGCTTTCGTTGTGCCCGAAGGGCTTCAGTGTCCGCCCTGGTCCTTCAACCGCTGGATGGACGCCTGCACCTCGGCCTCGGCCTCGGCCCGCCCGACCCACTCCGAGCCCTTGACGAACTTGCCGGGTTCGAGATCCTTGTAGCGCTCGAAGAAGTGCTTGATCGCGGCCAGCTCGAACTCGGGGACATCCTTCAGA
>NZ_JBFAXY010000045.1:0-45331 GCF_040681035.1 Nocardia sp. NPDC051911
CCCGAACCACTCACCACCACACCAGCAACAACCAAAGCCGAGACCGTTATCGGAGCAGATACACGCATTCGGCCACACCCAATCCTCGACGTCGTGGGAGCGGCCGTCCGGGACATCCCCTGCCCAGGCCGCTCTGGACAACGTTGTCCAGGTTACCCACCAGTCAGGTCCTTATTCGGTATTTCCGGTTGATCACTGGTTACCGACGGTGAAACCGATGCCGGAGCGGGCTTTCGGCCGGAGCTTTTCTTGCGACCGCCCTTTCCTGCGCTGTCCGTCCGGCTCTCCGCATCCGGGGATTCCGCGTACTCCATGCGGTCCAGAATTCCTTTCAGCTCTTCCAATTCCCGGCGCAGGTAATCGCGCGTGGCCACTTCGCCGACCGCGATGCGCAGCGATGCGAGTTCCCGGGCCAGGAACTCGGTGTCCGCCTTGGTCTGAGCGGCCCGCACCCGGTCCTCCTCCAGGGCGACCCGGTCCCGGTTGTCCTGCCTGTTCTGCGCCAACAGGATCAGCGGCGCCGCGTAGGCGGCCTGAGTGGAGAACGCCAGGTTCAGCAGGATGAACGGATACGGGTCCCAGCGCAGCGCGACCACGAAGATGTTCACCAGGATCCAGACCACCACCACGATCGTCTGGACCGCTAAATACCGACCGGTCCCCAGGAATCGCGCCACTCGCTCGCTGCTGCGGGCCAAAGCCTCGGCGTCCCACTCCAATCGGAACCGGCTTTCCACCGGCGTCTCCAGCCGTTGGCGGGCCCTGCTGTGACCGAGCCGCACGCCCGGGTCGTTCTCGCTCACGGTGTGTCCTTTCGGGCGTGCGCGGGGTCGTGCGGGCTCACGCTCCGCCCCGTTCGTCGGTCTCTTCCTGGTCGCGCCAGTCCTCGGGCAGCAGGTGGTCGAGGACGTCGTCGACGCTGACCGCGCCGAGCAGGTGATTCTCCTCGTCCACCACCGGTCCGCAGACCAGGTTGTAGGTCGCGAAGTACCGGGTCACCGCGGCCAGAGGCAGTTCGGGACGCAACGTCGACAGATCGGTGTCGAGGATTCCGCCCACCAGGTGGGCGGGTGGTTCGCGCAGCAACTGCTGGATGTGCACCGAACCGAGGTAGCGGCCGGTCGGCGTAGCGGTGGGCGGACGGACCACGAACACCATGGAGGCCAGCGCGGGAGTGAGGTCCGGGTTGCGCACGCGCGCCAGAGCTTCGGCCACCGTCGTGGAGGGGGTGAGAATGACCGGCTTGGGCGTCATCAAGCCGCCCGCGCTGTAAGGGGAGTGCTCGAGCAGCCTGCGCACCGGCTCGGACTCTTGCGGGTCCATCAGGGCGAGCAGCGATTCGGCTTCGCCCTCGGGCAGTTCGCCCAGCAGGTCGGCGGCGTCGTCGGGGTCCATCGCCTCCAGCACGTCGGCGGCCCGGCGCACCTCCAGGTGGCTGAGCAACTCGACCTGCTCGTCGTCGGGCAGTTCCTGCACCACGTCGGCCAGACGTTCGTCGTCCAGCGCGACGGCCACCTCGATCCGCCGTTTCTCCGGCAGCTCGCGCAGTTGCTGTGCCACGTCGGCCGCGCGCATGCCCTCGAACCGTTCGAGCAGTTGCGTCACGTCCTGTCCCGGCCTGCCGATCTCGTGGGGCGTCAGGCCGGACACCCTGGTCCAGTCCACCACGTGCACCGTGCGCCTGCGGCCAAGCCTGCGGTGCCCGCGCACAGCCACCCTGCTGACCAGCCAATCCCTGGAACGCGCCTGTTCGATGCCGAGATCGGCCACGTGGACGTCCACGCCGGCCAGGTCGGGCAGGTCGGGGTCATCGACCCGCACCATCGAGTCGACGATCTGCGCCAAGGCGAGCATCTCGCCCGGTCGCTGGGTGAAACGGCGCAGGCTGACCGTTCCGGTGTTCAGCGTGACCACGCCGGGCTCGATCGCGGTGATCCGCAGAATCGGCACGAAAATGCGCCGCCGGGTGGGCAGTTCGACGACCAGGCCGTGCACGCGGGGCTGCTGGCGGTCGGACCGCACGGCCACGACGACGTCACGAATCCGGCCGATAGACTCCCCGTCCGGTCCCAGTACCGCCAAACCGGCCAGCCTGGCGACGTACACCCTGGTAGCTGCCATGCTGCCAAGGCTAGATGTTCGCGCGCGGGTGTTCGCATCCCGCCACGATCGACGGGAGTGATCATGAAGCCACGCCGTTCGGTGCTCGCGTGCCCGGGCAGCAACCCGAAGATGATCGAGAAGGCCAAGACGTTGCCCGTCGACGAGGTGTTCCTCGATCTGGAGGACGCGGTCGCTCCGGTCGCGAAGGCCGAGGCGCGGGCGAACATCGTCGCGGCGCTGAACGACTCCGGGTGGGGAACGCAACTGCGGGTGGTCCGGGTGAATGACTGGACCACCGAATGGACCTACGCCGACGTCATTTCCGTGGTCGAGGGCGCGGGCGCGCGGCTGGACGCGATCCTGCTGCCCAAGGTGACCGACGCGGGCCAGGTGCGCGCGCTGGACCTGCTGCTGACCCAGCTGGAGAAGACCTGCGGCTTGGACGTCGGACGGATCGGCATCGAGCCGCAGATCGAGAACGCTGTGGGACTGCGCGACATCGACGCGATCGCCACCGCGAGTCCCCGGGTGCAGACCCTGGTCTTCGGCCCGGCGGACTTCATGGCCAGCATCAACATGCGCACGTTGGTGGTCGGCGAACAGCCGGAGGGCTACGACACCGGCGACGCCTACCACCACATCCTGATGACCATCCTGCTCGCCGCCCGCGCCCACGGCCTCCAGGCGATCGACGGCCCGTACCTGCAGATCCGGGATGTGGACGGCTTCCGCCGAGCCGCCGCGCGCACAGCCGCGCTCGGGTTCGACGGCAAGTGGGTGCTGCACCCCGGTCAGATCGAGGCGGCCAACGAGATCTTCAGCCCGCGGCAATCGGACTACGACCGCGCCGAGGAGATCCTGGACGCCTATGCCTTCCACACCTCGGCGGCGGGCGGCGCCCGCGGCGCGGTGATGCTCGGCGACGAGATGATCGACGAGGCCAGCGCCAAGATGGCCCAGGTGATCGCGGAAAAGGGCCGCGCCGCCGGAATGACGCGCACCACGCGTTTCACACCACCGCGGGATGCGTCGGAATAGCAGAATGGAACTATGACGAATCCCTTGGGGAACTCGAGCCGTGCGCGGCAGGCCCTCCCGACGCCTCCGTCGGGCTGGCCGGTCGGCTCCTACCCGACCTACGCCGAGGCGCAGAAGGCGGTCGACTATCTGGCCGACAACCAGTTCCCGGTGCAGGACGTGACCATCGTCGGTGTCGACTTGATGCAGGTCGAGCGGGTTCTCTACCGGCTGACCTGGGGCAAGGTGATCGGCGGCGGCGTGGTGTCTGGCGCCTGGCTCGGCCTGTTCCTCGGTCTGCTGCTGAGCCTGTTCACCACCAGCGGCGCGCTGGGCCCGCTGATCGTCGGCTTGGTCGGCGGCATCATCTTCGGCCTGATCTCGACCTCGATCCCGTACGCGGCGACCAGGGGTCAGCGCGACTTCGCGTCCACCATGCAATTGGTGGCTGGCCGCTACGACGTGCTGTGCGATCCGAAGTCGGCCGAGCAGGCACGGGACATGCTCGCGCGGCTGGCGATCTGACGTATGGAAGTGCTGGAGACGGTCCGCACCGAGGTGCTGGGCCATTTCGGTGTGGACGCCGCGAACGTCGACGCCGCGTCGGTCACTTTTCTGGGCTTGGAGCCGATCGAGATCCTGCGCATCGTCGAGGACGATCTGGTGCACTACGTGACGCTGGGCGGCAGCAGGCATCCCATGGGCGATCCCACCGCGGTGCACGCCGACCCGGTGCGCGGCCCGCGCGCGGAACTCGTGCTGACGTTGCGGTCCGGTGTGGGAGCCAGCTCGGGCCTGGCCAAGTCACTCGGCGTGCTCGCCGCGGCGCCGGTCGTGGAAGGTGTTGTGCTGCAAGCGGACGCGCTGATGGATCTGGGTGAGCCGATGTGGCGCGACGCGCCGTTCACCGCGGTTCTGCTCGGTGAGAGCGACATTCCCGCCGTGCCGCTGCCGGACCCGGCGGAGCCGGTGCGGTATTTCGCGGTGACGCCGGTGACCGCGACCGAGGCGGCATGGGTCCGGGTGCGGGGAGCGCAGGCGTTGCGGGAGGCATGGCAGGAGGCGGGCATCGACGTGCGCGACCCGAGGCGCGGCGCCGCCAGCTTGTGATGCCCAGCCCGGCTACAGCCACTTGTTGCGGCGGAAGGTGAAGAACAAGCCGGTGCAGATGGCGAGGATGAGCACCCACACCATCGGATAACCCCAGACCTGGTGCAGTTCGGGCATGTGGTCGAAGTTCATCCCGTAGATGCCCGCGATCATCGTCGGCACGGCAGCGATCGCCACCCAGGCCGATATCTTGCGCATATCCGTGTTCTGCTGCACGCCGATCCGGGCCAGCGCGGCGCTGATCAGCGCGCTGAGCGCCTCGTCGAAGTCGTTGATCCGCTCGGCCACGGCGGCGTGATGCTCGGCGACATCGCGCAGGTAGCGCCGGACCTCCTTCGGCACCGGCAGATCGGTTTTGCGGCTGAGCTGTTCCAGCGGCGCGGCGAGCGGATTCACCGCGCGCCGCAGCTCGACCACCTCGCGCTTGAGCTGGTAGATGGATTCCACCGTGACCTTGCTGCGCGGGGTGAAGATCTCCTCTTCCATCTCGTCGATGTCGTTCTCGACCGACTGGGCCACGTCGATGTAGGAGTCCACGATCCGGTCGGCGATCGCGTGCAGCACCGCGCCCGGTCCGAGGGCCAGCTGCGCGGAGTCCTCCTCCAGCGCCTTGCGTACCTCGGCCAGTCCGGAGTGCTCACCGTGCCGGACGGCGACCACGAAGTCGGGACCGGTGAACACGATGATCTCGCCGGTCTCCACGATCTCGCTGACACTGTTCATCTCGTGCGGGACGTAGCTGACCGTGCGCAACACCAGCAGCAGCGAATCGTCGTAGCGCTCCAGTTTCGGCCGCTGGTGCCGTTGCAGGGCGTCGTCGGTGGCGAGCTGGTGCAGGCCGAACGTCGCGGCGATGTCTTCCATCTGCGTCTGGTCGGGATCGTGCAGGCCCACCCAGACGAACCCGTTCGGCTCCTCGCGGGCTCGCGCGAGTGCGGCTTTGTGGGTGAACCGTCCGGGCAGACGCTTTCCGTCCACGTACACCGCGCAGTCGACGATCGCCTGCGCCGTCGGAACCGGGATGAACCGCTGCTCGGACTGCGACGGCGTCCGGCCGGATCCACGAAGCGAGGAAAGCGGAGAAAAGGACGGCACGCTGACGATGCTACGTCGCCGCAGGCCGGCGGAACGTCGCCTGCGCGTGCGGGGGGACGGCGCAGCACTGTAAGACTTGAAGGCGTGCGCATCGACCTGCATACCCATTCGACCGCGTCCGACGGCACCGATACTCCGGCGGAACTCGTACGGAACGCGGCCGCCGCGGGCCTGGACGTCGTCGCGATCACCGATCACGACACCACGGCCGGATGGTCGGAAGCGGTCGACGCGCTGCCGAAGGGGCTGACGCTGGTCCGCGGCATGGAGATGTCCTGCGTCGGCCTGGGGGAGGATGGCTGGCCGGTACCCGTACATTTGCTGGCTTACCTGTTCGACCCGACCCATCGCGGCTTCGCCGAGGAACGTGAGCGGCTGCGCGCCGAACGGGTGGAACGGCTGCGCGCCATGGCCGAGCGGATGGCGGCCGACGGACTGCCGATCGATCCCGACGCCGTGCTGGCCTCGGCTGGGCCGTCGGCCGGGCGCCCGCATCTGGCCCGGGCGCTGGTCGCCGCGGGCGTGGTGCCCAGCGTGGACGCGGCGTTCGACGAATTGCTCGCCCCGCACGGTCCCTACTACGCCGAGAAGGCCGACACCCCGCTGCGTCGCGCGGTGCAGATGATCGCCACCGCGGGCGGAGTCAGCGTGCTGGCGCACACCAGGGCGCGCAAGCGGGGCAGGCTGCTCGCCGTCGACGACATCCGGGAGCTGGCCGCGCTCGGGCTCGGCGGCCTGGAGATCGCGCACCCGGACCACTCCGCGGCCGACCGCGAGCTGCTCACCGATCTCGCCGCGGAACTCGGCCTGCTCACCACCGGTTCATCGGACTATCACGGCACAAACAAGACCATTCGGCTCGGCGAGTTCACCACCGACGCAACGCAATTCGAGAAGCTGGTGGGCAAGGCCTCCGGCGTGCCGGTGATCGCCGCGTGAGATTCGTGCGCGGCCTCAGCGGCGTCGTCGCCGGTGGCGTCGTGGTGGGCATGCTGGTCGTGGTCGGCGCCGCGGTCATCGCGCAGCGGCGCGGCTTCCCCGGTCCCGGTGCCGAATCGGTGGCCTGGCACGTGGCGGCCGCGGTGGTCGCCCTGGCGGCGCAGATATATTCGGACCGGCATCGTGGTTCGGCCGCCTTTACCGGTTCGATGATCGTTTTTCTGGCTGCTGGACTATTGCTGTGGACGCAATGGTGGAGCTGACTCCCGAGTTTGGTTGCGGGCCGATGAATTGTGCCCGAACATTTTTCTTTATGACCGAACTCGAGACGGATGTACTGGTACTCGGCGGTGGTCCCGCCGGTACCTGGGCGGCCGTCTCGGCCGCCGCGGCCGGCGCCACCGTGGTGCTCGTCGACAAGGCGCGCTGCGGGTCGAGCGGGCCGACGGCGTACGGCGCGATCTCGCTGTGGCACCTTCCGCCCGGCCCGGCGCGGGACGAGGCGGTCCGGCGCGGGCACGCGCACGGCGGCGCGCTGGGTGATCCGGACTGGATGCACCGCGTGCTCGAGGAAAGTCATCAGCGGGTCGAGCAATTGGCCCGCTGGGGCTATCACATCGCCGGTGACCCCGCGGGTCCGGCCAGGCGGCGCAGCTATCTCGACGGCGCCCGCTACCTGCGGCGAATGCGCCGCGCGGTGCGGGAAGCGGGGATCCGGGTACTCGATCATCACCCGGCGTTGCAACTGCTGGTGGACCGCGACGGCGTAGTGCGCGGCGCCACCGGGCTGCGCCCCCATGACGGGTTCGGGCGCTGGACCGTGCGCGCGGGTGCGGTCGTGGTGGCCACCGGTGGCTGCGCGTTCCTGTCCGGGGCGGCGGGCACCGACGTGGACACCGGCGACGGTCTGTTGTTCGCCGTGGAAGCGGGCGCCGAGCTGTCCGGGATGGAGTTCTCCTGCGCCTACAGCCTGATTCCGCCAGGCAAGGCCGAGCCGACCGCGCTGCGGAATCTAGCCTTGCGGTACGCCCCGCTCTACGACGAATCCGGCGTCGAGCTGCCCGGGCATCGCTCGGCGGCGCTCGCGGCCATCGCCGATGGTCAGCGGGTTTTCGCCGCCCTGGACGACGTACCGGTGGCCCTCCGGTCCCGGCTGGCGCGCCATGGCTTCGTCGACCGTGCCGAACGGGTGCCGCTGCGCGCCGTGCTGGAGGGCACCGTGCGCGGCACCGGCGGACTGCGCGTCACCGGACCGGAATGCGCGACCACCGTCGCGGGCCTGTTCGCCGCAGGCGCCGTGGTCAGTCGCGAGCCGCTCACCGGCGCGGTGAGTGGATTCGGCGGACTGAGCGCGGCGTGGGCGATCGCTTCCGGCGTCTGGGCAGGCGCGGGCGCGGCGAAATTCGCCCGGACGACGGACCGGCGTGCCCCGGCGCGCGAGGTGACCGGAGCCGGGCTCAACGTCGTGGCGCGGATCGATCCGAGGGCGGTGGTCGGCCTCGTCCAAGAGCACACTCTGCCGTTGCGGCGCAGCTACTGGCGCAGCGCGGGCAGCCTGCGCGACAGCATCGGCGAACTCGACGGCATGTGGCCCGGGGCGGAATTCGACCTCGGCGGCAGCGGCGCCGACCTGCTGCGGGCCCGGCAGGCCGCCGCGCTGCTCGCGGTGGCGCGCTGGACCAAATACAGCGCGCTGACGCGCACGGAGAGCCGCGGCATGCACCGCAGGACCGATCATCCCGGCGCGTCCGACACCTGGCGGACGCGACTGATGTCCGGTGGCGTGCGCAGCGTGTGGGTGCGCCCGGACGCGCAGAGGACGATGCCGG
The DNA here is from genome assembly GCF_040681035.1 of Nocardia sp. NPDC051911. Lineage (NCBI taxonomy): Bacteria > Bacillati > Actinomycetota > Actinomycetes > Mycobacteriales > Nocardiaceae > Nocardia > Nocardia sp. NPDC051911. Next base: position 8,094 of record NZ_JBFAXY010000045.1, read on the forward strand.
AGCAGCCCCGCGATATCGTCGCTTGACAGAGCGCCGCCGGGCGGAGCTCGGCCCGCTGGTACTCACACCGCCGCCGCCCCGAGCGGTGCGATCGCTCACCGCGTGCGACTGCTGAACGGGGAGTTTCCGCTTACCTGAGGGTAATTCCCGCCCCATAACGTTGGGTGATGGAGCGCGACACGGCCCAGGGGGTAACCGGTTTGGCAACTTGCCTACCGGACTGGCAGAATGTGTCGGATTCCTTGCCTCCGCCACCGCCGGGTGAGGGAATCACGGAGGTCTCCGCCTCGCCGACGTACCGTCGCGACCCGCGAGATCGCACCGCACGTTCTGTCCGGGCGCACCCGCTCGGTTCTGCTTCGCGGATCAGTGCCGCGCCCGCCATCGAGAACTCGGCAAGTCGCGTTCGCCGCTCGCAGCCAGCTCGAAACGCACCGGTCAGCGCACCCGATGAGCGTCGTGAAACCCCTTATACCCATTACCCGGTGGTAACCGTCCCCCGGTTTAGCCCGACCCGAGCAGGAGTGAAATCGTGTCACCTGTGACTGATGCACCGAATTCCACGGCAAGCTTGTCCGAAATCACAAACGACGAAATTTTCGCGGGACATCTCGGCGGCAAGCTCTCGGTCGAACTCAGTGCGCCCCTGGAGACCCAGCGCGATCTGTCGATCGCCTACACCCCGGGCGTCGCCCAGGTCAGCCGCGCGATCGCGGAGGACGAAGCGCTGGCCAAGCGCTACACCTGGACCGATCGGCTCGTGGTCGTGGTCAGCGACGGCACCGCCGTGCTCGGCCTCGGTGACATCGGCCCGCGCGCCTCGCTTCCGGTGATGGAGGGCAAGGCGGCGCTGTTCAAGAAGTTCGCCGGGCTGAATTCGATCCCGATCGTGTTGGACACCAAGGACGTCGACGAGATCGTCGAGACGCTGATCCGCCTGCGGCCGAGCTTCGGCGCGGTGAACCTGGAGGACATCTCCGCGCCGCGCTGCTTCGAGATCGAGAAGCGCGTCATCGAGGCGCTCGACTGCCCCGTGATGCACGACGACCAGCACGGCACCGCCATCGTGGTGCTCGCCGCGCTCAACGGCGCCGCCAAGGTGCAGGGCCGCGGCATCGAGGGCCTGAAGGTCGTGGTGTCCGGCGCGGGCGCCGCGGGTGTCGCGTGCACGAACATCCTGCTGGCCGCCGGTGTCCGCGACGTGACCGTGCTCGATTCGAAGGGCATCGTCGGCGCCGACCGCGGCGACCTCAACGAGGTGAAGGCCGAGCTGGCCACCCGCACCAACCCGCGCGGCCTCACCGGCGGCGCGGCGGAGGCGCTGGCAGGCGCCGACGTGTTCCTCGGCCTGTCGGCCGGTCTGATCGCCGAGGAGCTCATCGCGTCGATGGCTCCGGAGGCGATCGTGTTCGCCATGTCCAACCCGGACCCGGAGATCCACCCCGAGGTGGCGCGCAAGTACGCCGCGATCGTGGCCACCGGCCGCAGCGATTTCCCGAACCAGATCAACAATGTGCTCGCGTTCCCCGGCGTCTTCAAGGGCGCGCTGGACGCGGGCGCCCGGCGGATCACCGAGGGCATGAAGATCGCCGCCGCCGACGCCATCCTCAGCGTCGTCGCCGACGAACTCGGCCCGGACAAGATCGTGCCGAGCCCGCTGGACCCGCGGGTCGCTCCGGCCGTCGCCGAAGCGGTCGCCGCCGCCGCTCGCGCCGAGGGCGTCGCGTAACGCCACCGCACGCCGGCACAAGGGCGCCCATTCGACCGCGAATGGGCGCCTTTTGCGTGTCGCGGCCGAGTAAGCGCCTCGCGTCACCGACGACTGAGCGGACACGTGGAGAGCTAGTTGGGCACGGTGGCTCGGTCCTGGGTCGATAGCGGAGCAGATCGCGCGGCCGGGGTCGGGCGACGCAACCGGACGGTGCCCGGCGCGCTGACCCACACCGCGAACGCCAGCAGCCCGTCCAGCAGCATGGCAAGCACCGCCACCAGCAGCGCGCCGACCAGCACGCGGTCGTAGCGGTAGAGGCTGATGCCGTCGAAGATGTAGCGGCCCAAGCCGCCGAGGTTGACGTAGGCGGCGATCGTCGCGGTGGCCACCACCTGGAGGGTCGCGCCGCGCAGCCCGGTGAGCAGGATGGGCAGCGCGTTGGGCACCTCCACTCGGAACAGGATCTGCCGTTCGGTCATGCCCATGGCGCGCGAGGCGTCCACGACGTCGGCGGGAACGTTCGCGATTCCCGCGTACGCGCCCGCGAGCAGCGGGGGGATGCCGACCGTGATCAGTGCCAGCAGCGGCGGTATCAAGCCGAGGCCGAGCAGCAGCACCAGGAAGGTCAACAGGCCGAGGGTGGGCAGCGCGCGCATGGCGTTGGCGAAGCCGACCAGCACCGCCGCCCCACGCCGGGTGTGGCCGATGATCAGGCCGAGCGGTACGGCGATCACCGCGGAGACGGCGACGGTCAGGAAGCTGTACCAGAGGTGCTGAACGATGCGGCTCCCGATGCCCGACGGACCGCTCCAGTTGGCGCCGTCGGTGAAGTAGTGCCAGGCGTCGAGGAAAAGGTTCATGCCGCAGTGCCTTTCGCCCTGACGGTCCTGGCGTCCGCGCGCACCCAGGGCGTCGACCAGCGGCCCAGCGCGTACACCACCCGGTCGGCGACCAGCGCGAGCGCGAGCGTCACGATGATGCCCGCCATGATCTCGTCCGGATAATCGCGCTGGTAGCCCTGGGTGAACAGTTTGCCGAGCCCGCCGACGCCGATCAGCGCGCCGACCGACACCATCGCGATATTGGTCACCACCACCACCCGCAGACTGGATACGAAGACCGGCACGGCAAGTGGCATATCCACGGTGAGCGTGCGGCGCAGCGGGCCGTGGCCCACCGCGTCGGCCGCGTCGAGCACCGTGGCGGGCACCGAGTCCAGAGCCGCCGGGACCGCGATCACCAGCAGCGCCGTGGAATAGATGGTGAGCGCGATGATCACGTTCAGCGGGTCGATGGCCGAGATGCCGACGAGCGGAGGAATGATCACGAACAGCGCCAGCGACGGAACGGTGTAGGCCAGGCTCGCGGCGGTCACCGCGACCCGGCGCAGCCACGCCGCTCGCCGCACCAGCGCGCCGGCCGGGACCGCGATCGCCAGGCCCAGCAGTAGCGGCACCAGGGCGAGATAGAGGTGGGTCGCGGTGATTCCCATGATCTCCGAGAAGTTCTCGACGAGGTATCTCATGCCGCTCTCCGGATTCCGGCGTGCACGACGCCGTCTCGCTCACGTCCGTTCACGGCACTCGTTCTTCGAAGAAGTGCCGGTTGCGTTCGGCGTCTTCGTGGGCGCGCTGCCCGGCCAACTGCTCGAGCACCTCGGTGGCCAGCACTCCGCCGCGTACCGCACCGGCGCCGTCGACGGCGACACCGATTCCGGATGGCGAGGAGATCGCGGCGTCCAGCGCTTGGCGCAGGTCGCCGGACGGGGTGAACAGCGAACCGCCCGCCGACATGCTGTCCGACAGTGCGCGGCCCGCGCGGAATCCCTCGACGCCGGTGACGTCCATCCAGCCCACCGGCTTGCGGTCGGTGTCGACCACCAGCACCCACTCGCCCGCGTCGAGTCGCAGTTCGCGCACCTCATCCGTGACAGCCGTCCGGATCTCGTGCAGCGGAATCTCATTCGCGGACCGGAAGGACAATCCGCGGTAACCGCGGTCGCGGCCGACGAAGTCGGCGACGAAATCGGTGGCGGGCTGGGCGAGCACGCGTTGCGGCGCGTCGTACTGCTGGAGCACTCCGCCGCGTCCGAACACCGCCACGCGATCGCCGAGCGTGATCGCCTCATCGATGTCGTGTGTGACGAACACGATGGTCTTGTGCAATTCCGCCTGCAACCTTTGCATTTCGACCTGCAATTCGGCGCGCACCACCGGATCGACGGCGCTGAACGGCTCGTCCATCAGCAGGACCGGCGGGTCGGCGGCCAGCGCGCGGGCCACGCCAACGCGCTGCTGCTGACCGCCCGACAGCTGCGCCGGATACCGCTGCGCCAGCGAGCGATCCAAGCCGACCCGGTCGAGTACCTCGAGCGCCGCGGCACGGGCGGCCCGGCGCGAGTCACCGCGCAGGACCGGAACGGTCGCGACATTGTCGACGACCGTCCGGTGCGGCAGCAGTCCGCCGCTCTGGATGACGTACCCGATCCCGAGGCGCAGCCGGACCGGATCGACGGTCGAAACATCCTGCCCGGCAATGGTGATCGTCCCCGAGCTGGGCACGATCATGCGGTTGATCATTCGCATCGAGGTCGTCTTACCGCAGCCGGAAGGCCCGACGAACACGGTGAACGACCCGGACTCGATGCGCAGATCCAGGTCGGTGACGGCGTGCGTGCCGTCCGGATAGGTCTTGCTGATACCGGAGAATTCGATATCGGACACCGAATCTCCCTCCCTAGCCGACCGGCTTGTTCAGCCCCTTGGCGGCGACCCAGGCCGCGGCGGCGGCCTTGGGCTCGGTCTTGCCGGTGCCGGAGACCGCCTCGTTGAGCTTGATCAGTTCGGCGGTGGTCAGCTGCGCGGATACCGCGTTCAGCGCCGCGAGCGCCTTGTCCGACTTCTTGCTCGCGTTGAGCAGCGGCACCACGTTCTGCGGCGGGAAGTTGTGCTTCGGGTCGTGCAGCACCACGAGGTCGTTCTGCGGGATGGCGGGCGAGGTGGTGAAGATATCGGCCGCGGTCACCTGGCCCTCGACCAGCGCGCGAACCGTCGCGGGACCGCCGCCGTCGGTGATCGGCACGAAATTGCCCGCCGCGACATCCAGGTTGTAGTTCTTCTTCAGGCCGGGCAGACCGCCCGCACGCTCCTGGAATTCGGCGGGCGCGCCGAATTTCACCTCGGCCGAGTGCGCGGCCAGGTCGGCGATCGTGCTCAGGTTCCAGCGCTGGGCGGTGGCGCGGGTGACGACGACGGCGTCCGAGTCCTCGCCGGGCGCGGGCGTGCCGATCGCGAGATCGGAACCGAGCGCCTTGCCGAGCGCGCTGTTCACGTCGGCCGCGCTGGTGGCGGTGGCGTTCTTGTCCAGGTACTGCAGCAGATTGCCGGTGTACTCGGGGATCACCGAAATGGCGCACTTCCGCAGGGCGGGAAGGTAAGCTTCCCGGCTGCCGATGCCCAGCTTGGTATCCACGCTGAAGCCGTTCGCGCGCAGCACTTCCGCGTACACCTCGGCGATGGTCTCGGACTCGGGGAAGTTCGCCGAACCGACGGTCAATCCGTCTCCCGAACAGCTGCCGCCGGTGGCGAGTGGATCGGAATCGCCACAAGCCGACAGGGCCATCGCGACGGCGAGGGCGGTCGCGGCGGCGAGGATACGGGCGCCGCGCAGTGCGACACGCGCGGCGGGGTGCCGGTGCGCGGCGGCACCGGGGGTGCGGGTGGATTTCACGAGAGTCCTTCCGACATGACGGCGGGCGCGGTCTCGGCACCGAGCGGCCGCCGGTACATTCTGGGTGTCCATACTGCCCGCTTCCGGGTTTTTCTGTTGGCCGTGTCGAGTCGTCGGAGAGTTGGTGTCGCCGGATGGTGTTGGCCTCGTCACAGCGGGTGCTGGCTCGGTTGCTGGTCGTCGCTTCCGTCGCGCTGGTCGTGTCCTGCGGGAACGACGAGCCGCAGCCGTCGATCACGGTCGGCGCGGGTGATTCGATCGAGTCCTCCGTGCTCGCCGAAATCTATGCGGGCGCGCTCGCGCGCGCCGGTGTGCGGACCGCGGTGGACCCGCGACTGGGCAGCCGCGCGGACTACCTCGCCGCGCTCGATGCGGACCGGGTCCAAGTGGTCGGCGAGCACACCGGCGCGCTGCTGGCCCATCTCGACGAACACACGACGGCGCGGCTGCCTGAGCAGGTGAAAGATGCGGTGAGCGCCGCATTGCCCGAGGGGCTGGTCGTCTCCGATCTCGCCGACGGCACCGATCTGCGGCCGCGGGTGCTGCTCACCGCCCAGGCGGCGGCGCAGGACCGAGTGCGTTCGGTGCGTGATCTCGCGCCCCGCTGCGGTGGACTGACCGTCGGCGTAGCGGCCACGCCCGACCTGCTGCCGCAGGCCGGGAGCGATCGCGTCGCCGGGTGCGACTTCGCCGCCACCGTGGCCTTCCCGGATCCCGCCGCACTGCGGAAAGCGCTGCTGGAAGGCCGGGTTCAGGTCGGCCTGCTCGGCGGTCCCGCCGAACTGGCGCCCGGTGCGACCGACGGATTGGCCGTGCTGTCCGATGACGAGTACGCCGTGCGAGCCGAGAACGTGCTGCCGCTGTTCCGCAAAGGACTGCTCGACCGGCGGCAGATCAAGAAACTCGACTACGTCGCGGGCGAACTGACGACCGACGAGCTGGCGGCCATGATCCGGAATGTCCGGGACGACGGTGCCGCACCGAGTGACGTCGCGCGCGCCTGGCTGGACAAGCACTCCTTGTAGGCGTGACCCGCACGGCGCTTGCCACAGCCGGCCGGCACCGCTGAGTCCTAAGCTCGCGTCGTTTGCTGTCGGGAATCGAGCGATAGATGTCGCATCCGACACTGCCGCCGGTTGTGAGCCGCGACATAGGCTGGCTGAGCAGCCACTACACCATCCCGCACAGCAATGGCGCTGGAGAGGGTCGCCGACGTTGTCGGCCTTCGGCGGGAGCCGAAATCGAGAGGCCATCGAGAACTGACATCTCGATGGCCTCTCGTCGTGTACGAGCCGGGACATGGGGAACGCGATACGCGGGGCTGTGAATTGTGGGGGTCATCACGGGTCGCAGTGTCTTGTTCGCAGGCTGTTCCGCGCCGTATATTCCACGTGGAATATTTAGAGTGGAGCATGTCGGAACCGGGCGATAGCGTGCCGGTCGGCGGCAGGCTCGCAGCGTCGGCGGCCGAAGGCCGAGACGATCGAGTGACGGAGGTGAACAAGCATGGGGCAAGGGCAGGCGCATCCGTCGGTGACGCCGTTGGCCATCGCCGTGCTCGCACTGCTGGAGGAGCGGCCCATGCATCCGTACGAGATGTTCCAGACGCTGATCGCGCGGCGGGAGGACAAGCTGGTCAAGGTGCGGCCGGGCTCGCTGTACCACACCGTGTCCCGCCTGGCCGACCAAGAATTGGTGCACGCCGAGGGCGTCGACCGGGCGGGCAACCGGCCCGAACGCACCACCTACCGGATCACCGGGCGCGGCAGGGAGGCGTTGCGCAACCGGATCGCCGAGATCGTGCGGCGACCCGTTCCGGAGTATCCGATCTTCCCGGTGGCGCTGGGCGAGTTGCACAATCTGCCGAAGACGGAGGCGCTCACGCTGCTGCGCGAACGAATCGGCGTGCTGGAGACCGAACTGGCCGATGCCGACATGCTGATCGCCTGGGCCGAGGAGCACGTCGTTCCCCGCCGCTACTGGATCTCCCTGCAGTATCTGCGGGCGATCCTCGCCGCCGAACTCACCTGGGTCGAGGAGTTCACCGCCGAATTGGCCGGCGGCGCAGTGGAGTGGCTGGACTTCGACCCCGTGACCGGCGAACGCTCCGCGGCCGGACCGGCCGCCGACACCGCGGTGTCGCTGCCGGTGCCGCCCGGCGCTGTGGCGGCCGCCGACCCGAGATTTTCGGATCATCCGAGTTAGGAATCGAAACAGATGTCCACACAACGCAATCCGTGGCTGGCGCTGCTCGCGCTGGTCGTCGGCTTCTTCATGATCCTGCTGGACATGACGATCGTGGCGGTCGCCAATCCCGCGATCATGACCAGCTTGCACGCCGACATCTCCCAGGTGATCTGGGTGACCAGCGCCTACCTGCTCACCTACGCGGTGCCGCTGCTGGTCACCGGACGATTGGGTGATCGATTCGGCCCCAAGAACATCTATCTGATCGGCTTGGCGGTGTTCACCGCCGCGTCGCTGTGGTGCGGTCTGTCCGGCACCATCGGCATGCTGATCGCGGCACGCGCCGCCCAGGGCATCGGCGCCGCGCTGATGACGCCGCAGACCATGGCCGTGATCACCAGAACCTTCCCGCCCGACCGGCGCGGCGCTGCTATGGGTCTATGGGGTGGCGTCGCAGGCCTGGCGACACTGGTGGGTCCGATCCTCGGCGGTGTGCTGGTGGACGGTCTCGGCTGGGAATGGATCTTCATCGTGAACGTTCCGGTCGGCGTCGTCGCCTTCGCGTTGGCCGTCTGGCTGGTGCCCGCGCTGCCGACGCACGAGCACAAGTTCGACGTCCCCGGCGTGCTGCTCAGCGGCGTCGGCATGTTCCTGCTGGTGTTCGGCATCCAGGAGGGCAACACCTACGATTGGTCGTTGCGCATCTGGCTGCTGATCGGCGCTGGCTTGGTGGTGCTCGCGGTGTTCCTGGTCAACCAGGCCAGGAACAAGGGCGAGCCGTTGCTGCCGCTGAGCCTGTTCCGTGATCGCAACTTCGCGCTGTCCAATGCCGCGATCGCCGCGATGGGTGCGGCGGTGACCTCCCTGATGGTGCCGACGTACTTCTACCTGCAGGCCGTGCGGGAGCTGTCGCCGACCAAGTCCGCGCTGGTCTTCGCGCCCATGGCGATCGTGACCGGTTTCTCCGCCCCGCTGGTCGGCAAGTTCGCCGACAAGCTGCACCCGCGGATCGTGCCCACCATCGGCTTCGGCTTGTTCGCGCTGTCGGTGTTCTGCTTCGCGGCGCTGATGAAGCCGGACTCGTCGCTGGTCTGGTTCCTGGTGGCCGCGGCGCTGGCCGGTTTCGCCAACGCCTGCATCTGGGCGCCGCTGGCGTCCACCGCCACGCACAACCTGCCGGTCCAGCTGGCCGGCGCGGGCGCCGGTGTCTACAACACCACCCGCCAGGTGGGCTCGGTGCTCGGCAGCGCGGCGATCAGCGCGCTCGTGGCGGCCAGGATGACGGCGAACGGCCTGGGCGGCGGCCCGGTCGCCGAAGGAGGCGCGGGCCGGGGCCCGCTCCCGGAGTTCGTCAAGGATGCCTTCAGCACCGCGCTCGGCCAGTCCACGCTGCTCCCCGCGGCCGTCCTGCTGATCGGCGTCGCCGCCTCGGTACTGTTCATCCGCCACGGCGAGTCGGCCCCGCCGCGGCTCGAGAAAGAACGGGTCGAGGCGGACGCCGTAGCGAGCTGACCGCCGAAATCCCATGCCCCGCAGAAGAGGATCCTTCTGCGGGGCATGTTTCGTCAGCGTGCAGGCACGGTGCAGGGGCGGTCCGGTCGCGCTCAGGCAACCTGGACTGTGACCGAGGGGTAGCCGGTGGCGCCGTCGGGGATGACGTCGCGGCGTTCGGCTGTTTGAGTTTCGCCGGCGCCGTCGGTGGCGCGGGCGCGGAGGGTGTGCGGGCCGGAGGTGGCGTCCCAGTCGAATACCCACTGGCGCCAGGTGTCGATGGACTGCTCTTCGGAGAGGCGGGCCTGCTGCCAGGGGCCGTTGTCGACTTGCACTTCCACGGCGCGGATGCCGCGATGTTGCGCCCACGCGACTCCGGCGATGGGGATGCGGCCCGGCTGGAGGCGGCCGCGGGCACGGGGAGTGTCGATGCGGATGCCGGTCTTGATCGGGCCGAGTGCCGACCAGCCGCGGCGGGTCCAGTACGCGGTGGCGCGGTCGAAGCGGGTGACTTCCAGTTCGGTCACCCATTTGGTGGCCGAGACGTAGCCGTAGAGACCGGGCACGACCAGCCGGGCTGGATACCCGTGCCGCACCGGCAGCGGTTCGCCGTTCATGCCGACCGCGAGCAGCGCGTCGCGTCCGTCGGTGAGCACCGCCAGCGGCGTGCCCGCGGTCCAGCCGTCGGCGCTGTGCGAGAGGACCATGTCCGCGTCGGGGTGCGGTCCCGCCTCGGCGAGCAGTTGATCCACGCGGTAACCGAGCCAGCGCGCGTTGCCGATCAGGTCGCCGCCCACCGGATTGGACACGCAGGCCAGCGTGACCAGGTGTTCCTCCACCGGGCGAAGCGCCAGATCCGCCCAGGTGAGCCGGATCTCGCGGTCGACCATGCCGTGGATCCGCAGCGACCAGCCGTCCTTGGACACTTGCGGCACGATCAGCGCGGTGTCGATCCGGTAGAAATCGTCGTTCGCGGTCAGGTACGGCGTCAGTCCGGGGACACGAAGGTCCACGCCGGGCGCGACCGGCTCGGCGGGTGCCGACGGCTCCGGCAACTGCACGGCGGCTCGCTCGCCGGAAACGTCGCTGCGGCGGGCGCCGAGCACCCGTCCGGCGATTCCGGTCACCGCGGCCAGCCCACCGGCCACCAGTAGTCCCCGCAAGACTTGCCTGCGCTCCGGAGCCGCCGAGCTGAGCTCCGAAGCCCCGGCGGCCGATGCGGGCGAGGCCTCACCCGCCGGTCTGGCCTCGACCCTTCCCGGTTCGTCCGCGGCGGCGAGGTTCTCGCCCGCACCAGGGCGTTCGGTGCCTGGCCGGTGCACCGACGAGTCCGGGCGCGAGTCCGCGCCGGAGTCCACGTCGGTGATCGCCCGGTTCTGCCCGTCGGCGACATCGGCGTGCTCTGAGTGATCTCGGTCGGCGGAAGCCGAACCTTCGGCCACGGTTCGAGCAGGGGCGGTCGACGATGCCGTTTCCGCGTGCCTCGCACCGGACGACTTGTCGACCGCCGCGTCGATGCGAAGTGTCAGCGCTCGCAGCGAGTAGATGCCGACGGCGACGCCGACGACGGTCGGCAACGCGGCGGTGAGACCGGTGCGCGCCACCGCCACCCAAGCGGTGATCACTCCGAACACGGCGAACAACCACGACCCGGCGGCACGGGTGGTCCGCTCGATCGCTCCGGCCACGCCGGCGACCAGGACGGCGATGACGCTCATGATCAGGTACAGCGCGGCCTTGTCGTTGGTACCGAAGGTGGTGATGGCCCATTCCCGCACACCGTCGGGCGTGTGGTCGACCACGGCCGAACCGAGAAGGTGCAGCGGCGCGCTGTCGGGGCCGAGGAAGGCCGCGAGCAATTCGGCGACACCCAGCGTGAGGCCCGCCGAGACGATCCCGGCCACCACACGCAGTCGCAGATCGGCCATGGCATCGAGACTACTGCCGGTCGGCCGCCGACCGGCTCGGTCCGGCATCCGCGACAGCGCACGGATCGTCGCGGACGGACCCGGACACGCGAAAGGCGCTGCCCGCGAACGGACAGCGCCTTTCCGCGATCGGTTCAGTTGTAGATGTTCGCCACGTCGTCGGCGTGCTGTTTCATCACGACGGCGCGCTTGAGCGACATCTTCGGGGTGAGTTCGCCGGTTTCCTGGGTCCAGTCGATGGTCAGCAGGCGGATCTTCTTGATCTGCTCGGCTTTCGACACCTTCTTGTTCGTCTCGGCCACCGCCGCGTTCACCTCGGCGAGCAGATCCGGGTTCTCGATCAGCTTCTCGATGGGGGTGTCGGCGGGCAGGCTGTTGCGTTCCTTCCAGCCGGGCAGCGACTCCGGGTCCAGCGTGATCAACGCGCCGATGAAGGGCTGGCCGTCACCGACCACCATCACCTGGCTGATCAGCGGGTGCGCCCGCAGCGAGTCCTCCAGCAGCGCGGGGGAGACGTTCTTGCCACCGGCGGTGACGATGATCTCCTTCTTGCGGCCGGTGATGGTGATGAAGCCGTCCCCGTCGATGGCGCCGAGGTCACCGGTCTTGAACCAGCCGTCCTCGAACGCGTCGTCGGTGGCCTCCGCGTTGCCCCAGTAGCCGCTGAACACGACCGAGCCGCGCAGCAGCAGCTCGCCGTCCTCGGCGATCTTGGCGGCGTGGCCCTCGATCGGCCGCCCGACCGAGCCGACCCGGATGTGCTCCGGGGTGTTGACCGCGATGGCCGCGGTGGTCTCGGTGAGGCCGTAGCCCTCGTAGATGGTGACGCCGACGCCGCGGAAGAAGTGGCCCAGTCGCGCGCCGAGCGGTCCGCCGCCGGAAACGGCGGCCTCGCACTGGCCGCCGAGCGCGGCGCGCAGCTTGGCGTACACCAGCCTGTCGAACAGCGCGTGCTTCAGCTTCAGCGCCAGGCCCGGTCCGCCGTTGTCGAGCGCCTCGCTCCATGCGATCGCGGTATCGGCGGCGGCGTCGAAGATCTTGCCCTTGCCGCCGTCGTGCGCCTTCTGCTTGGCGCTGTTGAACACCTTCTCGAACACCCGGGGCACCGAGAGGATGAAGTGCGGCTGGTAGCTGCCGAACTGCTCGACCAGGGTGGACCAGTCGGCGGTGTGCGCGACGACCACCTTCGCGTCGAACGCGGCCAGCGCCACGGCGCGGGCGAAGACGTGCGCCAGCGGCAGGAACATGAGGGTCTTCTTGCCCTCGGTGACGTACTTGTTCAGCGCGATCCGGTCGGACTTGGACTCCGCGTACAGGTTCGCGTGGGTCAGCATGACGCCCTTCGGGCGGCCCGTGGTGCCCGAGGTGTAGATCAGGGTGGCGGGCGACTGCGCGCCGACCTGTGCGCGGCGCTCGTGCACGGCCTGGTCGTCCAGGTCGGCGCCGCGGCCGAGCAGCTCGTCCACCGCGCCCTTGTCGATCTGCAGGATCTCCCGCAGCTCGGGCAGCGCCCCGGTTTCGATCTCGTCGATCACCTTCCGGTGCTTGTCGCTGTCCACGAACAGCAGCTTGGTGGCCGAGTCCTGCAGGATCCACTTGGCCTGCTCGGCGGCGGAGCTGTCGTAGATCGCGACGGTGCAGCCGCCCGCGGCCCAGATGGCGAAGTCGAGGACGGCCCACTCGTAGCGGGTGGGGGCCATGATGGCGACGCGATCGCCGAGTTCGAGACCCGAAGCGATCAGGCCTTTCGCCACCCCGGTAACGGTTTTCGCGAACTCGGCGGCGGTGACGTCCCGCCAGCCGCCACTGCCGTTCGGCACGTTGAACAGCACCGTATTCGGCGACTGCTCGGCGTGGCGGAAGACGTTGTCGGAATTGTTCGCGTCATCCGGAATGGTGTAAGAAGCCGGGACTTCGAACTCTCGCATCAGTGCCCTTCCACGTGGGTTTACTCGCCAGTAATCTACGACACCTGCGCCGGGCCCGTGAGGTCGACCACCGCCAATCGCCTCCGTACATCACCGCAGGCTGGGGACCCGCTCGAATTTCATCCTAGTTCGCGCAGGTCCGCCGGTTGAATCGCTTCGCGCAGGAACTCGGCGAGTTCGCACAGCGCGGCCGCTGCGGGCGCCGCCAGCGCGGCCTGCAATTGAGCGACGTGCCACAAGCCCTTGCTCTCGGTGAAGCGCACGTGTACCCCCGCCTCGCGCAGCGCGGCGACCAGCGCGACGCACTGCCGGTGCAGCAGTTCGCTGACGTCCACCTGCACGTAGGTCGGCGGCAGGCCGCGCAGTTCGCCGGTCAGGGGTGCGTAAGCCGGGTCGGCGGAATCGCTGTCGCCCAGGTAAGCGGCGGCGCAGGCGCGTGACCAGGGCCTGTTGATAACCAGATCGCGTTCCCGCTCCGGGATCTCGTTCGGGTCCGCCCACGGCGCGATCAGACCGAGCGCGGCCGGGGTCTGCCCGTGCCGGGCGATCAGTCGCTGCGCCAGCGCGAGCGACAGACCGCCGCCCGCGGAGTCACCGGAGACGGCGATCTGGTCCGGCCGCAGTCCCGAGGTCGCCACCAGCTCCAGGAACGCCGCCTCGGCGTCGTCCAGTGCCGCGGGGAAGGGGTGCTCCGGCGCGAGCCGGTAGTCGAGCACGTAGACCGCGCAACCGATGTCTCGTGCCAGCCGGGCCGCGAGCGAGCGATGTGTCGCGACCGAGCCGACCGCGTATCCGCCTCCGTGGAGATAGAGCACGGCACCGTGCTCGGAGGTGTCCGCGAAATCGATCCGCTCGGCGGGCCTGCCGCCAAGGCGCACGGGCCGCACGACAGCGCCCGCGGGCAGCAACTGCGCCCGCGAAGTCACGTCGAGCAGCCTGCGCTGCACCGTGAACGGCAATCGCTTGTTCAGCGTGACCCGGAAGATCGGATTCAGTATCGCCCGCGCGAGGGGCAGTGGCAGGTCGATGTCCCGCATTCGTCGTTCCTCGAATCCGGGTCAGGGCAGGAAGCGGCGTTCGACGTTGGCCGCGATCCGCTGGTAGCCCGACGCGGTGACCCGGACGAACAGATCCAGCAGTTTGGCCTCCCAGCCGATCAGCACGCGGCCGTGCCCCTTGCGCACGCCCTCGACGATGGTCTGCGCCGCCATCTCCGGGGTGTGGATGGCCAGCTTCCGGTCGAACATCGTCGCGGCCGACTTGGCGTCGATGCCCTCGGCGTAGGTGGCGTTGCGCGCGACCGCGGTCTTGATGCCGCCGGGGTGCACGCAGGTGACCTTGACCGGGTGCCGCGCGACCAGCATCTCCTGGCGCAGCGACTCGGTGAAGCCGCGCACCGCGAACTTCGCCGCGTTGTAGGCGCTCTGCCCGGGAATCGCGATCAGGCCGAAAAGGCTGGACACATTGACGACGTGGCCGTCGCCGGACTCGATGACCATCGGCAGGAACGCCTTGGTGCCGTTGACGACGCCCCAGAAATCGACGTCCATCACGCGTTCGAAGTCCTTGTACTCCGAGCGGATGACCTCGCCGTGGTGGGCGATGCCCGCGTTGTTGTAGATCTGGTGCACCGTGCCGAAGTGCGCTTTCACCGCGTCGGCGTAGAGGATCACCGCTTCGCGTTCGACCACGTTCAGCCGGTCGGACTTGACCTCGGCGCCGAGCTGTTCGCAGCGGCGTACGGTCTCGTTCAAACCGTCGACGTCGATGTCCGACAGTGCCAGTTTGGCGCCGCGCCGGGCCAGATTCATTGCCAGCGCACGGCCGATCCCGGAACCCGCTCCGGTGATCACACATACCTTGTTCTCGAAGTAAGCGTCACTGCTCACGATGCCACTGCTTTCAAATCGGCCCGGGAAATGGAGATGTCGTACGCCGCCACGTCGAATGTCTTGGTCAGCCTACGGAATTCGAAAGTGAAGTCCGGCCACAACGTGGTGTTGTTGCCGTGCTTGTCCAGGTACCAGCTCGAGCACCCGCCGGTCAGCCAGACGCTGCCCGCCAGCTTCGCCTGCAGGTCGGCGTTGTAGGCATCCTGCACGTCGCGGCGCACCTCCACGGTACGCAGGTCGAGGCGGTCGATGGTAGCCAGTGCGTCGGCGATGTAATTGATCTGAGATTCGATCATGTACACCATCGAGGTGTGCCCGAGGCCGACGTTCGGGCCGAGCAGGAAGAACAAATTGGGGTAATTGGCGATCGCGGAGCCCTTGTAGCCCTGCTGGCCGATCTCGTCGAATACCTCTGCCAAAGTGCGACCGTCACGGCCCGCGATGGTGTTGTAAGTGGGGGAGTCGGTGACGTGGAAGCCGGTCGCCACGATCAACGCGTCGATCTCGCGCTCGGTGCCGTCCTCGGTGACGATCGAGTTCGCGCGCACCTCGGCGATGCCGTCGGTGACCACGTCGACGTTGGGGCGCGACAGCGCGGGGTAGTAGTCGTTGGAGATCAGCATGCGCTTGCAGCCGATCCGGAAATTCGGCGTGACCTTGGCGCGCAGCTGCGGATCGCGGATCTCGTGGCGGAGTTTGGCCTTCGCGATCGCCTCGAACAACTGCATCAGGGCAGGCACCTTGGCCAGGCCGACCACCTGGGTCTCGCGCGCGGCGTAGATGGCCGCGCGGGATAGTCGCTGCAGACCCGGCACGTACTTGAAGGCCATTCGCTCGGCCTTCGTGTACGGGCGGTCCAGGCGCGGCAGCAGCCACGGCGCCGTGCGCTGGTAGACGTCCAGGTGGCCGACCTTCGGGGCGATGGCGGGCACGATCTGGATCGCCGAGGCGCCGGTGCCGATGATGGCGACCCGCTTGCCGGTGAGGTCGGCGTCGTGGTTCCAGCGGGCGGAGTGGAAGATCTCGCCTTCGAATTCGCCGATGCCTTTGATGTCCGGCAGCGCGGGCTCGCACAGCGCGCCGACCGCGGAGACCACCGTGTTCGCGGTGAAGCTGCCTTTGGTCGACTCGATCTCCCAGAGCGCGGTCTCGTCGTTCCAGCGGGCGCTGGTCACGTCGCAGTCGAAGATGTGCTTGTCACGCACGTCGTAGCGCTTCGACACGTCCTGGATGTACTGCTGGATCTCGCCCTGCCGGGAGAACGACCGCGACCAGTTCGGGTTCAGCGCGAACGAGTACGAGTACAGGTGCGAAGGCACGTCGCAGGCCGCGCCGGGGTAGGTGTTGTCCCGCCAGGTGCCGCCGACGTCGCTGCCGCGCTCCAGCACGAGGAAGTCGTTGCGACCCTGCTGGGTCAGCCGGATGGCCAGACCCAGGCCCGCGAACCCGCTGCCGATGATGATCGTCTTGGCGTGGCGCGCGGGTCGGCCGGCGACAGCTTTGTCTGTAACCTTGCGACTCATGTAACCGAGCCTACGGTCCTATTGAGCGTGAGTCAACAGTGTATTGACTGACGTTCAGTAGGATTGGGCGCGTGACGAGAACCCAGGGAGACGCCCCCAAGCGCACGCGGCTGAGTCCCGACGAGCGCCGCGAGCAGCTGATCACTCTGGGTGCGAAGATGCTCGGCGAGCGTTCCATCGAGGACATCTCCGTCAGCGAGATCGCCGCCGAGGCGGGCATCTCCCGCGGCCTGCTGTTCCATTACTTCCCGACCAAGCAGGACTTCCAGCTCGCGATCGTGCACCACGCCAACGCCGAACTGCTCGAGCGTGTCGCCCCGGACCGCTCGCTGGGCCTGTTCGAGATGCTGCGCGACTCGATCGAGCGCTACATCGAGTACGTCACGGAGAACCGGACCTCCTATCTGGCGCTGCTACGCGGCCCCACCAGCGTCAGCCCCGACCTGGCCCCGCTGGTCGACCAGACCCGCGACGCGATCATCGGGATCATTCTCGCGGAGACTCCCACTCCCATTGTGGAATCCGACCACCCCCGCCTCATGCTCGCCATGCGCGGCTGGATCGCCTTTGTCGAGGAATCCACGCTCACCTGGCTGCGCTCGGAGCCCATCTCGCGTACGGAGCTGATCGATCTGCTGGTCGAATCGTTGATCGCCATCGCGTTCTCCGTGGACCCGGATCTGGCCGCGGCGCTGCGAGGTTGAGGGGGCTCGCTCGCGTCCGCCGCGCCGGCCGTGGGCCGATCAGCCGTCCGCCGCGTTGTAGCGGACCAGGTACCCGGCGAGTTCGGCGAGGTCCTCGTCGTCCCAGTCGCGGAACCGTTCCGCGAACGCCTCCCGGCGGCGCTGCTCGGCCTCCCGTGCGATCCGCTGCCCGGCGGGGGTGGCGCGCAGGATGTGGTTGCGGCGATTGGCGGGATCGACCTCCCGGGTGAGATACCCGAGCCGTTCCAGCGCCGCAACCTGCCTGCTCACCGTGGATTTGTCCAGCAGGAAGTGTTCGGCCAGTTCGGTGGCCAGGCAGCCGTCGCGTTCGATGACCAGGTCCAGGATGCTCGACGCGACCAGCGGCAGTTCCGGATGCAGTTCGGCGGCTCGGCCACGGGCTCGGCGGGCGAATGCGGTGAGCTCGCGCTGAATGGTGTGGATCGCGGTCGAGCGAGTGGGGAATGCCGGAGATTGCCGCATGGTTGTATAGTACAACGAAGATAGTTGTATTTACCAACCTTTTGGGGAGTCGTCTCATGCACCAACTACGGCATGTCGCCGCGCATCTGCTCACCCCACTGCTGATGTGCCTCGGCATGGCACTGGCGTATCTGGGCGCGTTCCACCAGCCCGAGCCGAACCACCTGAAGGTGGCGATCGTGGGTGACGCACCGCAGGTCAAGGTGCTGGCTCAGACGCTGAAGGACCGGGCCGGAGACGCGCTGGAGGTTGTCACTCTGCCAGGTCGGGAGGAGGCGGTGCGGCAGTTGCGGGAGCGGACACTGGCCGGCGCCTACGTGCCGGAATCGCACGAAGCGCTGGTCGCCAAGGCTGGTTCCGACACCACGGCGATGGCGGCCGAGGCCGTCTTCGACCGGATCGCCGCCCAGCAGGGCGCACCGGTCGAGGTCACCGATATCGCTCCGCCGAGCACCGGCGATCCGACCGCGCAGGGCTTGTTCTTCCTGCTGGTGGCATTGAGCATCGGCTCCTACGGCAGCGTCGCGGCGATCGGCGCGGCCGGGGCGGGACTGAGCATGGGCGTTCGCGCGCTGCTGGGCCTGGTCACGTCGCTGGCGGTGAGCGTCATCGGACTCGGCGTCGCGGGGCCGGTATTCCATGTGGTCGACCACGACTACGCCGCCGTCTGGGCGATGTCGTGGCTGTATTCGGCTGGGATTCTCGCGGTGGGCATCGGGCTGCACACCTTCTTACGGCGCTGGACCACGCTGACGATGATGGTGCTGTTCGTGATGCTCAACTTCACGACATCGGGCGGCGTGTACGGGCCGTGGCTGCAGAACGATTTCTTCGGCGCGCTGCATTCGTTCTGGAACGGAGCGGGTTTCGTCGAGGGCGCGCGCACCCTGTTGTACTTCGACGGCGGTGCGGGATTCGGCAACCGGGTGTTGAGCTTGGTGCTGTGGCTGGCGGCCGGTGCGGGACTGGTCCTGGCGGCGGGCGGCTACGAGCGCAGGCTGCGCACGGCCGCGCGCACCGAGACGGTCGGCGTCACGGAACATGCGGCCGAGGAAGAGATCGAAGAAGCGGTCGGGGTCTGACGCACCCGAGTGTGGCGCTGCCCACACGCCGTCCTTCGCACGCCCTTGTGCTGCCAATATCCTGCTGCTCCAGTGCCTTTCGATTTTGTGGCGGAAATCCCGGCGCATACCGTTGTGTGGTCGATGGTGTGGACGGCGATGGAGGCCGCCGATGTTGGTCATCAATGAACGAACGACGGCGCCGCGATCCGAACAGCGCGTGCTCGACTGGATGCGGAGCTGGACCGGCCAGTACGTCATTGTGGGACTCGCGATCTCGGGGTGTTACCTACCCGACCGCGAGCGCAAGGACGAAACGCAAGAAGCCGATCTGGTGGTGATCACACCCAGGGCGGCGGTCGTCGTCGAGGTCAAGGGCACCGTCCCGGAGGCGACGAGCGGTGTCCTGTCGGTGCAGGCCAACGGACGCTGGCGGCTGTCCGGCTACGCGGGCGACCCGATCCACGTGCGCGACCACGACAGCAGCCCGTTCGACCAGGTGACGAACAACGTCTTCAACTTGAAGACGCTGGTGCGCAAGCACAATGCCGAGGCCTTCGTCGACGGACTGATCGTCGTGGTGCCGCCCAAGGATTCGAACCTCACGCTCAACATCGAGTCGCGCAGGCGCGGATGCGCGGTGGTGCTCGGAGCCGGGCAGGCCGACCTGCGCGCGTGGTTCCACCGCACCGCGAGCCGCAAGCTCATCTGGACCGCCGAACGCACCCACGCCCTCCTGACGGACTTGAACCTGGGCGACCAGATCACCATCGACGACCTGGTGGCGGATGGTTTTCCGGCGGAGCGGAAGTTACGGGCCGGGACGCTGGCGGCGTTGGAGAGCGTGACGCGGAAGGCTCCCGAGCTCGAGGGTAGGACGTCCAGCGAGGATTCGGACACCGACGACGTGTCGGCTGGTTCGGACGCGCCACCGGTCGACGCCGTGCCCGAGCCGCACGACCTCGATCCGGATGCTGCGCGACTCAGCGAATCCGGCTCGACGCGAACCGTCGAAAACGGTGACGAGGCAGATGAGGGTTATCAGCAGGTCCCGGAGGTAGATCAGTCGCCCGCGTCGCAGTCCGCGATGCCTGCGCTGGAGCAGACCGACGCCTCGGGAACCGTGGCCGCGCAGGTTGTCGACGAGCACGAGGGCTCGGAGTTCGAGCCGTCGACGCGGCCCAGTGCCGAAAGCGCACAGCGAGCCCAAGGGGCGTCGTCGACGGCTGGACAGTCACTCGAGTACACGGATGTGCCAGGCGGCAGCCAGAAGGTGTCCGCGCCAGAGTCGCATTCCCCGCAGGCACTTGTCGCCGTAGCTGCGCAGGCGCAACCCGCCCAGGCGGATCCCTTCGCGCCGGAATACCTCGCGCCGGAGCCCGAATCACATCCCGCGGCGTCGGACCCGACAACTGATGCCGAGCACGCGGAGCCGCCTCGGTTCGAAGGCCGACTCGCGGCGAAGCCCGCACCGTCGTCCTTCACGGACAACTGGTCGTCGTGGATCGAGCCCGCCGCCGACCGGCCTCGGAGCCCACGTCCGGTGCAGGCGCCTCCGCCGAGCCGGCCCGCATCGTGGTCAACGCCCACCCCCGCGCCCGAGCCGCTGCGCCGACCCACGCCGACGGCTGTGCTCGAGCGCCGTCCACGGGTCCCGGTTCGCGAGCAGATAACCGCCCTGTCCGCGCGGATCCCCGGTCGCACCTCCGAGAAATCGAAGTCACGCGGCCACCGCTCGCAACAGATCGCCGCGGTGGCGCTGATCGTGCTGGTCATCGGCACGATATGGATACTGGCCGCCTCCTGCTCGACCCCCACCGGCGGCGCTGTGCAACCCACCCAAGTGCCTGTGCTCACGACCGAGGCGGTTCCCCCACCGCCGCCCGTCACGGAGACCCCGGCCCGCATGAACCTGCTGCCTCTGTGCACTCCGCTCACGCCGAAGTGCTGACGACGCAGGCGGGCATGCGGGGCCGATCGGGGTCGGCTCTCATGCCCCGGCGTGAAGGTAGGCGGCCCAGAGCGAGGGGGTGGCGGGAAGCGCGTCGCGCACAGCCTGGATGGCGCGATGCAGCGCGTATGCGGCATCGGTCACGTCCGGGTCGGTGACCAGAGCGGCGTAGAAGGCGTCGGCCACCTGCACGGCGATTTCGTCGTCGATGGGCCACAGTGTGCCGATGACGTGTGGGTATCCGGCGAGTTGGAACGCCGAGGTGAGGTGAATGGCTTCGTCGAGGAGCCGGGTGTTGGTGGTGAGGGCGGTTTCGCAGGCCGAAAGGTAGGCCAGACGCGCGTGGTCGAGGTGGACCGGGGCGAGTTCGGCGACGGTGAGCGGGTCCGCGTCGTGGTCGTGCAGCAGCAGGTGGCTGCGGGATGGGTCGGCCGGATCGGTGGTGCCGTGGCAGGCGAAGTGCGCGATGGCGCAGTCGGCCAGGCGATTCAAGACATTGGCCTTGGTCGGAAGGGTTGTGGCGGAGTCCGCTCCATTGAGATCGACCTGGATGCCGGAGTCCGGCTCGGAGAGCGTGATCGACGACGACAGGTGGGCGGCGACCGTGCGGACTTCCTCGGGCACGTGGTGCAGGCGCCCCGCTACGCCGGGGGTGGTAGGCATCGCGACGATGAGTGCGGGCCTGCTTGCGGACGGCTCGGTGCTCGGTGAGCGCCGCCGCGCATGGCGGAGGGCGGCGATGGTGGGGGTGTAGGAGGAGACAACCCGGTCCAGCACCGCCCGGCCCGCGGGATCAGGTGGTGCGGTGTGATAGCCCGCGGCGTGGATGGGCAGTAGACCCAGCAGACCCCCGGGTATCCACCACACCCGCGGGCCGGTCCGGTCCACAGGGAACCGATCGCGGTAGCCCAAGGCGTCCAGAACCGGGCCTGCGGCGTTGTCCCACAGCCATTCCAGGATCCGGCTGAGCTGTCGTTGGGCGGTTTGCCGCTCCGGCCCGGTGCGGCCGTGACCAGCGGCCTGCAAGGCTTCGTGGAAGGCGAGAACCTGGTCGATCACGGTCTCGAGCGGCAGGCCGGGCAGCGGCAGACAGGTCGCTGCGCCGGCGGTGAGCAGCAGCGCGTCGCTGCGGTGACCGCTGATGTTGAACACCACCACCGGGCCTCGGCCGGCCTGAGCGATGAGTTCCGCCGCCGACGGCGGCAGGGCGAAGTACTCGAATCCGCGCTGCGCCCGGATCCGCGCCAGCACGTCGTTCAACTCCCGCGCCGAGCGCGCCCGGTCCGCTATGGGGTCGGCTGCCGCGTCCGACGCGGCGGCGGCATGGGGAGTTCGGTCGAGAAGTTTCCGAAGCCGGACGAAATCGGCGGCCAGATCTGGATGCTGGTCTGCGAGGTCGGCTATGTCGCCGCGCACTTGCAACGCTTGGCTCAACAGCACCGCCCGCCCCGCCTCCAGCAGCTGCAATGCCAGGACGGGCCGCTGGTCCGGCGGTGTGGACGGATCGTCCAGCGCCAGTGCCGCCGCGTCGGAGGCGATTCCGGCGTACTCGCCCAGAGCATGTTGTTGATCCGACCGCGCCAACTCACGTGGCGCGACTTCGGGCAACAAGCGGACCGCCCGCCGCAGCAGTTCCGCCGCCCGGCCCGGCTGCGCCGTCGCGGTGAGCTCGGCGGCGCCGCGAGCAGCTCGGATGCGCAGGGACGGAGCCGCTGTGGCCAGTTCCGCAGCCTCCTGCAGGGCGGTCGTCGCCTCCTCCCGATCAGACCTCGTGCCTGTCCGCGAGTATCGGGCCCGCAAAGCTTCGGCGAGGTTGACCTGCATGACGGCGTGGCCAGGGTGCCCGGTCGGGATGGCCGCGACCGCCTGCCGGGCGAGACGGATCGCGTCGTCCAGATCGTGTGTCGCGCCCGTCAAGTCATACCGAATCGTCAGGGGCACGGCGAGGTTCGACAGTCGGTTGGCGCGTTCGGGGTGGTCGGTCGGCGTGGCCGCGACTGCCAGCCGGCCCATCCGGATCGCCTCGCCCAAGTCATCCGCCGTTTCCGTACGCTCGGAGCGCTTCCAAAGCACTACTCCGAGGTCGGCCAGTATCCCGGCGCGTGCGGGGTGGTCGACCGGGGTGATGTCCACGGCTTTCCGGAGCGTGGCTATGGCTTCGTCCGCGTCGGCGATCATGCCCGTCCGCTCGAACCGGCTGAGCAGGAAGGCCGCGAGTTCGGTCGACATGATGGGAAGGTCAGGATGGTCTTCGGGTGTGGCCGCGACCGACTGCCGACCCATTCGGATCGCTTCGTCCAGATCGGCCATCGCGCCGGTTCGCTGGAATCGAATCCGCAAAGGGATGGCTAGATTGGACAGATGGCGGGCTCGGAGGGGGTGGTCGTCCGGTATGGCCGCCACCGCTCGTCGGTTCGCGTATATCGCCTCGTCCAGGTCGACCGGGGCTCCGGTTCGATCGAACCGCTTCCACAATGCGACACCGAGATTGGACAGCAGCGTGACAAGATCGGGATGGTCGGGGGCAAGAACGTCCGCGGCATTCCGGAGGGTGGCGATCGCCTCGTCGAGGTCCGGCGTCTGCCCCGTACGGTGAAATCGGCTCACCAGGCAGATCGCGAGATTGGACCCGGTGGCGGCCGAGCCGGGATGGCCGGTGGGTGTGGCAACGACCGACTCCCGTCCGATCCGGATCGCTTCGTCCAAGTCGGCCATTTCGCCTGTCCGGTGAAACCGGCTCGCCAGGCAGGTAACGAGATTGGACAGTGTTTTGGCCAGGTCAGGGTGGCCGGTGGGCAGGGCTGTCACCGCCTGTCGGCCGAGTTCGATCGCCTCGTCCAGATCGGGCAGCTCGCCGGTCCGCTCGAACCGCTTCAGCAGGGTGACGGCGGAATTGGTCAGTATGCTCGCCAGATCGGGATGATCGGGAGACGTGACGTCCACGGCTTTCCGGAAGGTGATGACGGCCTCGTTCAGATCGCTCATTTCGCCGTTTCGCTCGAACCGCCGCAGTACCGCGACCCCCTGACCGGACAGGATGTTGCCGAAGTCGAAGCGGCCGAAGCCGGTTTCCACCGCCTGTCGGCCGACCTGAATCGCCTCGTCCAGGTCGGCCTGGGCCCCGGTCCTTTCGAAACGGTTCAAAAGGGCGATACCGAGATCGGACAGCGACACCGGGCGGACTGTTCGGTCGACGAGGTCCACATTCACGGCCTTCCGCAGGGTGGCGACGGCCTCGTCCAGATCGGCTGTCGAGCCTGTTCGCTCGGACCGGAGCCGTAGCGCTGATCCGAGGATGGACATACTTTCGGCACGGTCGGGATGCTCTGGGGCTGTGACCAATACCGCTCGTCGACCGATTTCGATCGCCTCATCTAGATCGTCCGGTAGACCCGCGCGTGCGAACCGGTGCACCAGAGCCCGGCAGAGGCTGGTCATGTGGTCGGCACGCTTGGGGTGGTCGGGGGATATTTCTGCTATCGCCTGCCGACCTACTCGGATCGCTTCCTCCAGGTCGGCCTGCCCGCCCGTTCGCTCGGCCCTTAGCCGTAAGGAGATCCCGAGATCGGACAGAATGCTGGAACGCTCGGGGTGGTACGGGGCCGCCGCGGCCACCGCCTGTCGGCCGACTCGGATCGCCTCGTCCAGATCGGGCAGCGCCATCGTCAACGTGAACTGATGCCGCAGGGCGCGACTCAGCGCGCTGATCCTTTGGGCCCGCTCGGGGTGATCGGGGGGCGTGGCCGCGATCGTCAGCCGCATTGTCCGGGCCATCTCGTCCAGATCGGCCATCGCGCCCGTCCGCTCGAACCGGATCTTCAGGGCTGCAGCGATGAAACCCAGCAGGCCGTCCACGGGGCGATCGGGTGGCGTGGCGTCCACCGCGCGTCGAGCTGTCCGGATCGCCTCGTCCAAGTCGGGCGACATCCCGGTCCGCTGGAAACGGATCCAGAGTCCGCCGCCGAGTTCGGTCAGTATGACGGCGAGGTTCGGGTGACCGGCGGGAGTGGCCTCCACGGCTTTCCGGAGGGAGACGATGGCTTCGTCCAGGTCGGCGATGGCCCCTGTCGCCTTGAACCGGCGATAAAACGCGTCACCGAGGCGGAACAGGCACAGCACCCGCGTGGGGTGGCCGTTCGGAAGGGTGGTCAGCTTGCGTTGCCACAGTTTGATTTCGGCCGTGATGATGGTGGCGTTGATCGTCATACCGCATCCATCCCCCTGCCCTATCGAGCCACGCTGATCACACGGCCACCCGTGGCACAACGGTTTACGGCGATATGATCACACGACACGCTCGCCGGATCGTGGCCTCGGCGGCATTGCCCATCGTATTCACCTGTGCACCTGGGGGTTCGGTTGCCGCCGTCGCAAGATGCAACTCGGGTCACCGCCGGGCTGGCGTATCTGTGCGGTCATCTGCAGGAGATCCGCAGCACTCTCGGGGATGACGGGACGGACACTTCGACCCCGCTGCACAAGCTGCTCAGCTCGGTCCGATCGGGGGACGGTGCGGGCATCGCCGCCGCGCTGGACGGGGTGCACACCGCTCTGCGGGCGGCCGGCGATGCGCGCGGTCTGTATGGACACCACCGCGGTCTGGTGCCGGTCGGCGTGCACAGCATCGAAGTCGTCTACCGCTGCCCGCTCGAACGCTGCGACGGCCGCGACGATGTCGATGCCGAGCCGCCCCGATGCGCCGTCAGCGGACGGGAATTACGGCGCGAACGGCTCTCCTGATGAACGGGTTGTGGAGTGAACTCGCCAAAAAGATGGCCGAGAAATGGTTTTCGCTTCTCGTGTTGCCCGGCGCGTTCTATCTGGCGGTCACCGCCACCGCGCTCACTCTCGGCCACGCGCATGCGTTGGACATCGGCCTGCTCACCCGACATATCACCGACTACGCCAGAAATCCCGGGGTGACCAGCACGGGCGGGCAGGTCGTCGTCTTGGCCGCGATTCTCGCAGCCGCCGCGGCGGTCGGTTTCGTCGCACAATCGATCGGAACGTTTGTGGAGCGGGCTGTGCTGGCGGCGGAATGGCAGGCTTGGCCGATTCCCGTCCGGTTCGCCGCTCGGTGGTCGCTCGCCCGCCGTCAGCGTCGGTGGGACAGCGCCAACGCCGACTACCTCCGTGAATACCAGAATGCCTTGACTCCCGATCCGGCGTCCCGGCCCGACCCGGCGCTCAGGCACCGTGCGGCACGCGCGCGAGCAAGGATTTCGGTCGAGCGGCCCGAGCGCCCGACCTGGAGCGGCGACCGAATCCAAGCAACGGCGATTCGACTCGATCGCGATCACCATCTCGACCTTGCGACCGTATGGCCGTCGCTGTGGCTGGTCCTGCCGGACCCCGTGCGCGAGCAGATCACCACCGCCCGCACCGCTCTCTCGCGAGCGACCACGCTTGCGGCCTGGTCCGTTCTCTACCTCGTTCTGACCGTCTGGTGGTGGCCCGCCGCACCTCTCGCCGTCGTCATCGCCGCGACCGCTCATCACCGAATCCGCGCTACCACCGATGCCTACGCCACCCTGCTGGAAAACGCCACACGCCTGCACACCACCACCCTCGCCACCCAGCTCGGCATCGACCACACCGGTCCCCTCGGCCCGCATCTGGGTCATGCCCTCACCCGCCACCTCCGTTCATCGACCGCGTGACCATGGATGGATGCGGTGCCTGCATTCCCACACGTGGCATCCGGCGCTGAGTTGCATTCTGGTTGAATGGAATTGGCGCAACCGTGATGTTGCTCGTAGCACCGATCTCTGGAAGGACGCGTGTTCACCACTACCGAATCCGAGCTGGAAGATCTCTACGCGGCCATCGAGGAATCCGCGCGGCTATGGAACGTGCCCTGCACTCGAGAAGCTGTCCGGCCCACTCTGACCGCGTACGGCGCGATGCTCACGCGTTCCGTGATCTCCCTCCGAGTGGTCACCGACGCCCGCCGCTCAGGAGACCTCGACTACCGCTTCTTGACGCTGCCGAGCGACATCGACCCCTATGACATCGCCCTTTCCAACGAACTCATTTCCGAGACCGATCATCCGGTCGGCGCTCTACTGGACGAGGTCCGGGAACGGTGCCCGATCCACAGCTACGGGATCGACATCGGTGTAGTCGGCGGCTTCAAGAAAATCTGGCCGTTCTTTCCCGCCGACGGCATGCAGAAAGTATCGGAGCTCGCCGAACTACCGTCCATGCCGCCCAGTCTCGCCGACCACGCCGGCATGTTCGCACGTCACGGCCTGGAGGACAAAGTCGGCTTGCTCGGTATCGACTACCACGACAAGACGATGAACGTGTACTTCCCCGGACTGTCGGCCGACTATTTCGAACCCCGCGCCATCGTGTCGCTGCACCGGGATGCCGGACTCCCGGACCCGAGCGATGACTTTCTCTCACTCACCGAGAAAGCATTCGATATATACGCCACCATCAGCTGGGAATCGCGCCGAATCGAGCGCCTCTGTTTTCCGGTGATAACACCGGACCCGACAACGCTCCCGGTTCGAATCGAACCGCGCTTCGAGCAACTCGTCGACAAAGTTCCGATCAGCACGACCGACCGTCGATTCACCTATGCCGCTACCTCGTCGCCCGATGGGGAGTCCTACAAGTTCAGTTGGTTCTACCAATGGCAGCCCAGGATATTGGACAGGATGAAGACGTCCGATTCATAGAACTGTCGATCGGGCGTTCTGTGCCAGCTGAAGCAATACCACTCCTGCTGACACAGCCTTTCGATAGTGGTGTCGAGCGGAGAGTTGGGCGGCCGCCTCGAACCGCGCCGCCCTGATGCAGACGGTGAGCGAGCGGTTTCGGGTGAACAGGCGCGGTTCACGCTTGCCTCTGACGGCCACTGCTTCCACGGCCGTCCTACCGGACCGCCCGGTGGCGTGCCCGGCCGAGCCGTTCGAGCGGACTGCCGAGAGCCGTCGTCAGGTCGGCGACTCTACTCGCGCAGGTGGGCGCAACGGCGATATCGGCAGTGGACGCCGCGTCAGCATCTGCGTGGTGACGATTACGGAGTTCACGCCAGGACCGTCTGTGACGTGGGGAACGCTATTCAACCGGCAACAACCTTCACCCGCATGTTGTACGGCGAGCGGCGCTGTGGGCCTACACGGCCACGTATGGGGGCGACGGGGCAGTGATCTCACCAGGTACTGCCACCCGCGTGAAGCCGTGGGCTGAACTGCTCCACCTGGAAGCGGCCTGGTGTCGGGTCGCGATCTATCCCTTCGTCTGATCGGTGGTGGGCGAGTTCGCGCGCTGGTATCCCGGGTGGACGCCCACGTCCAGACCTTGTTGATCGGCGATCCGCGCCAGCAGTGACGCCAATTGATCGCGTTCGGCGGGGGACAACGCCGCGGTGAGGTCGGCTTCGTGGGTCTGGAGTACCGGCCAAAGTTCGCCCATCAGCTGGTAGGCCGCCGGGGTCGGGTGCAGTTCGTGGTTGCGGCGGTCGGTGGCGCTGCGGCGGCGTTCGACGAGGCCTTTGCGGTCGAGGTTGTCGAGTAGGGCGACGACGCGGCTGGGAACCACGCCGAGTTCTTCCGCCAGAGCGCGCTGGCTGCGACCGGGGGACATGGCGATCATGCGCAGCACGCCGATATCGGGGGGAGTCAGGCCGAGCGGGGCGATGCGGTCGGTGAACCGCTGGGTGGCGTGTGCTCCGAGCTGGGCGAGCAGGAACGAGACCTGCCGGGTAAGGGCCTGTCGCGGAATCGGGTTGTCACCCGCTTGCTCTCCTGCTGTCACCGGGTTATCGTACACACGCCTCAATCGTTCACCGCAGTGAACGATTCACCTAGAAGAACGGACTCTTGTAATGAGCGCTCCCGCAATCGCTTCCACTCCACCGCGGCCGGATATACCCAGGCTGGGCCCGTCGCCGGGGGTCTTCGCCACCGCCTCGGCGGCGCTGTTCGTCGCCGGGTTGGCCGCGAGCACCGTCGCGGCCGGTGGCGATGTGTTTCCTTCCCCGTTCGCCGCGCCGGACGACGCGCTGTTCTACTTCACCGACCACCGCGACGCGGTCCGGCTGGGAGCGACGCTGCAGTTCGCCGCCGCGATCCCCGGTGCGCTGTTCGTCGCCGCGATCACCGCGCGGCTGCGGACGCGGGGCGCGCTCGCCCTCACCGGAGGCGCGCTCGCCACCGGATTCCTGATGCTGTCGGCGGTGGTGACCTGGGTGCTGACGGTGCCGGAGGTCGTCGAATCTCCGCACTTGGTGCGCGCTTTGCACACGCTGGCCTTCCTCGCGGGCGGCCCAGGCAATGTCGTCTCGACCGGGTTGCTCATCGCGGGCATCGCGTCGCCGGTAGCTGCCTTCCGTACCTGGCTGGCCAGGCTCGGCCTCGTCATCGCCGTCGCCGGACTGGCTACCACGGCAACGCTGATGCGCACGGAGGCCGCCGTCCTGCTGCCGCTGGCCCGTTTCACCGGCATGGCGTGGTTGATCGCCGCTGGCTTCCTCGTCTCGAAATCATCTGCCGCAGAAACGGAATGACCGATGAATCCGCACATTGAGAAGCTCGTCCGATTCCAGCGTCCCGAACGCTCGCTGCCCTACCTCCCCGGCCTCGGCGCCGACCGCGTCGCACCGCTGTTCGGCCTCACCCCCGTCGAATACGAAAAGCTCTGTGCCGATTTCGATGAGCAGGCGCGCTGGGCGGCCGCTGCCCTCCTGGACGACGCCGCGGTGGCCGCCGCGGTGGATCGGCTGCCGCTTCGACCCGGACAGCACGTGGTCGCCTTGGGCGAAAGTTCGACCGCCGACCGGCTGTCGTGGTTCGAAATCCTGCGCTATCTGCTCGACCTGCGCAGACCCGACGATGCCATTCGGCTCACCAATCTCGCCGTCTCGGGGGCGACCACAACGCAGACGCTGACGCTCGCTCCCGCTCTGGGTTTCCAGCGCCCCGACTGGGTGTTCTGCCAGCTCGGCGCCAACGACGCCCAGCGCATCGGCGGCCCCGGCGGTCAGCGTCTGGTCGGCCTGGCCGAGACCGAACGCAACTTGCGCATACTCCGATCCCGCGCCCCCGAATCGGCGCAGTGGATCTGGCTCACCCCGACCACAGTGGACGAGGCCCGCATCGCCGCGTTCGAGCCTTTCCAGCGAATCGCCATCACCTGGACCCGAGCCGACATCGCCGACACCTCGACCGTGCTGCACGACCTGGCCGACCTGACCGTCGACGTGGAGAACGACACGCTGCCAAACGGCGAGGACCCGCTGCTGCTCGATGACGGCGTCCACGCCACGTTGGCCGGTCAGCAGGCCGTAGCCGCCTCGTTCGTCGCCGCGCTGGCGGAATTGTGAGGGGCGCGGCGGGGTCCGTGGATCGCGGTGGGATCGTGCAGGACGCGGTTTCGTCGTTGCGGAGTCGCGGTGATGGCGCAATCGAGAAATCCGTCGCGGCGGCAGTCGCTCGCCGCCGCGATGGCGGAGTCGCGAGGACCCGCGCAGGTCGTCGTCGTGCTGTGGTCGTGGAAACCGTTGTGTCGGCGATCGCGCGTCGTCGCGATGGCGGGATCGTGGCGGGCGCAGTGCTGGCGCTCGCGTCGACTGCCGTCCTCGCCGCGGGCCCTGCTGGCGCGGAAACCGATTCGCGCCCGGTAGGTTTCAACGCGCACGCTACATCCACCTCCGCCGTCATCGAGATCGACGCGGGCTCGCTCACCGTCGACGACGCCGTCCTCCGGATCACGGGCGACGACGGCCGTGTGCTCGCCGCAGCCGAACTCGCCGCTCGTGTAGACGATTTCGTCTTCCCGATCGCCGCGGAGATCACCGACCGCACAGTGGTCCTGACCCCGCAATTGGATCCAGAGCACGCGACCTACCGCCCGGTGTCCCTGCCCTTCGAGGACCAGGCCCCATGGCGTTCGGAATACGACCGCGAACGCGACGCCTGGACCCGCCTGACCTCGACCATCTCAACCGGCGTCATGGTCGGCACCCTGGTCGGCGGAATAGGCGGCGCGGCAACGGGCTGCGTCCTGGGCGGCCTGGCCGGAGTAACCATCGCCTCGGCCACCATCATCGGCCTGTTCGGCCCGTTCCTCCCCGCCGCCCTCCTCGGCTGCCTGGGCGGCGTCGTGGCGATGGGCCCCCTCGGCGCCGTCGCGGGTCAACTACTGGTCTCGGCCCCGATCGCGATACTGGCCGCGGTGCAGTACTTCACCACGATCACTGCGCCCATGCCCACTCGATGACGCCCGGTCGGCACGCCGAACCATGGCGACGCTCTACGATGTGCAGCACGGGCGTGCCGCCGACGGCGTCAAGCTCAGCTACATGCAGGTCGCGGTCGTTCACTCGCAGCAGTCGTCACCAGGATGCGCCGAGCCAGTTGATGCGCCGCATGTGCCTGTGACTGAAGACGCCGACCTTCGGCCACTCGGGATTGCCGCGCGCTACGCGCGCCGAAGTGCAGGTCCATCTGGTCGGTCAGGTGGAACCCGAACACGATCCCGAGGTGGCTGAACTCCTCCAATCCCTGCGACTCTTCGGAGTAGGATCCATCACGGCTGCCGCCAAGGTAATGTTCTGTTTCGGAAGTAATCTCATTGTCTGCCGGGGGATTACATGGAACGTCCCAGCCCGTTGATCATGCCGAAGAAGGTCGCTGTCCGTTCAGTACGCGCAGAGCGCGACCGAGTTATTTCGCGCACTGTGAGTGAGCCCTACGGGGACAAGCCCGCCAGTCCTCTGGTGTATCGATCGGTCCTTCCGATTGTCGCCAGTGAGCAGGATGTCGTCTTCAATGGTGCACGAGCATGTTTCAAACGCTGGCTGGAGAGCAAGAAAGTCGATGTGCAGCTTTCGTCCGGCGTGCATCGAGTCGCCGCAGACAGGACTGTCACGGTCACTGACGCTTACGATGGCGGCGGCAGGCCGGTTGCGCTTCGATTGAGGATGCGTGAGAACGGCAATGACTCTCGTGCCCGGGGGATTTGGCAGACTACGCTGACTGCGGCGGTCAATCGCTTGGATGGCTTCGCCTTCATCGGTGTCGACGTTGAGCATTATCCCGCCCCGGAAGTTGGACGCCAGATGACCAGCTACAGTCCTCCGCGCGTGGCGCGTGAACTGCTGGAGCAGTTCACGATCATGGACGGGCGAACTCGCTTGTCATCGGTGCCGTATCACGTTGACGCAGGTGATGTCCCGGAACTGTACGACCGATTGACGGACCCCGAACGATCGCTGCCGCTGGTAATTGCGGTGGAGCCGGTCATCAGCAATCCGTCGTGGTATACGTTCGCTGACAGGACTGCCCGTGAGCTCGCGGGCTTGGCGACATTGCATCGTCTGTCCGATGCCGCGATGAATCGTTTCAATGCGATGGTGGGAGACACCCATGCAGTCCGACACGGTCAGTTCCGGAGGTACCTACCGGATGTCGCCGTTAACGATTGGGTGGATGGTCGGCGACATCGCTTCTTTATGTTCAGTTGGCTCAGGAAGAGCGACTTCCATGAGAAAGCTGCGCAAACGATCGCTCGTCAGCCGCGCCTTTTGTCGGCTCGAACACCTCAACCGGCCTTATTGAGCGAGGTCGAGTTCCCCGGTATTACCGACACATTGATCAGTGTCGACCCGTCGCCCTCCACAGGCACTGTGTCGGACGTCGACTCGATGCTTTCCGACGCGGCGAAGCCGCATCTATCTGGGGTTATCGAGAAACTGCGTGAAACCCAACAGCAGCTGGAGCTCTTGGAACGCAAAGCGAGGGCCCTCGAAATCCAAGTCCAGGATGCGGAACAGAGATACGAACATGAAGTCATCGATCATGACACGGACGCCAACGAGCTCGGCGACCTCCGCAAGACTGTCGCGGAGCTGCAGCGCCGACTTGTCGAAGCGGGTCGGTCGGACGAGGCGTACACGCCGGTCGAAACAGAGCCGAGTCCGACCTCATTCGACCAAATCAACCAGCTGGTGCGCACATCCATGACTAATCTGATTCTCACGTATGACCCTGATAAAGCAGTGGAGCTAGACGACGAATGGAAGGGTTCGACGTGGGCCGCGAAGGTTTGGGACTGCCTCTCGGCGTTGAATGACTACAGTGGGCTCCGACGGTCGAACGGATTCAGTGGAACATTCAGGGAATACTGCTCGAACGTTCCGCCAGGCGCGCGCGGCTATCCATCGACTCGTGTCGCGATGGTGGAATCGGAGTCCGTGCGGAACCACCCCAGAATGAGGCAGGAGAGAGTGCTGCCTGTCCCCCGCGAGATAAGTCGTACTGGAACAGTTTTCATGAAGTCGCACGTGAAGATCGACAGCGCGGGCGCTACGTCTCCTCGGGTGCACTTCTTCGATGACACTGCCGGCGAGACAGGAAAGGTGGTTGTCGGCTATGTCGGTCGTCACCTGAGAAACACGAAGACGAACTGACATCGAAGGTTCTGCTGATGCGGCGTGGATGAGCAGAGTCACCGGTCGAGAAGGTGCGTCTGGGTCGTGAACCCACCGGAACCAGTCGACGTCACCGGCCGCCCCCGGCACGAGCCGAGGAACCTGGGGGACGGTTGACGGTGGGGCGTGAGGTTCGTTGGTCATGATCAGCTTCGGGGTGCCCACGACCAGACGCACTGAGACTAATTGAAACGGAAGCCGAACACCCGCCGTGTCTGTCTCGTCGGTAAGTCGCTGGTCGAGTATGGACGGTCCTGCGTCGAAAGCTCCGTCGCTCTGCGCTTCGACGCTGTCGAGGAAGGCGGAGTTGAGCGCCACGATGTATTGGAATCTGTACTCGCCAACCGACCAAGATCTCCCACCTCGCTCTACCGGTACCGAAGCGCGTATCGGTTAGGATTCGCGTCATGAGTGATGGGGGGACACCAGCCTCGGGCCAGAACGTCGCGGTGGTGCCCGAGAAGGTGC
This sequence comes from Nocardia sp. NPDC051911, assembly GCF_040681035.1. Classification (NCBI taxonomy): domain Bacteria; kingdom Bacillati; phylum Actinomycetota; class Actinomycetes; order Mycobacteriales; family Nocardiaceae; genus Nocardia; species Nocardia sp. NPDC051911. The sequence continues at coordinate 41,592 of NZ_JBFAXY010000045.1, forward strand.
GCGAGGTAGGCAAGTATGTCTACGAGTTGGCGGAGGCGCTGCGCGCGGCGTTGGACTCCACCGCGCAGGAGGTCGCTTCGCTGACCGATGGCGGCTGGTCCGGGGACGCGGCCAACGAATTCTCCGAGGGCTGGACCGAGGTCCGCGATGGCGGCGCCAGAATCATGACCGCCCTGACTGGTATGGCGGAAAAGCTCGGAGTCACCGCGGAAACCTATCAAGCACGCGATGAAAGCAACGCTGCGTCTCTGAGCACTTCGAGTTTGGATCTGCCATGAACTCTCGGTTTTCCGTCGACCTGGACCATCTCGATGAGATCGTGGTTCGTCTGTCGGGTCTGGCCGGGTTCATCGGCGAGCATCTCGATGAGATCGATCACCGGGTCGCGACCCTGGCCGGTACCGGGTGGGAGGGGGTTGCGGCCCAGGCGTATGCCGATGCCCACACTCAATGGATCGCCGGGGCACGGGAGTTCGTCGAGGGTGTGAAGGATGTCAGCGACGCGGCGAAGGCGGCCCATGCGCGCTACACCACCGCCCACGACACGAACTACAAGATGTTCTCCCAGGGGTAAGACACATGGGTGTACTGGTTATCGACTGGCAGACCTACTACGACGCCGGCAAGAAATGCCACGCGCTGGCAACCGACCTCCGTGCCGCCGACAAACCGGTCCACGACGCGGTAAAGGGTGAATGCGCTGGCATGGCCGGGAACACCGCGGGCTGCGAACAATGGGGGATCACCTACGACCGCGTCGCCCGGGAAACGATGCAGACCTGCACGAACCTGGCCGACGCCCTCACCAACTTCGGCAACATGCTCTACGCGGCCGGGTACAACTGGGCACTGTCCAACAACTCCAACCCGATGCCCGACCGGCCCACCGTGACGGCGATGTCGGAGTACAAGGTGACCATCCCGACTTCGGTCGGCAATAACGGCGACGGTGTCACCGAGGGAAGTGGCAGTGTCCCCGGCTTCTACGACGCCCTGGTCGGGAAAGTCCAGGAGGAGTTCGGAAGCAAGCTGCCCAACGGCAACAAGGACAAGCTCGCGAAGGCCGCATCAACCTGGAAGACATTCGCCGAACATAAGACCATCACCGATGCCGCATCCCGGATCACCGAGATCAGCAACCTTTTCAGCGACATCCAGGACAAAAAAGGCCTCGACCCCATCCTCGGTCACCTCACCACCCTCAACGGCGGCGCCACCCAGCTTGCCTCCGCGTCCCTCAACCTCGCTACACCTGTCGCGGAGTACAGCACCGCCACCTCCGAAACCCGCGACAAATTCAGGGACGCGGTCACCAACGCTTTGATAGCAGCCGGAACCACTGTCGTCATCGGTGTCGCCGCCTCCTGGATCACCGCCGCACTCAGCGACGTCGCCGCCGGTGTGGGCGTCGTAGCGATCGCGGGTAACACCGCCAGAGTGCTCAAAAGCACCTACGACGCCAGCAAACTCATCAAAATAATCGGCACTGCCTCCGCGGTGGCGGGCGTCGCAGCCTTCACCGTCACTGCGTTCGACAAAGTCCCCAGCCTCACCGATATCGCGCTCAAACTTGCTGCCATCATCGCCATGAAGGTTTACATCGATGATGAGGACAAATTCGAGAACTTGCCGCTGGCTCCGGGCAACCCGGCTCCGGGCATGACCGATGAAGTTGAAAAGTACATCCTCGGCAAGCATGTCAAAGGCGCTCCCAACTATAATCCGTCGAAGGGGACGTGGCCCGACACGATTACCGGCGAGGAACTCGATGAGCTGGCCGAAGCGGCCGAGAACTCACCGGCACGTGGACCCAACCACGACGGCAACTTCGAACGCGAGGTCGACGCCGGTAAAGTCATCGGCAGCGTCTCGGAGCAGTTGGGTGGTCACGCCACCAGTCGATACAAAATCATCACCGACCGATTCGGCGGCATCATCACCATGTATCCGATCCCGTAAAAGCCAGGGAGTTGAATTGGGAATCGACATAGTTGTTCAAAATCAAATCCACGAACGGGTCGAACTGGTATACGGGGACGTGGAGGACACGCTTGTCAAGTATCGAGAGAATGCTCCGGCGGGCTCTCTACTTCGAGGTCTCCACGCGCACGCTGACACAATGTTCAACACGACCCAACTGGCCATGCTCTTGGACGAACTCGTACATCTGTCGCCGAACAACGATAAAGAAGCGGAGATGCTCGCAGTATTGCGCGATGCTGCCGAAGCCGCTATCCGTAGGAATGGGTATCTCTGGTTCAGTGGAGACTGAATTCGTGCACGTTTCCGCGTCTGCTGTAGCCGGTCCTGCGCGCGGCGCGCGGCGGTGAATTCGCGCATACGGGGTGCCCGGCACAACGGCCGGTATGGCCATGATCTCCGCGCTCATGCCCGCTCGATGACGCTCGGTCGGCATGCCGAACCAGGGCGACGTGCCGACTCCACAGTCGCGGGAGAGGAAAGGCACGTGTGCTACGTGCTGGTTCAGCGACACCCTTTCCTCATACACCGTCGTCGTCCTTCGGGAGGTAGTCGTCGACGCTCCGATGCCGACTGCTACGGGTTCGGCTCGGCTGTACGAAGCAGTTGCAAGAGCCCGGTGACCGCGGCGAATTGTTCTTCCGACAAGGGGTCGGTCGCGAAGTGCATCAAGTCGTTGCGAACGTTCCGGACTCTTTCCAGCAGATCGACGACCTGGCTTCGGTCCAGTCGCCAGCCGAGCTTGCGCCAGCGGTCGGGGTCTCGCAGGAGGAAGACGTAGTTGCCGAAGGTCAAATCCGAGGCGTCCTTGACCCGGGACTTCTGATGGTTGGCCACCGAGCCCTTGAAGTCCTCGAGGTCGAAATGTTCGTCGGCAGCACGACGCAACCGGTTCTCAGCCTCTTCGATCAGGATGAACGGACGTGCGAGCGTGCCGAACTGACGAGTGAGATCCGAGGCGGTCAGGATACCCGTGACTCTGACGCGGTCCTGATCCCGGACGAAGATGAATCCTCTGTCGTAGATCGCATCGATCTGATCGAGCAGAAGGGCATCGTGATCGACAACGAGGGCCGATACGGTCGCGTTCGCCAAGGTCGGGTCATCGCTGGCGATGTGTGCCTGCCCGATCGACTCCCAGGTCACCGCACCGTGATAGGTGCCGTCCTCATCGATGACAGCGACCTGGGAGAACTGGTGTTGCAGCATCAAAGTTTTGACGTAGGTCAGATCGACCGAGGACGGCACGTACACAAGCCGAGCGGGGAGGCTGCCGAGCCGACGAGACATCGGCTCGGGCTCGGTCACGTTCTCGATGTCCTCGGCCGCGCCGGTGACCGTGACGCCCCCGGGTTCTGTTCCGAGCGGCACAAGCGCGACGATGTCACTCAACGCGCCTTCGGTGAAGGCGGGCCGCGTGGTCAGTCCGTTGCTCGCGAGATCCGACTTGATCATGGAGATCACCGCGGCAGTGCGTCGTTCGACACCCCAGTGTTCGAGCAGGCTTCGAATGGTCAGCTCACGCGGATTCGATGGGTCTCTGGACGCGGCGTCGTCCAACAGCTCGGCCGAGCTGGTGGCCTCCTCGTCCCCGTCGAAGCCGGGATCGGTACCATGAGCCGCCAAATGCTCGATGCGTGTGGCGGCGTTGTGGCGGGTTAGGCCCAAGGCCGCGCAGTTTGGGTTCCTGCCCGGTTGTCAACCGGGCAGGATATGGATGCTGATCTGGGTTTTGTAGGTGTTGCGGTCGATGTCGCCCT
>NZ_JBFAXY010000046.1:0-24599 GCF_040681035.1 Nocardia sp. NPDC051911
CAGGAAAGGATTTGTGTCCGGTTCGTTCTCGATCGAGGAGACGGGCGACACTGGATTCACGGTTTTCTCCGGTCGGGCATAGGTGCTGCGATGAACAGACGAATCGAGCAGAGAATTCGCACGAAAAGCACAACAGGGACCACGTCAAATTTCGGTGCCAATGCTTCCACGCAATTCCTCTTTAGTCGATCTTCAGCCCGTATTTTCTTGAATAAAACGGCGAGGCGCATCCCGATGCAGGCTAGACCTACGTAGGAGTACCGACTGCAGTTGGTTACCTGGGATTGTTCGCGCCGTCGGAGGAGTTGTGTCGCAAATTGTATGAGTGTGGTGGGGAAGCTTGGTTGATGTGTTGCGGCGGGGACGTTCCTATAGTGTTCGTCAAGCCGCTGAGGTCGTGGGTGATCGGTGGACTTCGCCGTGTTTGAGCATCGAGTAGAGGACGTCGCAGCGGCGTCGGGCCAGGCAGATGAGGGCGGCGTTTCGGTCTCTTTCGACCCCTGGCTCCAGGGAGACCTGCTCGCATGATCATCCTCGGTGTCGACTCGCACAAGGCGTCCCACACCGCCATCGAAAACGCCGAGGGGCTTGGTCATCACCTGGCGCAGTGGCTGATCGGTCGGGGTGGGACCGCGGTCGACATTCCCCCGACCGCCACCGCGAAGATCCGCACACTTTCCCGCGGGGGCCGCCGCAAGAACGATCCGATCGATGCCGCCGCAGCGGCCTGCGTGGCAGCGATCCGCGGGGAGAGCCGACCGGTCGCCGTCGAGGACCACACCGGCGCCCTTGCGCTCCTGGACGAGCGGCGACACACCCTCAGTCGGCATCGCACTAGGCCGCTCAACCAGCTGCATGCTCTCTTGCGGGAACTGATCCCGGGCGGCATGAAACGCGCGCTGACAGCCACCGCCGCCGAGAAAGCCCTGCACACCGTCACCCCTGCCACTGCAACCGACGAGGTCCGCACACAACTCGTCGAAGACCTCATCGCCGATGTCCGACGCTGCGACCGCCAGCTCGCCGATAACACCGCCACGATGAAGCAGGTACTCGACGAGCACGCCACATCGCTCACCGACATCGTCGGGGTCGGCCCCGTCCTCGCCGCCCCAGTCCTTGCCGGCACCCGTGATCCGCGGCGGTTTCCCACCGCCGCGGCCTACGCGAACTACACCGGTACCACACCGGTCCAAGTCGCCAGCGGCGACTACAACCGACATCGGCTTCTCGCTACGCGAAACGAGATCTCAACTCTGCGCTCCACTCCATCGCCGTCGTTCAGATCCGGACCCGCACAAGTTCCGGCCGACGCTATTACGACTACAATATCGCCGAGGGAAACTAGCCGTCCACGAAACCGATACCGGAAATACAAGCCGGGAACCTCAGTCAGCGCGTCGTGGAAGCCACGTATTCGAAGACTGACCCGTCGGGATGGCGAGCGATCAACCGATCCCCATTGGGCGTCGGTGCAGGGCCTTCGAGTATTTCGCCCCCAGCTTGGTCGAGGGCGGCGATCACCGGAGCGAGCTGCTTAACCGCGAGAGTAGCGACGCGGTTTCGGTACGAAGAAGTATTGCCGCTGATCAGTAAGAACGGCCCCACGCTGGCCAATTCGACGTCACGGAATGCGAAGCGATGCACATCATCCGCATCGGCCAGATCTTGATAGAGCGGCAGTGCCGCATCAATATTCTCGACGATAACGCGCGCGATGATGGCCGTGATGTTCGACACGGAGAGTCTCCTTGCTACCAGGAAACAGGCAAGGCGAAAACCCCATGGGTAACGTTCGACTTGCGAATCGGAATGTACTCGAGAGGGACGGCGAGGCTTAGCGCCGGGAAGCGGCGAAGTAGCGCTGGGAATGCAATCTGCATTTCGAGTCGAGCCATAGGGGCAGCGATGCAATGGTGAATGCCGTGACCGAAAGCGAGCTGTGAACCTTTCGGCTCACGCGTGATATCGAAACGATGGGGATCTTCGTATCGCGTCTGGTCCCGGTTGACCAACGGGATCGACACCGCCACCGCGTCGCCTTTCTTAATCAGCTGACCACCGACTTCGACGTCCTCGGTGGCCGTTCGGATAGCGCCATGGTTCGCGATCGATGTGTAACGCAGTAACTCTTCGACAGCGGGCACCACCAACGACGGATCCTTACGCATCATATCCATCTGCACCGGATGCTGAAGGAGGACAAGCGTGCCGATTCCGAGCATCATGGCAGTCGTTTCGTGGCCAGCGATCAGTAGCAAGTTCCCTATTCCGACCAGCTCTTCATCGGTTATGCCCTTTCCGTGGTCGCGTACCAACCGTCCGAGCAAGTTATCCTTGGGATCCCTTCGGTGTTTCACCACGAGTTCGCGCATGTAGTTGCGCATCTCGTCGCGGGCGGTCAGCAACTTCTCGGGGGGCGCCATTGTGTCGGTCATAACAATGGTGTGACCGACGAAGTCGAATTCCCCTTCAAAGGGAACACCGAGTAGTTCGCAGATCACTTGCGAGGGCATGGGGAGCGCGAATTCCTGTACGAGGTCGACAGGCGGGCCTGCGGCTTCGGTCGCATCGAGGCATCGATCGACGATGGCTTCGATACGTGGCCGCAGTTTATGCATCGCTCCCGTAGTGAACTCACCAGCGATCAGCCCTCGCAGCCGCGTATGGTCCGGAGGGTCGTATTCGAGAAAGGTCCCGGGTTGCCGGGATTTCAGTTTTTGCTCAAGCGTCTGTTCTTCCGGTTTCGGTAACGCTGTACCTGGGGCGGTGAGATTGCTACTGAACCTGCTGTCGGAGAGTACGCACCGGGCGTCGTCGTAGCGGGCGATGAGCCATAAGGGAGTGCCGCTGGTGAGCTCTACTCTGGGAACTCGCTGTGCGGCACACAGTTCGAGCAGTTCGTCGGCCGGGTCCCATGGCCGGCGAGGATTGCGCCGATATGGCAGTGAAGGAAGCTCCATCTCACTCTCTGTTAATCATGCAACTGCTTCTAGGTGTGCAGGCCACCGAGATGCGATGACAGCGTGTCGGGGCGGCGGCATACCCACCGGCAGCTGCGGTGCCCTAGCTCATGCGATATGTCCATGCCCAGATTGGCGGCTGTGTGGTAGCGAAGATCGACGCAGAATTCACACGGAGTAGGGAGGGTCAACTCCACGCCTTGCGCTTGGGCTCGTTCACGATAATCGTATATTCCGCATTGGCGAACCTCCAGCAGGTAGATCCCGTCCTGCTCTGTGAGCGTCTTGTCGGAGCCGTAGACATCAAGCATCTTGGCCAGTGAGCCGAGCACGCTGCGTTCTCGGTCGACACGGTCCGGCAGTCGTCTCTCCGTAGCATCCGTATTCATTCGTGCGATGTGTTCGGTCCATTTCGGCAATCGATCTCGGCCCATGTACTTCTCGATTGCCGCTTGGGTGCGAAAGTAGACACCCAGCACAAATTCGAACTTCTCGCGGTCTGTCAATTCGGAGGCGATCCGCTCGTACTGACTCTCAGCCATCTAGGTTCTCTTGCCTAACTCATCGAACAGTGCTGCGGACAGTTGTCTTATCGGACGAGGAAGACGGTCCCAAGCCTTCGCGTCGTCGAGGTCGAGCACACGTGATAGCTTCCAACCGAGATCCCCGCTCAACGAGGCCAGAGGAGAAAGCGTTGGGACCGGTTGCACGAGGATTCGATGGGTAGGGAAAAACGGGGAGATTCGTCGCGCTGTTTCTGATGCCCATGTGTGGTTCGGCGGCTGATCGGTGGTCACCATGCACGTAATCATGGAGCCCCGGACGAGGAGCATGTAATTGAGCACTATCGGTCCGGGATCCATGTCCGACCAGAGAGCGGCTTCCAGGTCTTCCTGCCGCACCGTGCCGCCAGGCATGGCGAGCACATCTTGCATTCGACCTTGCGTGCGGACCACAGGCAGCGCCAGTCCACAGGCGCACGACTTGTCATCGATCTCCACCAGGTCGCCTGTCCGATAACGAAGGAGAGGACGACTTGGCAAGTCGAGGGTTGTGACAACCAGCTCGCCGTTGTCGGCGGAGCCGTCCACCAGGCGAGGGCCGCGCTCGTCGAGCAGTTCGAGAACGAAACTCTGCACCTGGAGATGGAGCTGATCGTGCTCGCAGGTCGCCGCGATCGTACCGGTTTCGGAGGAGCCATAGCTGCCGACGTGCGCGCAAGCGCCGGTGAGCCGGCTCAGGTGACGGAGTTGAGCCGGACCGGTTTGCTCACCGATCAGGAACAGATGATCGAATTTCGGTCTCCTCCGGCCATGCTGGACTGCGAACTGGATCAAGGCCAGCAGTCGCGATGGCGCCCCGACGAAGACGTTCACCGAGAGTTTGTCGATGAGGTCCAAGACCTTTGTGTAGTCGCCGTCGATGTAGTCGACCCACGGCTTCAGCGACATAATGCCGAGATACTCGAACACCTTCTCGAACTGGTATGGGGCCGGACCCAGCGGAGCAGTGATCAAAATCAGAGCCACATCGGTCGGCGTAAGAAGTCGCGCCCACATCTCGCCGACGTTCGTGGTGTTCACGATGAGGTCGTCCAGCGCTTTTGGCGCTGCCGAGGCCGGTCCGGTGGTGCCGGAGGTCTCGTAGTAATGCAGGAACTCATGTATCGGCTGCGCGAAAGCCGCATAGCTATGGTCACCCCAGTCCCGCTTTCCGAGCAGCGGGATACTATTAAGTAAACTTTCCAGTGGGCGGTTCGCGATGCCCTGTTCGAGCAACATGGGCAGCCAGTCGGCATACAGCGGCACCTTCGCTGCGGCAGCCAAAGTATCTTCCAGTTTCCTGGCATGTAGCTCAAGTGGTGACAGCTTCCCGTCGAAAACTTCAGCGATGGTTTCGAGGTGCTGTTCGAACCGCGCCGCGGCGGCGGTAGAAGATTTTCTGTCGCGTATCAATAGCATTGTTATAAGTTTTGACGGAGATGATGTACCAGCTGTCAGACTCTCTTGGTAAATTTCACCGGGAGGAATTCCGGACCGTGGATCATCGCGGTTGCTGGAGGCCAGCGGATTTCCCCTGTGACGGTTGGCGGGCAGAAACGGCGCGCGAGGGCAACAAGCCCTTCTGCCAGCTCGAGTCGGGCGACGCTCATACCGATACATACGTGGACCCCACCTCCAAAGACCAGTTGGGGGGCGCTCCTCGGTACCGTAATATCGAACACCTCTGGGTTCTCATAGACGCGAGGGTCGCGGTTGGCGGCAACGGTCGAGATCAGCAACATCGTATCGGCGGGAATTTCGAGGCCGTGCATGGTGACGTCCTCCGCGGCATAGCGGAAATTCACCCTTGCCTGCGGGCTCCATCGGCAGACTTCCTCAACGGCCTGTTCGGCCAACTCAGGGCGAGCCGCCAGGATGTCCCACTGTTCGACGTGTTCGCTGAACGCTGTGAGCGCCCGCCCAAACTGTTTGGTCGTCGTGTCCTGGCCAGCCCACAGAAGCAGCAGCACCATGTCGTGAAGCTCCTTCATCGTCAGCCTGTCGCCGGCCTCCTGACTCGTGATGAGAGACGAGAGGAGATCGTCGCCGAGGTTTTTCCGGCGCTGCTCGATCAGTTCGGTGACATACTCCGACATGCCAACTACTGCGGCCTCCGACCGGGCGCGCTCGCTTACCGTGTTGAACACCAACCCCAGGTCGTCCAGCCACATGGTGAACAGCTCGTAGTCCTCGATCGGGAACCCGAACATCTGGCACATGACCAATCCCGCCGTACGCTTGGCGAACGCGGCTATAAAGTCGCACTCCTCCTCGCCGTCGGCGATCTCTGTCGCCAGGCGCTCAGTTGTCGATCGGATGAACGGACGCAAGCCTTCGACGAAACGCCGACTGAAGACGTGACTGACCAGCCCACGCAGTCTTGTATGGTCGCCACCGTCCCGACTGTGCAGTGCTTCGGTGAACCAGTCATAGAGCGGACCCGCAACGATTCCCTGCTTATGCATGTACTGCCGACCGCCGCGAACAAAACGACGGTCACGGAGAACTTCGGCTGCCTGCTCGTAACGCAGAACCATCGGCCCGAACGGAGTCTGGGCATACCAGTTCGCTTCCCGCGCTTCGGCCACCTCGGCAGACTCGTAGTCGAACCCCGGGTCGAAAATACTAAGGAAGGGCGCTTCTGTTGTTTCAGCGCCTGCGCCCTTGAAGATTGTTTCAGAATGTGCCGTTGATTCCGTAGTAGGTTTGTTCAAATTTGGGTGCGCTTCGATTGCGGACCGGTATTCCATCTCATCTCATCTCATCTCATCGCATCAAAGCAAGCGGTGCTTACCCGATAGTATCGATATACCAACATCGTCTTGAAATTAGGTCGGTATCGATAATCCGCACGGACACACCGATAGGTAGGAGGCCGAATTAGAATCTGTGTCGCTTTTCCGATCGAAACGGATCCTCGATTGAGCTGATTGCCGCATACATTTAAAGCATGAAATCGGAAGCATGTCAACCGGTTGGTCTCACTACTTCGGTGGTAGTGATTACGACGTTAACCAGGCGAGGATGGTCTAAGAAATCGCGACCACTCACATCCGCGAGTACGTTGAAGGTACGTACGTACGACTCGTCAGCACTTCGCGCACATGCTCAGACTAAATAGCGACCACGTAACCGCATCTCACTCCATTGGCTTGACGCTCCTCCGAAATGGAGTCGAGCATCACTCGACGAAGTTCGCGGTTACGTACGTATTTCTGAGAATGTCCACCGCGCACCCCGATGTATGGACACAACCCGTCGGGCACCATCAGCGTGAAATGGTCACCGATGATCCCGGTGACCTTCTCTCGACACGCGCGTAGCGGGCCTGGGTGTCGTAGGGAGAGACGATCGCCACAAATGAGGGCGGCAGACCGCCGTCATCGTCGGTGCGCCAGCGCAGACCCCCCTTTTCGCCGCGGCAGTAGTTCTGCAGAACGATCTGTCGCAGGACTTGGACCTGGGGGCCGGACAGGTAGTCGGGTCCGTGTTCTTTCAGGTGCTCAAGCAGCTTTGCCAGCGTCCTCGCCGACGGCGAAGATCTTGGACTTGGGCCGAGTTGGGTCTTGTCCAAGCGAAGTGGACGGCCGTAGCGACGTCCCCATTCTTCGTCGACCAGGCCGGCCAGCAGATGCGGAGCAATGCGGGCGAGTTCTTCGAGTGCGTCGCGGACGGCCTCGGTGATCAGTTCGAGCCGGGTCAGGTCGCGCAACCGCGTGAGCCGGTCACGGAATCGCTCAGCACGCTGTGATGGAAACCGGGGTCGTCCCAGCTCCAGACCGAGCGCATACTTGAAGTCGATGCGGCAGCGCACGGCCTCGGCCGCCTGCCGGTAGGACAGATCCAGCACATACTGCAGCACGCGCACGGTGGCCAGCTGCGCCGGGGACAGACCGGCCGCCTATCGCGCGGAGTTCCGGCGCTCTGGTATCGAAGCATTCAACAGCTCACGTGGTCCACGTCAGCACCCTTGCGGGTCCGGACAACGCCCGTATCCGGCCACCTATCCCTAAGACACCGACGGAGGAGTCGGCTCGCGGTCTGGGGGTTTCCTGTCGCCCTTCGGCGCGCCGGCATTCGCTTGTTGGACCATCTTGTTCCCACTGAGGAATTGGACCATCCGTGCGGTCGGCTTATCGGGCCCCTGCGGGGATCCGGACCTCGGCCGGCGTTGCACGTTCCGCACGTGTGAGACACGACAGGGGTGAGCGCCCTCTTCATCCCGGGGACGGTGGTGCTCTCCCGCTCGGCCCCGAGCCTTCGCGGCACCGGTCGCTACCCCAGCGGCCAGTCCTGTTCCTCCGCTAGCGCATCCCGTCGGCGGAGGCGACGGTGACGAACCGTCATCGAGGATTCACTGCGCGTTCGCCCGTCCGGTCTTCTCCTGGCCTGTAGTCCCCGGATGGAACGAGAACCTTCGTGCCTTCACCCTGATGCTCCGCACTCCGCTCGGAGACAAGCCTTCGAGCACTGGCTTGGAACTAGACCTCCGATATCGAACCTCCCTTGATGCGTTCATTCACAACGTGCGACCTCGTGTCGCACCGGAGCCTCCGTCCCCGTAGGACTCGCGTCCCGTAGGCGATCCCATGTTCGTCCTGCCGTATGTGACGGCATGAGGTACGCGTCCCACTCATCCCCTTCGATGCCCTCACTGGGCATCGTTCCGTGCCTTGGAAGTTGCCCCAGCCCAGGGCATTAAGGCAGGGCAGGACACGGCGTCGGCACCGGGCGTCGATGTTTCCGACGGATGCGACTCTCCATCAACTTAGGATTGAGATTCAGGCAATCCAGCTTTCGCCTTATCACGCGGGTCCCGCGACGCGCCGCCTCCGACGTCTGAGCACGACCGCCGCTTCAATGACATGCTGCTGTCCCTTTCACCTTTCGGCTCCAGGTAAGCCATCAGACCCAAGAACCTCCTTCCGAGTTCCTCCCGGCTGGACCGGGGATACGACCAGGCGCCTCATGGCGCACTGCCAGCGATCGGCGCCGGGGCGGTCACGGCAGACGATCTCAACGCCCGGGTGGGTTTGCAGCCAGGCTGCCAGGGTGTCGGCGGTCCGGTCGTCGAGCACCTCGATCGGGCGGCGGGTCTGCATGCCGATCAGGATCGTTCCGTAGTTGTGCCCGCGCCGCAGGGCGAAATCGTCGAAACCCAGCACCCGCGGGATCGGATGCTGAGGATCGGGCAGTGCCCGGATCTGGCGCAGCAACGTCATCCGGCTCACCGTGGCGGCCAACTGCCGCGTCGACCCCGCACCAGCGCGGCCGCCCAACGCCAACCCGACCACGCACAACGCACGCTGCAGGATCAGCGTGCGGCGGGCGTGCCTGGCCGCGGGCTGCGGCACCTGCTCGACGAAAGTCGTCTTTCCACAGTCGAAGTTGCCGCAAAACAGCCTACGAACCCGCAACCCGATCACGACTTCGCGGCCGGTGATCGAAGTGTCGGACAACCGCCGCCGGTAACGGCTGTGGACCCGGCTCGACAGCGTCCCGCAGCCGGGACACCCGACCGGATCCACACCGGTAGCGGATCGATCCGCACCGTTGAACCCGCCGCGCGGATCATCTCGATCCGCAACCCGTCCAGATGCGGGTACACGACCCTCATCGGTCCAAGATCAGAACGCCCGCGACATGATGAACTCTCAACCGCCCCATCGCATCCCAAACGGGCTCAATCACGAAGTTTGTGACAGATCCAGTATTCAGCCGACGTTGACATCGCTGGATGGTACCAGCAGAGCTGGTTTTACAGTCCCCGTGCTACGTACGTCATCATTGCACAGCTGCTGATGCGCATTCGTACCTTTGCCTGGAAACTGGGTGTAGCGGGAATCGGCTTCGGGATATTGTTGCCATGGATACTCACACCATCGAATTGTTGATAGGCCCACGAACTACACCAGGTAAGACGTGCGATAGCCAACTGGCAGGAAGACCCATACTTTGCCACTTATTTGTTGATGGCCAGACCCTGTCGTCCTGATCGTCACGAGTGAGTCCGAAGCAGGCACGACTCGACACCACGGCTTCCCTTCAAGGCCGTTAAGTGTCCTGCAGTGCGGTATTCGGAGTGGACGGCCATTACCCAATGCCACGGCTGCCTAGGACCACTCGTGATCGGGGCCGCCCCCGAGTCTACGCCGGCACGTGTGATTCGGGGGCGGCTCAACCTCGTGTTTCCTGGTTCTTCGGAGTTAGTTCCGCGCCACCTCTTAGTACTCCAGCTGCAGCTCGCGACCGACAGTCGTTCGGTTCAGGGCTGGTTCGACGAGGTTTCGACATGACCTCCGCATTGAGGGCGGTCACCACGCAATTCTGCTGAATTTGCTTGTAAACAGCCGAATTGGTGGTTGCCGCAGCCGAGGGCACAGGCCGTGGGGCGGGGGTGGAAGGACTCAACAAGTTGATGGGGCGCCTTGCGGGCCGGTTCGCGCGGGTGGAGAGGCGCGGACGACGTGTCGGCGGATGCTGGTGTGGCTGCTCTCGCAGATGTCCCGGAAGGTCAGGGGCGGAATCGAGTAGCGCAACATCGCGCGCAGACGAGCGACCTGTTCCTCACCTCGGGTGGTGGGGTTGAGGTCGAGCTGGGAGTTCATCTCGCGCACGTGTGACCGGGCGCGTTCGACGAACTCCTGTTTTCCTGTCGACGGGCTCCGCAGTCCTACATGAATACGGCGAAGCCCTCAATGCCATCCTCATCCCAGCACACCGCCATCCCGAGGTGATATGTCAAGTGCCGATCGAAACCTCGCTCACGCGGTGGTGATCCGCCCGACCTACCTACGTGGTGGTCTGGAGAAATCCGTTCCTTGCCGATGCGCCGCTGTTCACCATGCGACGACAGTGAGGTATCGGCGGGCACAGGTGTCCTCGGTTGGGAGCGTTCCCCGCGCCTCTATTGCCGCAATGGGCAGTTCGGCACGCACACGATGTGACCAGGGCCGGGCCAGCGCAGTACTACCGGCCACATCGTGGCGTAGTGGCACAGCGCGGCGAGGACCGTCGGCGGCAGTTGGGGGACGAGGCACGGATAGACGGCGGGTATATGGCACACCGGACGGTCGAAGCCGGCAGACGGCACACGAACAGCGATCAAGGGATCGGCTACCGCTGGGGCGTCGCGATGGCACAGCACAGGCGCATCGTCGTCGCGCTCTGGCTGATACTCATCGCCGCGTGCGCGGTCGCCTACCCCCAACTCAACGGCCGCCTCGAGGCCATGGAATTCCACGCCGATCGGGCGGATTCGACACGGATCACCGAACTACTTGCCGCGCACTATCCCGATCTAGGCGCCGAACAGCTGGCGCTGGTCTTCGATTCGCGCGAGCGAACCGTTGACGATCCGGCCTACCGGGCCATCGTGGAGCGAGCGGTCGCGGAGCTGCGCGGTGCGCCGGGGGTGCAGATGGCGGTCGGGCCATTCCAGGGTGATCAGAAGTCGCAGATCTCGGCTAGCAGACATGCGGCGATGGCGGTCATCAGGATTGATGGCGCGATTGCGGCGCGTGCGCAGTTGGCCGGTGAGCTGCAGGAACGGGCCGGCCACTACTCCGCTGACGGGGTCAGCGTCGGCATCACCGGATTCTCACCGATTTTGCACGATCTGATGCAGATCGAGGTAGCCGATTCCGGCCAGGCCGAGGCGCTCGGCCTGCCGGTGGCATTCGTGCTGCTCATCCTCGCGCTTGGCACGGTGGTCGCCGCGCTGGTGCCGGTGATGGTCGCATTGAGCGGGCTACTGCTCGCATTCGGCGGGCTTTTTCTGCTGTCGCATGTGATGAGCACGAGTTCGATGCTGCTGGCCGTCGTGACCATGGTCGGCACCGGTATCGCATTGGACTATGCGATGTTCGTGGTCAGTCGCTTCCGTGAGGAGTTGGCGAAGCCCGGCGGCAGTTCCCCGGTCGGTGTCGCCCACGCCTGCGGAATCGCCATCGCCACGGCCGGCAAGACCATCGTCGCCTCGGGCTTCATCGTGATGATCTCGCTTTGCTCGCTGGTCGTGGTGCGGGCGCCGGCGTTCCGGGGGATCGCGGTCGGTGTCGCGACCGCGGTGGTCGCCACCCTGGCGGTGGCATTGACACTGCTGCCAGCGGTACTGGCGATGCTCGGGCCGCGGGTCAATCGCGGTGCGCTGCCCGCGCGGTGGCAGTCGCTGGAGACTCGACCGGGTACCGAGGCCACCGATCCGACGAGCGGACGGTGGGCGCGGTGGAGCCGGATCGTCATGGCTCGACCCGCGGTGTTCGGTATCGCGGCCACGGTGGCCCTGCTCCTGGCGGCCGCGCCTTTGGCCGGAGTGCGCTACGGGATCGATATGGGCAGCGCGGCGATGACCGAGACGGCCTCCGGCAAGGCGGGCAAGGTCGCCTCGGAGAGTTTCGCGTCCGGCCTGCTCGCACCGATCACGCTGGTCGCGACCGGTCCCGGCGATTCCCAACTGAGTTCCACCTCGGCCACCGCAGTACAGGACTTCCTGTCCGCGCTGCGCTCGGACCCGCGCATCGAACAGGTGCTACCGATCCAACGCGACGGACGGATCTTCGCGATGGTGGTGCCGGGGACGTCATTCGATTCCACCGGTGCCGATCGACTCGTCAGGGAGATCCGCGACGGGGCCGCCGCATTGCCCGGAGCGCAGGTGCTAGTCGGCGGCGTGACGGCCGAGTTCGCCGATCTGTCGGACGAGATTACCGGGAAACTGCCACTGGTGATCGCACTGGTTCTATGCTGCTCGTTCGTGTTCCTCACCGCCGCCTTCCGCAGCATCGCGCTGCCGATGAAGGCAATAGTGATGAATCTGCTGGCCACCGGCGCGGCTCTGGGCATCACCGTCGCGGTGTTCCAGTGGGGCCTCGGCGAGTCGCTGTTCGACTTCCACAGCACCGGATTCATCCAGGTTTTCGTGCCGACCATGGTGTTCGCCATCCTGTTCGGTTTGTCGATGGACTACGAGGTGTTCCTGATCCGGCGGGTCAAGGAGTTCTGGGAGGATTCCGCGCGCACCGCAGCCGACAACGAGTACGCGGTGGCGGCGGGACTGCAGCACACCGCCCGCCCGATCAGTGCGGCGGCGGCCATCATGGTGGCGATCTTCGGCAGCTTCCTCACCGGGAGCGTGCTCGAGCTGAAACAGATCGGGCTCGCTCTGGCGATGGCCGTCGCAATCGATGCGGCGTTGGTGCGGTTAGTGCTGGTGCCCGCGCTGATGAAGCTGTTCGGGACCTGGAATTGGTGGCTGCCGGATGCGACTCGAGCGGGCGTGCCCGTGCCGGTTGCGGTACAGGCAAACGCTGAGGCACCGTGATCACCAAGCTCATCATCTGGACACTGAAAGCGCGATTGGGGTTCGGCAGCGGTGGTGATCACCGCGAATCTCAGCGGGCTTGCGGTGATCACCACCGACCTGTGGCTCAGTGGATTCCTCAGCCGGATCGGCGACGACTGGCATCGGGCGACAGGTCGGCCCGCGGCCAATCCGAGAGGGTGCAAGCGGTGCGGACAGTGAGCAACCGTCGGTCGAGGCTGGGGACGGTGCCGGGCAGCCGGACAGGTCGGCCCGAATGGTCACCGGGAGGTCACAGACCGAGCCACGGCAGACGCAAGGCGGCCGGTGCGCCATTCTTCTGGGTTCGGTCGGTCAGGAGGGGAACCGAGTGAGTGGGCCCGGCGATACTGACCGTGCCGCCGGGGCTTCGGTGCGGGCGGTACCGATCAATCCATTGGCGCGCTGGAGCTACCGGTCGCTCTCCGCAATTTTCAGCGGACCGCGAAGAGCGGCTTCGAGGACGGTCAGCCATTGGCCAGCAGCGGGGGCGCGGGCAACGTCAGATCGGCCCGCTCGCGGTGTGCAGGGCGGGTACCCGTGCGCTGGCGACAGCGGCGGTGGGAGGTCTTTGGCCAGCGCGGAAGCGCCTGCGGGGGCGACGTCGACGATGGGATCGCGCGACGGATGACGAGGAGTTTCGGCATCGTCGGCGGTGTCGAACGAGCTGGCGGGGGTGGCGGGATCGGTGGAGCGCTCAATCGGCTTGTCGAGCAGACGTTTTTCGGGTTCGAGCCAGTCCGGTCGGCCGGTGGCCTGATGTACGGCGAGGAGACCGGTGACAGCCCGGCATAGTCCTTCAGGACACCGGAGCACGCACCGACGACACCGCCGAGAGAGGCGCATCGCAACCGACCGTCGACCGCGTAGTCCGCGCGTGTCGAGGAGATTTATCCGGTACGGATCCCCGTCGATGGGGGACTTTCATCCAGCCTTCGGGGTCGAACAGAGCCAGTGGCAGATGCAGTGCGCCCTCGATGTGCCCGGCGGCCCGCTGCTCATCGTGGCTGACATCCAGCAGCACAGTCTCCGGCGCGGCAGAGGGCGCAGCCTCGTCGGCTGAATCTGCGAGCTGTACCGTTGTTCATGTCGGTTTACCGGCAGTCGCGTGCCCGCCGAGCGCGGCGGTGAGTCCAGTGCGACAGCGTGTTCGAAAACGTTGTCGATGAGGGTCACCGTTCGCCTGGCTCGTGCGAGCACGCCCGCTGCGATGGAGCACCGGTAGCCGCAGGAACGGTGGACCCGCATCTCGCCGTCGGCGATATCGGCGAGCCGGTTCTCGAATTCGTGCAACGGAATGTTGACCGAGCCGGCCAATGGATTCCAGCATGTGCTCGGCACGTGCCCGGTGTCGAGCACCATAACCCCGCGCCCGTCGGCTTCGGCCAGCTGGACGGAGGTGGCGACCGGGTAGCTACCGGTTGCCGGTCCGGTCGAGTCCGTCAGCGATCGCTACGGCCCAGTAACGGTTTCGTCCATGTTTCGAGTCGAAGGGGCTCTGGGTCGATGCGATTAACAGAAACCCGAAAAGTCCAGGACGACGATTACACCGCATCGACTCCGCGCCAACCCATCCGGCACCACGATACGCTGGTGCTGGAACTAATTACGTTGTGTCACAGTGTGATTGGTGAGTCCATTCACAAACGTGCGTGGTGAGCATCCGGAAACCTCCAATTCTTCCCCAGGTGACCAACCGGAAACAGGCCGAGCGTGAACTTGGTCCATCGGTGACCACCCGGACACCCAGCGGGCGCACTGCCAATCACCGAATTCACACCGACCACGCCCAGGAGACGAACCATGTCGGCACCCACCACATCGACCTCTGAGATCGACAAGGCGATCGAGGAGAACATCGCGAAATCACTCGCCGAAATCCCGCACCCGGCCCTGCCGAAGGGCACCAGTATCTACGGCGGCACCAAGATCTTTCCCGACTATCAGGCGGAGGCAGGCGAAACCTATTTCACGCTGGTTCACGGCATCGCCCATGAATCGTCGGTGAGTTTCGTGGCCATCCTGCAGGCGACGCGCGCACTCCGCAAGGGTTTCGAATCCGCCATCTACTTCTACGGTCCCGGCGCGATCAACTGCCTTGCCACCCGCGGCTTTCCGACCACCGGCGACAGCGGGTTCCCCGGTGAGCAGAACATCAACGAGGCCCTCGCCACCTTCATCAAGGAGGGCGGGAAGGTGTTCGCCTGCCGGTTCGGTCTCGCCTTGCACGGTGCCCGCGAGGAGGACCTCATCGAAGGTGTGATCCCGGCGCATCCACTGGACGTGCAGGACGCGCTGATCCACTACGCCCGCAAGGGCGCCATCATCAACTCCACCTACCAACTGTAGGCCGCCGTCATGACCGAGGTATCCACGCGAGTAGATCTCGCACTCTTGGGCATCCGCGTCGATGTGCCGGTGCAGCGCCGTTCCGGTGCCGGCCCCAGCGACGACGGTCATGTGCTGTTCGGGGGTGCCGGCGCTGCCATCCCCCTCCGCCCGGAGAGCCCATACACGATTCGTGCCGATAGGCTGCTCTACGAGGGCACCGATCTCGGCGTGACCGTCGAACCGGTGCGCCGACCCCTTTTCTACGACCTGCGCACCGCCGACGGCGTGGAGTACCAGCAGATCGCCAGACTGCACGGAAAGGATGTGCTGGCGACCACGGTGGTGCAGACCTGCATTCGCTACGGCGAAGACCAACGGTGCCGATTCTGTTCGGTCGAGGCATCTCTCGCGTCCGGCAACACGATCGCCGTCAAGCGACCGGATCAGCTCGCCGAGGTCGCCGAGGCGGCAGTGCGGCTCGACGGTATCCGGCAACTGGTGATGACCACCGGCACCTCGGCCGGAAAAGACCGTGGTGCAAGGCACCTCGCCCGCTGTGTGCGAGCCGTCAAGCAAGCGGTGCCGACCCTTCCGATCCAGGTGCAGTGCGAGCCCCCCGGCGACCTGGCGACTCTGAGCGAGCTACGCGACGCGGGAGCCGATGCGATCGGCATCCACGTCGAGTCGCTCGACGACCGAGTGCGTGCTCGATGGATGCCGGGAAAGTCCACCGTGCCGCTGTCCGACTACCGGGCAGCCTGGGCCGAAGCAGTGCGAGTGTTCGGCCGTAACCAGGTCTCCACCTATCTACTCGTCGGTCTGGGCGAAGACCCGGACGAATTGGTCTCGGGTGCGGCGGAACTCATCGCCATGGGCGTGTACCCGTTCGTGGTGCCGTTCCGGCCGCTCGCCGGAACCCTAGCCGTCGACGTCGACCGTGCGAGCCCGCCGACCGCGGCGGTCCTCGAGGACGTGACCCGGCGCGTGGCAGCGGAGCTACGTCGGGCCGACATGCTCGGCACGGACCAGAAGGCCGGATGCGCGGCGTGTGGGGCGTGCAGTGTGCTGCAGACCGCAGGAGGCTGAGATGACGACGAGCGAACCGACGGCCGCACCCCGATCCTGGATCGACGAACTGTCCGGGATACGTGCTTCATCGCCGGATTACTGCGTCCTTTCCGGATATCCGTCCCCGGCCGACCCCGCAGGCGGATTCCTCATCCAGCTCGCCGATACCCGACATGTCGCCGTCTATCGCGCATTGCGCCGAGAGAACTTCGTTACAGAGCAGGGCATGTTCGCAGGCAGCGACGCCGACGACATCGACGACGACCCCCGGGCCCAGATCCTGGTCGCGATCGCCCCGGACGGAGCCCTGCTGGGCGGAGTGCGCCTGGCACCGGCCACCGCCGAAGACCTCGGGTGGTGGACCGGCAGTCGATTGGTGGTGGACTGCAGGGGTCGCACCCATGGTGTGGGCCGCGCACTCGTGCAAGCGGCGTGCGCTTATGCCGAAACCCATAACGTTCTTCGGTTCGAGGCCACCGTGCAGACCCGCTACCGGTCGCTGTTCTCCCAACTCGGGTGGACAGCGCTCGCCGAAACCACCGTGGCAGATACACCGCACCTGAAGATGCGCTGGCCGATCGACCGAATCGAGCGGCTGGCCCGAACCACCAAGGCAATGCTCGGGCAAGCGCTGTCCGAGTTGGGCGATACACCGATGACACTGGGCGGCGCCGGATTCCGAGGCGATGACGGCGCACCGGTCCCGGGCTGCGACCTGGTCGCCGCGTGCGACGCGATCCTGCCTTCCATGGTCGAACGGGACCCGGAATGGGCCGGATGGTGTGCGGCCCTGGTCAACTTCAACGATCTCGCCGCGATGGGTGCAGAACCGATCGGCCTTCTCGACGCGGTCGCCGCGCCCACCCGGTCGCTGCTGACCCGGGTGCTCCGGGGCCTGGGTGCCGCCAGCCGCATCTGGGAGGTGCCGGTGCTGGGTGGCCACACCCAGTTGGGTGTCCCGGCGGCGCTGTCGGTCACCGCGCTCGGCCGTACCGCCCGGCCGGTGCCAGGAGGGGGCGGCGAGGTCGGCGACGAGCTCCGGCTGACCGCTGACCTGGGCGGCGGCTGGCGGTCCGGATATACCGGGCGACAATGGGATTCGTCGTCACATCGGAGCGGCACGGAATTGCGGGCACTGGGCCGGTTCGTCTCGGACACCGGTCCGAAGGCCGCGAAGGATGTCAGCATGGCCGGAATCGCCGGGACCGCGGGCATGCTCGCCGAGGCCAGCGGTGTCGGGGTCGAACTCGATGTGGCGCGCATCCCGCGCCCGCCGGGCGCCGAGCTGGCCGACTGGATCACCTGCTTCCCCGGCTTCGCGATGCTCACCGCCGATCGCCCCGGCACCCCCGTCACCCCGGTAGGCCCGGCGACGACCGCCGTGTGCGGCGTGCTCAGCGCGACTCCCGGCGTGCGGCTGCGCTGGCCTGACGGAGAAGTCACTCACGCGCTCGACAGCGCGGTAACCGGATTGGGACACTCATGACCGAACTATCGATCTCCGTGGCCGCCGCCGAATTCGGCCGCGACATGGAGGCGTGCTACGCCACCATCGGCTCGCTGATCGAACAGGCGCAGCAACGCGGTAGCCGACTACTGGTGCTGCCCGAGGCCTGCCTGGGCGGCTACCTGCCCAGCCTGGGCGGCGGTGGGGAGAGCGAGGAGGCCAAGCAACGCCGTCTACGCAGTCTGCCGCCGGCGCTCACCATCGACGGCCCGGAACTGCGCCGCATCGCGGCGATGGCGGGTGAACTCGTCGTCACCCTCGGATTTTGCGAAGCCGATGGCGATCTCCGCTACAACGCCGCCGTAACACTCACCGGCGACGGGGTTCTGGGCTCCTACCGCAAGGTACATCAGCCCCTCGGCGAAAACCTCTGCTACGCTGCCGGATCCGAATATCGCGCCTTCGACACCCCGGTCGGCCGCATGGGCATGCAGATCTGCTACGACAAGGCATTCCCCGAAGCCGCACGAGCGCTGGCACTGGACGGCGCGGAGATCATCACCTCGCTCTCGGCCTGGCCCACCGCCCGCACCGCCACCACCGAACGACTCGAAGACGACCGCTGGACCCAGCGCTTCGATATCTTCGACCGCGCTCGCGCAGTCGAGAACCAGGTGGTGTGGGTCGCGTCGAACCAGGCCGGGACGTTCGGCTCGTTGCGCTTCGTGTGCAGCGCCAAGATCGTCGGCCCCGGCGGCGACCTGCTCGCCACCACCGGTACCGAACCCGGTCTCGCCACCGCGACCGTCGACGTCGATCACGCACTCGAATTGGCACGCGGCGGCGGCATGTACAACCTGCGCGACCGACGCCCCGAGCTCTACCACAGCGTCGTCGCCCGCCATGGCGTGGTCGGGCAGCCCGCGGTGCCCGAAGAGCTGGAGACGATCCATGCCTGATGTGACATTCGACATCCGCTGGCCGGACGGCAATGTCCAGTCCTGCTATTCGCCCTCGCTGGTGATCCATGATCATCTGGCCACCGGCGTCGACTATCCGATCGACGACTTCCTGACCCGCGCCTCGAGCGCTTTGAACAGCGCGGCCGAGCGAGTGCGCGAGAAGTTCGGCTTCTACTGCACCTCCGCCATGCAGACCCTGCACGCCATCGAAGCAAGCGCAGCACAGGCCCGGACATCACCGGGTACGGTACGCGTGCTGTCGATGACTCCGCCGTCGGTCGAGGCGGCAAACACCGGAGGAAAACCGTGACCCCCCAGACAGACTCCGGTACCACCGTGGAACACCGTGACGTCGTCGTGATAGGCGCGGGACAGGCCGGGCTCTCGATCAGCTGGCATCTGACCACTCGCGGCATCGACCATGTCGTCCTCGAGCGCGACACCATCGCCCACGAGTGGCGCGACACCCGCTGGGACAACTTCACTCTCGTCACTCCCAACTGGCAGTGTGTGCTGCCTGGTTACCGTTACAACGGACCCGACCCGCACGGCTTCATGAAACGCGATGAGGTCTACACATGGGTCCGCGCCTATGCCGACACCTTCGATCCGCCGGTTCGCGAACACGTCGCCGTCACCGCGGTCACGGTATCGGTCGACGGCGGCTTCGACATCCAGACAACCTCGGGCCCACTGCATTCCGATCAGGTGGTGGTCGCAGTAGGCGGTTACCACACGCCGATCGTGCCCCGCTTCGCCGAGCGGATGCCGAGTTCGATTCAGCAACTCCACTCCGCCGAATACCGCAACCCTGCGGACCTGCCCGACGGCGCCGTCCTCATCGTCGGTACCGGCCAATCAGGAGCACAGATCGCCGAGGACCTCCATCTGGAGGGTCGGCGGGTACATCTCGCGGTCGGGACCGCGCCCCGCGTCGCCCGCTTCTACAGGGGCCGCGATTGCGTCGCATGGCTGGAGGACATGGGCCACTACGACATCCCGATCGAAGATCAGCCGGGTGGGCTGGGCAAGCGGGAGAACACCAACCACTACGTCACCGGTCGAGACGGCGGCCGCGATATCGACCTGCGCCAATTCGCGGTCGAGGGGATGGCGCTCTACGGCAGGATGGTCGATGTCGCCGACGGCACAGCGTACTTCGAGCCGTCGCTGGAGCGGGACCTCGATGCCGCCGACGCCGTCGCCGAGAGCATCAAGGACTCCATCGACACCTATATCGCCCGTGCTGGTATCGACGCGCCCACCGAACCGCGGTACCGCCCGGTGTGGCGTCCGCAGCGCGAGATCACCGAACTCGATCTGTCGGCGAGCAATATCACGTCGGTAGTGTGGTCGGTCGGGTTCCGCACCGACTACCGGTGGCTGCGCGTCGGCGTCTTCGACGGTGAGGGTCACCCGTGCCACAACCGCGGCGTCACGACCACGCCCGGGCTGTACTTTCTCGGGCTGCCCTGGCTGCACACCTGGGGCTCGGGCCGCTTCGCCGCCATCGCCCGCGACGCCGAGCACCTCGCCGGGCAGATCACCGCCACCGCCCGCACCACCGCGGCGGCCTGAGGCGAACCAATGACCGTCACCCGAATAGCGGCTGTCGCAGCGCATTTCGGCGCAGATATCGCCCGCGCTCTGGACAAGATCGCCGGTATCATCGACCGGCTCACCCAGGACGGCGTCGACCTGCTCGTGCTACCCGATGCGAGCCTCGGCGGCTACATCGGAGACCTCCGCAACCCGGATCCGGCCGCCGGGCCTGAGGCCATCGACCCGGATGGACCCGAGTTCCGGCTGTTGTGCCGGTTGGCCGGGGATATGACGATCTGCGTCGGCTATGCCGAACGTGCAGACGGTGTCCGCTACAACGCCGCAGTATGCCTCACCGGCGACGGGGTGCTCGGCCGCCACCGCAAAGTACACCAGCCGGCCGGCGAACACCTCGCGTATGCGGCCGGAGATCGCTTCGCGGCTTTTGATACCCCGGTCGGCCGGATCGGTATGCTCATCGACTACGACAAGACGTTCCCGGAGTCCGCGCGAGCTCTCGCTCTCGACGGTGCCCGCACCATCGCGGCGCTGTCGGCCTGGCCCGCCAGCGTCACCGATCGCGCCTCCCGGATGCCCAACGATCGGCAATCCCGCCTCTTCGACCTGTACGACCAGGCCCGCGCCGCCGAGAACCAGGTTGTTCTCGCATCGTCCAATCAAACCGGAATCACCGGCAGCCTGCGTTTCCTCGGCCAAGCCAAGGTGGTCGGCCCCGGCGGTGACGTCCTCGCCAAAACCTGGTCCAAGGGCGGCCTCGCGGTGGCGGACCTCGACATCGATGCCGAGGTCGAGCGAGCCCGGCGCGTCCTGCGGCACCTGGACGAACGCCGTGTCGACGCCTACCACAACTTGATGACCGAAAAGAGCGGCTACTGATGCGGATCGCACTTCTCACGTACTCCACCAAACCCCGTGGAGGGGTCGTGCATACGCTCAATCTCGCCGAGTCGCTCGCCCGGCTCGGCGCGGATGTCACCGTATGGACGCTCGGACGCGGCGGGGATGCCGCCTTCTTCCGCCCCGTGGATTCCTCCGTGACAGTTCGCGTCGTTCCCTTCACCAGTGCCGACGGCGAACAGGTCGGGACGCGAATCATGCGCTCCATAGACGTACTGCGGCAGGCGTTCACTCCCGATGACTACGACATCGTGCACGCACAGGACTGCATCAGCGCCAACGCCGTCGACTGCCGCATCCGCACCATCCACCACCTCGACAACTTCACCACCCCCGAACTCGCCCGCTGCCATGAACGCGCCATCGTCGAGCCTTACGCACACATCTGCGTGTCGGCCGCCGTCGCGGCCGAGGTTCAGGACGGGTGGGCTCTGCGCCCCACCGTGATTCCCAATGGCGTCGAATACGACCGTTTCGCGGCCGCCGCAGATGACTCTCCCGACGCCACGGATGCCCGCGCCGCCTGGCGACGCCGACTCGGCCGGTACATCGTGGCCGTCGGCGGCATCGAACCCCGCAAAGGCAGCATCGACCTACTCGAGGCGTTCGCCCTGCTACGTCACGATCATCCAGACCTGCACCTCGTCTTCGCAGGCGGCGAAACACTCTTCGACTACCGCGACTACCGGACCCAGTTCAACACTCGCGCAACCGAACTCGACATCCGCCCCACCATCCTCGGCACCGTCCCACACCCCGAACTCCCCGCACTCGTGGCGGCATCGACCCTCCTCCCGTTCTTCTCCACCAAAGAGGGATTCGGGCTCGCCGCCATGGAAGCCCTTGCCGCCGGAGTCCCAGTCGTCGCACGCGATCTCCCGGTGCTGCGCGAGGTTTTCGGCGAGGCCATCAGCTACGCAGCCACTCCCGCCGAGCTGGCCGCAGAACTCGCGCGAGCGTTGGTTCCCGACCCGTGCCGCACCGAGCACGGCAAAGCCCTCGCCGCCTCGTTCAGCTGGGACCGAACAGCCCGAGCCCACCTCGAGTTCTACCGCACCCATTCCACAGCAGTACCGCCCCGAACGCTCACCACACACCGCTGAACCGGCGAGAACATGGAAATCTCGATCAACCTCTCGGCGTAGCTCAGGCCGGACCGCCCTGATCATATTGTCAGGTCAACGACAGAGGCTTGACCAGCGGCGATGGCAGGTCTTCCGGTCACCGGAACCCTCGGGCCGACTCAAGCCGTGACTGAACCGTCCCGCTTTCTTTGCCGTTTCCTTCCCCGCGGTCGAAGGTTGGTTCGTCTTCCCAGCCGTGCCCATCGGGCGTCGGTCAGATCCGCTCGCGCGGTCACCGCTACGCTGGTCACGAGGTCCTACCTTCAGTTCCGGGTCGAGCAAGCCAGTCGTAAGGTTCTGCAGGCCCTGGAGAACCGGGTGTGGCTTTCATGAGGTCGCCGAACCTGGCTCCGGAGACTTGGCCGCCCGGTTTCCCGCGACGACCCCGGCCGCCAATTGGGATGTTCGGGCGAATCGCTCTGTAGGACAACGCCGGCGTGGTCGTCCGTAGGGCGAATGTGTATCGAGCGACCGAAGGTGTTCATGGCCCAGATCTGGGCTGGCGTCGATGTCGGAAAGAATCATCACCATTGCGTGGTCATCGGCTCCGACGGAAAGCGACTGTTGTCGCGGCGGGTCTCCAACGACGAGGCCGAACTCTCGAGTCTGATGCACGATGTCGCCCGTCTCGGTGACCAGGTCACCTGGGCGGTGGACGTACCCAACGGCGGTGCGGCGTTGCCGATCAGCCTGCTCCTGGCCCACGACCAGCGGTTGCTCTACCTGCCCGGCCGCACTCTCAACCGCGCGGCCGGCGGTTATCGCGGAGAAGCCAAGACCGACTCGCGAAACGCCGCGATCATCGCCGACCAAGCGCGGATGCGTCGCGATCTGCGCCCGCTGTGTCCCGGTGACGAGGTCACCGTGGAATTAAAACTGCTGACCGCTCGACGCAAGGACCTGGTCGCTGACCGCACCCGTGTCATCAATCGCCTGCGAGGTCTGCTGCTGGGAGTCTTTCCCGCGCTCGATCGTGTTCTCGCGGACCTGACGCGCACAGGGCAACTGACGCTGCTGACCGGCTACCAGACCCCGGCCGCGCTACGCCGAATCGGCGCAGTCCGACTCGAACGCTGCTTGCGCACAGGGAAAGTCCGCAACCACGACACGATCGCCGCGTCGGCTGTCGCCGCCGCACACCAGCAGCACGTCAGCCTGCCGGGCGAGGCGCTCACCGCCACTGTGATCGCCGAGCTAGCTCGGGAGGTGATGGCCCTCAACGACCAGATCAAGAAGACCGACAGGCTCATCGAGAGCCGGTTCGATCAGCATGGGCTCGCCGAGGTGATCACCAGCCTGCCGGGGTTCGGCCACTTGCTCGGCGCGGAATTCCTCGCGGTCACCGGCGGCGACATGTCATCCTTCGCCACCCCGGACCGCTTGGCCGCGCTTGCTGGTTCGGCGCCCGCTCCCTGGGATTCCGGCCGTATCCGTGGAAATCTGCACCGGCCTCGCCGCTACCACCGCGGTCTCAACCGCGTCTTCTACATGTCGGCCAACTTCGCGGAGAACCCCTCGATCGGGTCACGCCGTTCGAATCCGCGCGGGTGGGCACGCGGGGTCCAGGGGCGCGCAAAGTCGCGCCAAGCCAGTTCAGCGGACCCCGATTCTGCTGATCATGGCGGTTGCTGAATGTCGCGTGGCGCTCATGGTTTCGTGGGCGACTGTGCGTCAAGAGGGCGTGGTGCCGGGGTACGGCCATTTCGGGGTGTTGACGCGGGCCGAGCTGAAGCGGTTCTTCCATCTCGACGAGCAGGACTGGGAGCTGACTGCCGAGCGCCGCCGTGACGGCAAAGGATTGGGGTTCGCCCTCCAGCATCACGAATGGTAAGCAGCGATTTCTAGGCGAATTCCAGATTCTTATACGCACAGTCTGCGAGTTGCTCGCTTCGAGGTTCCAACTCACGCGCAGCGTCGGTTGCACTGATGATCAGAAGACTGACGACATGGCCAGCCTTCGCAAGACCGCTCTGTCGCGCGACCGTCACTGCGTACGTATTATCAGCATATTCACGGATGCGCTCCACAGCCCCGCACCGATAATGCGCAAAGGTCCGACGATTAGATTCTTGCGACCGACAGTAGGCCGCTTAGAAGTGTGTCGATTTGGGTGTTGCGGAGGAGCGAATAATAGGTTAGCGTCTTTACATCAGCTCACCTCCCCGAAACGGAGAGATCCCCGGAGGGATCGGAGCCGGATTGTACTGAACCTCCCTCAAAAGGAAGCTCAGTCCCACCTGAACCTCCCTCAAAAGGAAGCTCAGACCCACCTGAACCTCCCTCAAAAGGAAGCTCAGACCCACCTGAACCTCCCTCAAAAGGAAGCTCAGACCCACCTGAACCTCCCTCAAAAGGAAGCTCA
>NZ_JBFAXY010000046.1:24696-42290 GCF_040681035.1 Nocardia sp. NPDC051911
TCAGACCCACTCCAAACTGGAGACTGTGGATCACAGCTGCAGGGTTTTCGCTCTCCCTGAAAAGGAGAATGCGAAAGCCCTGTTTGGAGTATCTACAGGGGAATATTCGTTTAGGTCGTTACGGGGGCGTGATGGCGGTCGCGTCGCCCGGTTGGATTGGTTGTGTTGTATGACCCGCTCGCGAGCGGTCCGGAGTCTGCCGCGTTTCCCTCCGGACGATGAAGATGTGCTGGCCGAGTCGTATGAGCGTACGTCCGTTGCCACAGCAGTTATGCGGCACGCTGGGGGTCTCGCTGCGCAGTCCGTGGTGTCGGATATTGATATCCGTGGCGGCGTCAATACATCCTTTCATCTCTCAGATAAGGCCGCCTTCAATGCAACTGGGAGCTTGCGAACCCCGGCGCGCTCCGCCGCAGCCGCATATGTCGAAGGCCGCAGGTTGGTTGTTGCTGTGGCTGGACCGGCCCGCAATCATGGGCGTCTGCATCCACTGGCCGTGGCCGTGTCCATTGAGGCGGCGTCCTATCGAGTTGTCGCGGTGCTGGCCGCGGCTCGGCTGGTCCACGTGCTCGGCGAGTGGGCATGTTTCGACGTGATCGCTGAGAGTGCAATGCCCGTTTCGGTAACGGTGATCTCCGCGACACTCGGCTTGGCCGCAGACGACGTGGACCCCAGTCGGACGTCGAGTTCGGCGCGCCCAACATCGCCTCGCAAGAGGTTTTGCTGGCACACGGCCGACAAAACGACGACGCCCAAGTCGAGATCGCCGGTTCGCTCAAGGCGTTCCCGGCCGCTCTGTCGGCTATACGACAGTCTTGCGCCGCGTGGGGCCGATCTTGGTCAACAGCACAACGCTTGCACGCTCGACATCCTCCCGTCGATGCGGTGCGGTTCCTCAGCCAGAACGGCTACCGCTAGAAGCCAGCTGTTCGCCGATCGGCAAGGAGGAGGAATGCCTTCGACACCCGGGCGAGGGAACGCGACCACCGCTTGGATGAGCACCCGCAACGGGCGACTGGCCCACTTCCAGCCCACCGAAAAAGGATTCATGCGCGTCGGCGATATCGTCACGGTTCGCGTTACCACCGTCGCGGCGCAGCACCTCAGCCGGGGACTTCCCAAAATACGGCATCACCGCCATCCCGTCACCCGTCGGCGGCGGACTTGGCCTCCTAAGCATCGGCCAACCCAACGAACGCCCCTTCTTCATCGCCGCATCGTCCCACGATCCGATGTCTATCTCCGAAAGGTTCGCCCGGTGAGCGTAACCATATGTGTCTACTGTGCCTCTGGCGGTGACGATCCCGATTGCCTGCGCCTAGCCGCCGCGGTCGGCACCCAAATCGGCAGACGCGGATGGCGGCTGA
This sequence comes from Nocardia sp. NPDC051911, assembly GCF_040681035.1. Taxonomy (NCBI): domain Bacteria; kingdom Bacillati; phylum Actinomycetota; class Actinomycetes; order Mycobacteriales; family Nocardiaceae; genus Nocardia; species Nocardia sp. NPDC051911. The sequence goes on from NZ_JBFAXY010000046.1 coordinate 26,064, forward strand.
TCTCCGGCGGTGGCACCATCGCCATGATGGGCGCCGTGGCGCGTGCGGCGAGGGCCGCCGGTGCTCACACCACGGGCGTCATCCCGGTGATGTTCGCACAACGAGAGCTTGCCGACCTCGATGCGGACGAGCTGATCATGACCGACACCCTCGCCGAACGCAAACGCATCATGATCGAACGCGCTGACGCCTTCCTCACCCTGCCCGGCGGTATCGGAACACTCGAGGAACTAGTCGAAACCTGGGTGTCAGGCTACCTCGGCGTTCACCATAAACCCATAGTCCTCCTCGACCCTGCGGGCCATTACTGCGGGCTGCTCGAATGGCTCACCACTCTGCACGCCCAAGGACTAGTCCGGCGTTCGGCACTAGATCGACTCGTTGTCACCACCGACATCAGCACCGCATTCACCCACCTCGCACCAGATAGCACTGAGAACGCACCAACCGTGACCGCCTACCACGGAAACTCTGACGGTACCGGTTTCGCAGCGGCACCACAGTCATGAGCCGACCGATCCGGCCGATCGCCGTCGTCGGCCCGACCGCGTCAGGCAAATCCGATCTAGGCTTGGAACTAGCGATGCGACTCGGCGGCGAAATCGTCAACGCCGACGCGATGCAGCGATTCTGGGGAATGGACATCGGCACAGCCAAAGTGCCTCTGTCGCATCGGCGCGGCATCGCGCATCACCAACTCGACGTGCTCGATGTCACGCAGACCTCGACAGTCGCCCAGTATCAGTACGAGGCCGGAGCCGCCGTCGAGGCAATCATGGCGCGCGGCGCGGTGCCGGTCATTGTCGGCGGCTCGATGATGTATATCCAAGCGTTGCTTGATCAGTGGCGACTCCCGACCACCGACCCACTGGTACGGGAGCGATGGGAAAGGGTGTTGACTCTCGGTGGACGCGCGGCGCTACATGCGGCGCTGCGCACGGCCGACCCTGCAGCGGCCAGCATCATTCCACCGACCGACACCCGGCGCACGGTCCGCGCGCTCGAGGTGGTGGAGATCACTGGGAGGCCGTTTGCCGCCTCGGTACCGAGGGCGGGCGAAGCCCGCTGGAACACAGCGATTATCGGAGTCGACCGGGCAACCGACACGTTGGACGCACGCATCACCGCCCGCACCGCGCAGATGTTCGCCCAGGGCTTCGTCGAGGAAGTCGTTGGGCTGGCCGAGGCGGGTTTGCGTGACGGCATCACCGCACGCCGCGCCATCGGATACGCACAAGTACTTGCACATCTGGACGGCGATTACGACCTCGCGGAAGCGCAACACCGAATGTCCATCGCTACACGTCGCTACGTACGCAGACAGCGATCCTGGTTCCGCCGGGACCCCAGAGTGCACTGGATCGACGCCGACCGCCAGCCCGTCGAACACGTCACTGACTGGCTGGCCAACAGCTCCTGATACACCGGCGCGCCCCGATCGAGCCTAACCGAGCATGCGTGGCGAGATCGGCCAAACGTTTGAGGCTTAGGAATTCGGCCCTAGCCGCTACCAGCCGGCTGGCCTGCCCGGCGCGCGGATCGATCTCAACGGAGTCGACGGTCGCACCAACAGCGAGCCGCAGATCCACACGCACAAGCGACCTCCCCTTAGGGTGGCAGCGTCGTCAACGCCTCCATGACGAAGGCATCTTTACCTTCGCGCCATAAGATCGGCCCAGCCCTTCGAGTTGCCGCATGACCAACAATCCATCGGAATCATAACTATTTCATTATACCTTCCCTTTGAAACCGCTAATTGCCATCGGTCCAGATTGTTCCTAAAGTCGGCCGAACAAGGGAATCAGGCCGAATGGTCTATCGAGCGAGGAGGGGTCGACCGTGGCCGTCACGAATCAATGGATCAACCCACAGCCTCCAGACGTCTGGATCTTCGGCGTATCGATGGAGAAAGACAAAGAGACCCGTCAGAACGACTTGCCGGTTCGGCGGTAAGCCATGCATCCAGATGGAAATGACCCACCTTCCACGCATTTCTGCGACGAGACATCATCGACTATGATGGCCTCTCTCTTGGAACCTTCGGATCTGATTCAGGCAATTGCGGGGCGCAGCGTGATCACCTTACCACTCGCCGAATGGGCAAGAGAGCTCGGCGATCTTTATGCAGAATTGATTCCCTCTCGGATCGATCAGAAATTTCAGCCGAAGCGCTTCGACGGCGAGCAACTGCGCTCAGAAATCGATAGAGTTGTGAGCGAGATCGACGAGTGGGCAGCACAAAACATCCCGCGGATGAAGAGCGCGCGCAAACACACACATTCGCTCGGCGAAGTGATCAGCCACGTGGCAAGGTCATACGCCCAAGCGTGGTGGACTGTGGTTCATTCGGCCGATACCGAAATCTGGCACCAGGCGTGGTTTCACCTCGGCGAGGCCCGTGAGGGATACGCAGAATTCCTCAGTGCGCTTCGGGCACGGAATCTTCAACTGCCGATGGGATGGCGCTGGCATTTGGAGAGACGTACCATAGATACCGGACGAGGCCCGTCGATCAATCCAGGTTGTGTCGAAAGCGATAAACGCTGATCGCAGATAGCGGATTGATGAAGCTGTCAGGCATACTGGACCGTCCCCGATGGCGGGACCGCAGCAAAAGGACACCACATGAACGCAGGAATCCGTCGCAGACTCGAGGAGTACACCGCCGACCTAGCGGATCGCTATCCTGCCCGGGCGACAGCGCTCGCCGAACCTCCGGTCGGGAGCAACCTGCTACCGGTCCTCGGAGATCCGGGGGCGCCGTTGGTCGGACACTCACTGCGCCTCTTAATAGACCCGCTCGTGGGGGCGCGCAACGCCTTAGACAAGTACGGCGAGGTGTCGTGGACGAACATCTTCGGCCGCCGCGCGGTCACTGTGCTCGGACCGGCCGCGCTGGAGGTGGTCTGGAGCAACAAGGACAAGGTCTTCTCCAGCGAGAAGGGCTGGGAGTATTGGATCGGGCCGTTCTTCCGGCGCGGCATCATGCTGCTGGACTTCGAAGAGCACCTGCACCACCGGCGCATCATGCAGCAGGCGTTCACACGGCCCCGCCTGATCAGCTACCTCGACCTGATGCGGCCGGGCATCGAACGGGAACTCGAGTCCTGGCGTCCGAAGCCGGGATTCCTCTTGTACGACAACGTGAAACAAATGTTACTGAATCTCGCGACCGAGGTCTTCGTCGGCGCGCAACTCGGGCCGGACGCTCAGCGGTTGGAGCACGCGTTCGAGCACACCGTGGCCGGTGGAAAGTCGCTTATCCGGACATCGGTGCCAGGGGGAACCTGGTCGCGCGGGCTGCACGGCCGAAAACTCTTGGAGCAATACTTCCGCGCCCAGCTGCCGGCCAAACGAGCGGGCGAGGGCTCCGATCTGTTCAGCGTGCTGTGCCACGCCACCAGCGACACTGGCGAAACCTTCACCGACGATGATGTCGTCAACCACATGATCTTCGTCCTCATGGCGGCCCACGACACCAGCGCCATCACCCTGTCCATGCTCACCTACCTACTCGGCAAGAACCCACACTGGCAGGAACGGCTGCGCACAGAGGCGATCGCGCTGGGCAAGGAGCACCTCGATTACGAAGACCTGGACCGGCTGCCCTCGCTGGACCTGGCGTTCAAGGAGACGCTACGCATGTACGCGCCCGCGGGAGTGATGATGCGCCGCACGCTCGCGGACACCGAAATCCTAGGCCGCTACGTGCCAGCCGACACCGACATCCTCATCGCCGCCTATCCCTCCATGCGGCTGGCCCAGTGGTGGCCCCGCCCGGACCAGTTCGACCCCGAACGCTTCGCCGAACACCGCCGTGAGGACCGAGTGCACCGCTACGCCTGGTCGCCGTTCGGCGGCGGCGCACACAAATGCATCGGCATGCACTTCGGAGGCATGACCGTGAAGTCGATCATGCACCGGATGCTACTGCGCTACGAGTGGGGCGTTCCCGCCGACTACCAGGTACCGCTCACCTGGGGCACCGGCCCCACACCCGCCGACGGCCTCCCGATCAACGTACGCGCTCGGCAGTCACACATCTCGCCGTCCTCGGCGGCATGACGAACCCGATCAAAACTCGACCGGAACCACCGCGGGTCACACGATGCACGTCCCGTCAACGTAGTGTGTGCGTGAGCCTGCGCATGCAGCTGAGCGGCTGCACCGTCGACCGCATCCTCCACGAGCCCTCACCGCCGACCCCGACCCGCTGCACCTGACTCTGGTTTCGGCATAACCCACAACACCGCCGCCCGCTACGCGGGCGTCACCGAGCACCTGCGCAGCGATGATTCATCCACCAGCCCACCGAGCCGTACCGGCAACCGCTAGAATTCTCCGGAACTAGCGGCGATTCCCCTTGCCGCACACCGAAACACAGTGAGTTCCCACTGAAAGTCCGTCAGTCACCTGAACCCACTGCAGACGGGCGGTCACGATCGTGTCACCTGGTAACACGAAGCCCAGTTTGCCCAGGGGTAGCGGGTCTATCTCGCTAACGCCTGTTGATCGATTCCGGTGTGTTCGATCGAGAATGAGCGCATGTCAGGGACGATCTATATGGAACGCTTTGGTCAGAAATGAACGAGAACCCGGGCTCGTTTCCCTGAATCTGCCTCGACGCACCGGTAAAACTTTCAAAGCTTGGCTGGGCGAGTTTCGTGAGAACATGGCGATTCAGACACGCCCATTACCTGATTGAGCATGTCAACAGCCCGCCGCTTGCCGGCCGGGCCTAAACCTTTCCCCGAGCGATGTCCCACAACGCGTCTTTCTCCAACTCCGCGTCCACCAGCAGCCGCTTCAACCTGGTGTCCGCTCCCCCGCAGCTCCTCGACCTCCTTCGCGGCATCGGCGTCCACACCGCCGTACTGGCGACGCCAGTTGTACGACGTCGCCGCCGACATCCTCAGCTCAACCGCGATCTGCTCACCGGTCTGCCCCGCGGCGGCGAACTCGTCGGCACGGCGCAGCTTCTCCCCCGATGTCCTCCGCGGAATGCCGCTTACATCCGGCCACGTCCCTCAATCTCCCGTCCAGCCCCGACCAGGGCCAACAAGGACTCTAATATCGTGCGTTCTCATTGATTGGAAACAGGCTACTTCGAGCAGCCCCCACAGAGCTGCTCGCCATGAAATTGGAGTAGCCCGGAAACGACTGGATCTCACCTTAATCAACACCAGTACGTACGTTGTTCACCGACTTCACGGATGCGATCCTGTGCTCGCTCGCCGACAATATGGATCGGGCAGGACTCGCGGGATCGACCGGCTTTCGGAGGTAGTCACGGGAAGCCATGCATTAGGTGGTAAGCGAGTCGTAATCCATCGAGTGCGGCCCGCCAGGATAAACGGGGCCTGGTGATGCTATGAATCAAAAAATAGCTTCAGAGGGGATTTACTTGTCTGATTCACCGCAGTTCTCAGAAACTCGGGCAGATGCCGATGCCACTTCATAGGAAAAAACTTAGAGGTGCAACATGTTGGCAGGGGCAACATGTCATCATAACGGGCGGCTCACTGGGGATCGGCGCCGCAGCGGCGGCTGCATTCAGCGAAGCCGGTGCCAGAGTTTCTATCTTGGCGCGGAGAAGAGCCGCTCTAATCGAAACCTCCCGGAGGACCGGTGCACACTGGGCAAGTGTAGACGTCGTTGACGCCGCCGCGCTGTTCGAGGCCATCCACGAACTGGAGGATGCAGTGGGCGCATGCGACGTCATATTCTGCTGCGCAGGAATTGTGATTCCAGGACGACCTGATCAGCTCACCATAGATGACATCGCGCAACAGATGTCAGTGAATTACATGGGTGCAGTAAATGCTGTCGGAGCGGTTTTACCCGCGATGGTTGCCAGGGGTGCGGGGCGAATTGTTCTCACGAGTTCTACTGCGGGCCTACTAGGAGTGGTCGGGTTATCGGGGTACTGCCCGACGAAGGCTGCAGTGCGCGCTTACGCACAGACTTTGAGGTATGAACTGCAGGGCACCGGAGTCGACATATCCGTTCTCTACCCGCCGGACACCAAGACTCCCGGATTCGAGTCCGAAAGGCTTCGTCGGCCACCTGAGACCACTGCGGTGGCCGGCGCTATCGCTCCAGTCGAGCCCGATGTCGTCGCGAATGCGCTGCTGAGCGGTCTCGAACGCCGCAAAGCCCACATTGCAATAGACCCTCTTACTCGATTCATGTCTGCGTGGGCTGGGGCCCCCGAGGCGCTTGCCCGACCTTTCCTCAGCAAGGCTATAAAGACCGCACGAGCCAAAGACCACCAGTTATGAATCCCGGTCCGCGCTGGACGTGGTGGCCCGCTGCCGTGGCGGCAGAGTTCCTTCTGACCATGGCGGCACTGGGCGACCGAATCAGCAGACGTAGCGAGTCCGGTTGATGTGGCCTTCGACAGCGCCGCTGTTTCAGGACAGGCTTAGGCCTGCGCCGTGACCACGTCGTAGTCGCGGCGCAGGCCGCGGACGAACGACTGCGCGTCGGCTAGCACGACAGTTGTACTTCGTTACTTTGGTAATCGGGTCCGTTGGTAGCGGGTTCGTCGGGCGCGGTGTTGATGGTGTCGGCGCCAGCGGGAAGCGGCGAGGGCGTGGGTGAGGTGGAGCGCTATCGCCAGAGACGGCGGACTTCGGCGACTGTGATTGGGCCCAGCCCGCGTGGGCTTTTGGGTCGGTGACGGCATGGAAGGCGTCGGCGAGCATGGCCAGGGTGATGTGCCGGTACTAGGCGTCGTATTTGCGGACTTGGTAGTGGTCGAGGCCACATTGGCTTTTGGCGGCTTGGAAGCATTCCTCGATCGCCCACCTCGCACCGGCCACGGCAACGATCTGGCCGCGATCGATGGTGCCGGGGTGGAAGCACTGTTCAGGCCGGTGCGGTTGGTGGTGCCGGAAAACCCCTTGTCGACGAGAATCCGATCGGGCAGCACTGTGAGGACGAGCAGTCGCGCGATTCGGACCAGTTCGCGGAATACCTCTGCAAGACACCCTGGCCAAGGCCTCAGTCCTGCGAGTGTGGTGTTCCGTGAACCGAACGGCTTACCGAACACCACGTGGGGCTCCCCGTTCAAATCATAGGTGAGGTGTCTCGGTGAGTTTAATGCTGGTTGTCCAAAGATCCTCGGCCTTGTCCAGGTCGTAGGAGTCAGCGGACGACCGAATCTGACGGTAGCCGGAAAAATATTTCCCGGTGACGGTGGCCAGATCAGGGCTGAGGACCAACCGAGCCAGGGCCTGTCCGGAGCGGCGGGAGGTATGGACGTTGATGCCTGGCACAGCGGTCAGGGCCGGGAGTAGATAGCGCCAGGCCAAACCTTGTATTCCGTGGTAGTCGCGGCCGAGTCCGGTGCCGGGCATCAGGCCGGGGTCGAACGCGTTGACGGTGATCTTCGGCGGCACGGTGCCGGAATCGAGCTGCCGGGCCAGCTCGTAGGTAGTCAGCACGTTGCACAGTTTGGATGTGGTGTAACGACGACGGCCGATCGATCCAGGCCTTGAAGCGTTGTCGGCGACGTCGGGATGGGCCAGATCCCAGGCTGTGCTGTAGGACGGGGCAGGCATGCCGGTCGGCTTGGTGGGATCGTGGGTGTCGCTCGCGACGAAGATAATCCGACCTGGTGTCCGCAGCTTGGGCAGCAGTTCGCGGACCAGAAGAAAGTGTGCGAGATGGTTGACCGCGAAGGTCTGCTCGATCCCGTCGACGGTCAAAACCGTGCCGGAGACGATCTGAACACCGGCATTGCAGACGATCGCATGCAGTGGCGGCAATTGGTGTTCACCGAACTCGCGCCCGAAGTGGCGAACTCTGTCGAGGGAGGCTAAATCCAGAGGAACGCCTACAGCCCGGTCGCCCAGGCTGCGGGCAGCCGCGTGAACTCGGTCCTGACCGCGGCCGGTGATGACAACCTGCCAGCTCGAGTCGGCAGCGAGGATGGCCTCGGCAGTCCGGTAGCCGAGACTGCCGGTTCCACCAGTAATCAGAACTGTGCGCGAGACGCTCATCCGGCTGCTCCTTTGCTCATCGGGACCCAGGTGCCGTGGAATCCGAGCGGAACACGGTGCGGCAGACGAATCACCGCCTGCGGCGCGGCGGTGAAATCGGTGGCGTCGACGATCACCAGATCACTGGCGTCACGGGCGGCATCGTAAATGTAGGACAGCAGCCAGCCCTCGTCCTCGGCGCGGGCGTTCAGGTGTGGGACGAATGTCGCCTCGGCGGCGACGCGGCCTGCGCCGACATCGTGGTGCTGGCACGTGCCGGTGGTGAGGTCCCATTTGAGCAGCCCGCCGAAACTCGAGCGTTGGCCTTGGCTCGTCTCGACTCCGTAGCCGACGTGGTTTGCAATGCCGAGCTTCGCCGGATTCAATTGGGGAAACTCGAAGCTACGATCATCGAGCGCCTCTTCGCGCACGCGGCCGGTGATCGTATCGAGGTGCCAGCGATGCAGTGTGGCGCCGACATCGATGGCCAGCACGTCCGGGCTCCAGCGGTCACGCACCGCGTCGCAGTAGCGGGCGGCCTCCAGGACGATCTCACCGCCGTTCTCGTAGGCATTGAGGGTGTGGACTATCATGCACGGTTCGACGTCGAACCACCGTACATCGGCGCTGGTCCCGGTCTTGGGCATGACACCGATCCGGGCACCGTAGTTGTCGTCCCAGCGGTACGGGAATCCGGCTTCGGCCCCGTAGGCGGCGTCGAACACGATCGGCAGATCGAGGAACAGCACGTGGTTTTCGGTCATGGCCCAGTCGTGCATCAGCGACGGCCCCTTGACATCAATAACCTCATGCCGCACCAGCGCTCCGGCCGCGTCGGCGACGAAGTACTGCAGATACGGTTCGACAGGCCCGAAGCTGATCAGAAACAACTCTCCGGTGCGTGGATCAATCTTGGGGTGAGCAGTCATCGGCGCCGCCAGGGCACCACCAAAATCGTAGCGGCCAATCGTATTCAAGTCGCAGTCGACCTCGTGGGGCAGCCCCCACTCGGCCAGCGTGAGCACCCGACCCGCGTGCGTGATCACGTTGGTGTTGGAAGTGTTGGGGATCAAAGCGATATCGGCGGGACCGGGTGCTGGACGGGTATCCAGCTTGTCCGCCAAGGTGGCGGTGCGTATCCACCTGTTGCGGTACCACAGGGCCTTACCGTCGCGGATCCGCACGCCGTGCAGCATGCCGTCGGGCATAAACCAGTGATACGGGCCCGCATACGGTACCGGCGGCGGGTTCGGCCCGTTACGCAGATACAGTCCATCGAGTTCGGGTGGAATACTGCCGACCACCGGCAGGTCCCAGGCCGTGTATTCGGTACTGACCGGCGCCAACTCACCTTCGAGGTACGCGGCCGGGATACCGGCGAATGCAGTCATTACTCCTCCTCAGGAACCGTGGCCATACGCCGCGCGCGATCGATCGCGGCCGGTGCCAACGCTTGCAGCGCAGTCACAAGGTCGGCATACATGCGCCGCAGGTCGACCTCATCGGACTCGAGCTGGGTTGCGAAGAAACAGCCATCGGAGAACGCGACCGCGAACCGGGCCAGCTCGGCAGCAGCGATCCCGGCGATCGGCTGTCCGACAGTCGGGGCGAGCAGCCCGGCGATCGCTTCGGCGAAGTAACTACACGCCCGCACTCGGACACGTTTGACCAACTCACTGGCAACCTCGTCGCCGGCGCCCTCCAAAGCCAGCAGATAGAACAGGCGCAAGAACACGGGGTATGCACCGACCGCAGCCGCACCCTGCTCGATGAGGACGCTCTCCCGGGACTCGCTATCGAAGACTGTGTCGGTCAATCGCGGGAGGGCATCGAACCAGCGCGCCGCCCCCCGCTCCATCACCCCCGCCAGCAGCCCCTCCTTGCTGCCGAAATGCCAATACAGCGACGTCGGCGCGACCCCCGCTTCCTTGCAAATCACCGACACCGCGGTACCCGCATAACCGTTCGCGCTCATCAGCCGCTCGGCCACATCCAGCAACTGCTCCCGCGAGTCGGTCACACCGACATCAGGTTTCTTCGCCATATCCCCACTGTAGGGATCGCTACATACATTGTCAAGGTCCGTCTTCCCGACACCCGACGAGCAAGCTCACAGTCCTTCAGCCAGAACCCAGTGGATGTCGCTTCTGGACTACAGGGTGGGCGCTGAGGAAGATCGTCACCCGGTGACGGCCCGCTTCCTAGCAGGGATGGCAGCCGATAGCGCTCGCAGAAGGCGACTGCTCGACCTCGAGACAGTCTGGCTTACCCGCCACCGCCAGCCAAGGGAAACAGCCATTCCCGCACGCCCCGCCGGCAGCATCGCATCACCCAGCTCTCCGGCGCGATCTCGTGGCGGTCACTCTCACGACCGGACCGTTCTATCATCGTGCGGCATGTCGCACTTCAGGGGCGCGATTGAAAGCACTCCACCATAATTCGACAATCGGGATCATGGATTTCCCGGCTACGTACGTAGGTTTGTCAATGTCGAAAAGGCATCCGGATGTTTCGGGCATCCCTATCAGACACCATGGGTGCGGGATGGTCACCGGCGATCCGCTGATGGGCCAGCATCACGTCTCTCGCTGATTCACTGCCGCAGTTAGCGGTCCCGAACTGTGCATTGCCAGTTTCAGATTGCGGCCACTAACTGGAGGAGAAGCATGCCCGTCGTTGGATATAAGCCGGTGGAAAAGGCCATTATTCTCGCGGCTGGCTCGGGACGCAGGATTGGTGGCGGCGTTCCCAAAAGTTTGACTCAGGTCGGTGGACGGCCGATCTTGCACCGAGTTCTGGAGCAATTGGCATCGGCAGGTGTGCGGGAGACCGTGTTGGTAGTGGGGCACCGGTCCAATAGAATCCGAACGTCGATCGGCAGCCGATTCGCAGACATGGATGTGGTCTATGTACCGGTAGACCGATACGACTCCACGAACAATGCTTACTCACTCTGGATGGCTCGCCACCACTTGGATCAGGACATTTTCGTACTGGACGGCGACGTGGTCTTCGACTCCGATCTGCTGGTCCGATTAGCCGCGGCGTCTGACGATGCGGCATCGGGTGTCTCCGCGTTGCGTCCGGGCATGAACGGGACCGTCGCAGATGTGGACGCCAGTGGGCGCATCGTCGAGTTCCTGTCTACTCACGATCGGATCGATGTACCGCGGACCGCACGCAAGACAGTGAATGTGCATGTGCTGCGCGCGAAATATTTGCGAGAGGAATTTGTGCCGCTGCTGGAAGAATTGGTTACGGCGGGCGGATGCAACGAATTTTATGAGCAGGTGTTGGCACTCACGGTTCGGCGGGGCAATTACACCGTTCGTGCGGTCGACTGCACAGATATTAGATGGTACGAAGTCGACGACGTGAGTGATGTCATTGCGGCGGATTACGTCTTCAGTGCACGTGCCGACCGATTGCCCTTCCTAGAAGGTCTGCACGGTGGATATTGGCGTTTCGATATCGCGGATCACCGTTTGATGATCAACCCGTATTTTCCGCCCGGAGAACTGATACAGCAGCTGGCGGACGATCTGACGCAGTCGCTGACTGCCTATCCGCTGGGCAGCGCTGCCTTGCAGCGTCTGCTGGCAGCGGTAGTCGGCGTACCTGCCGAGCATCTGGTGGTAGCTAACGGAGCGTCCGAACTGATTACCGCGCTCGGCCGGATACTCGAGGACGTCGCCTTGGTCGTGCCGGGTTTCAACGAATACGAAGCCGCGTTTGCCCGGACACGTGGCCACCATATCGAACTCGCGCCGCCGGAGTTCCGGTTCGACAGCAGGCGCTGCGTCGAGCAAGCTACCCGAACACAGGCAAAAGCCGTTGTCGTCACATCGCCGAACAATCCGACGTCGATCGCGGTACCTCGGGAAGATCTGCTGTTGGCGTGCAAGCTACTCGCAGACCAGAACATGCGGTTGATCGTTGACGAGTCGTTCGTCGACTTTCATTCCGCGGACTCCAGTGTTCTCGACGAGCTGTCGACTCACCCGAATCTGACGGTGATCAAGAGCATGAGCAAGGCGTACGGCGTTGGCGGACTACGGCTCGGATTCTTGGCGACCGCGGACACCGTCCTGCGCGAGCGCGTGCTCGCAGAGTTGCCCGTCTGGAACATCAACGGCCTCGCCGAAGCCTTCCTGCGGAGGCTTCCCGGGTTCGCCGACCAATACCAGGCGAGCATCGCGCGGGTGCGTCACGACCGAGCCGAGTTCTACCGGGAACTGCGCACCGTGCCCGGGGTGACTGTACTCGAGCCGGACGCCAACTTCGTGTTGCTCCGGCTGCTCGGCACGCGGACCGCACGCGAGGTGACCGAGGAATTGCTGCACCGACACGGAGTCCTCGTCAAGGACTGCACGAACAAGTCGATGCCGGACGCGCACCGCTATATCCGCATCTCCTGTCGGACAGCAGCGGAAAACACCCGCGTAATTGCGGCGCTGACCGCGGTCCTATCCACTGCAGAATGAATACCTCTCCGAGACAGGGTAGTTGACATGGAATTGCCACGGGTCCGCCAGGATGTCATCGATCGACTCTACTGGGCGACGGCGATCACCGATGCCTTGTTCACGATGCTCGGCATTCGCTACACGATGATCGGTGGGACGCTGCTGGGTTCGCTGCGTCATGGCGGGCTGATTCCTTGGGACGACGACGTGGATCTGGCGATCCGCGCCGACGACCTCGAGACCGTAATGGGTCGAGCGCGGCCACTGCTGATCCGACATGGATTTGACATCGCGGACTCGCGCTACTTCCTCAAGATATTCGCACTCGACAGCCACGAGTCGACATCGAACGACCCGTTCGACACCGCGCCGTTCCGCTACCCATTTGTGCACATCTTTCCCATGGCCGATATCGACAACAAGCTCGTGTACCACACGGAGGCCGCCCGTGCCCGGTGGCCCAGCGACTACTTCGATCCGTCTGAATTCGAGCTGCTGTGCCGCCGCCCGTTCGGCCCGCTGGACCTGTATAGCGTGCCGAGTTACGCCGCGCACCGTTATCTCGACGGCCTGTACGGTCCGGACTGGGCAAAGGAGGTCCGGCTCTATGAGCCGCACGGTCCGAACCATACCGATTCGTCGCCGGTTGCGGCCGACTCGTTCGAACCGGCGCTGCCGCAGTGGAAGGCGGCCCGAACATGACCGGATCCGCAGCTTGGAAACGTATCTGGGATAACCGCCACCTGGATCCGGCGGCCGGTTCGACCCTGGCGCAGCTGATGGCAGCTGATGGTCTCGACAGCGCGTTCAGTGGCATGCAGCCATCTGCCTGGACCAGCTTCGTGCAACGCACTGCAAAACGGCTTAATCTTGCGCCCGGCATGTCCGTGTTCGATGTCGGCTGTGGGGCAGGTGCCTTTCTGTACGATCTGGATATCATGGGATGCCGCGTCGGCGGGATCGACCAATCGGCTTCGCTGATCGACATCGCCCGCGCCGCCTTTCCTCGAGGCGACTTCGCGGTGGCCGACGCCATAGACCTCGATAGTGCAGCCCAGGTCGATGTCGTCGTCTCCTGCGGAGTCTTTCTGTACTTCCCCTCACTCGACTACGCCCACCATGTCATCACGGCGATGGCCGCGAAGGCCCGCCACGGCGTGGCCATCCTCGACATACCGGATGTCGTCAAAGCTGATGCGGCTCATCGGTTCCGCGTCGAAGCGGCAGGCGGGCGCGCCGCCTACCTCAGCCGCTACCAGGGGCTCGATCACCTGTACTACAGACGGGAGTGGATCCATAGCGAACTGGCAAAAGCCGGTCTGACGAACATCGAGGTCGACGACCAGACGATCGACGGCTACGGCAACGCACCGTACCGCTTCAACGCGATCGCATTCCAGCCCCGCTCACACATACCCGCCGCGTGAACGCCTCGCCCGTACTACGTGCCGTGTTATGGGATCTCGACGGGACGCTCTTGGACACGGAAAAATCGTGGCTCGACGCCGTCGCCGAATATATTGCAGTGCGAGTTGGCGCGCCTCCCGCCGACGACTACGTGCGTCTGGTCGGCTCGACAGTCTCAGAGGTGTTGCACGCCATGGTGGCGGCGTGCGGGATTCAGGCCACCGGACACAATCTCCGCGCAGCAGAGCAATGGATCAATCAACGACTCGTTGAGGTCTATACCTATCCGGTGCCATGGCGTCCAGGTGCCCTGGCAGCGTTGCGGAACACGCGCGCGGCTGGCCTGCGGTCGGCCTTGGTCACCAACACCCCACGCACCTTGGCGAATATCGCCATACATGCGATCGGGCTGCACTATTTCGACGCCTCGGTGTGTGGTGGCGACGTAACCAACGGCAAACCTGCTCCTGAGCCATACATCCGCGCCGCCGAACTGCTGGGCGTCCAGACCGATCAGTGCGTCGCGATCGAGGATTCCCCGACTGGAGCCGCGGCAGCGGCAGCCGCAGGGTGCGGCGTCATCGTCGTACCCTGCGATCTGCCCCTCACAACGACAACACCCGGAATGATTAGGGATTCGCTGAATAGTCTAACGATCAGCGACCTGCAGCACGCGCTCGACCGCCGCGGGATTCGTTCTCCTCAACTGACCGCCACGCCTCCGTACAGTAGATCCGACTATCAGGCGCAGTGAACCGTCGGGCTTGGGGCCTGTCATCGAGGACGATGGTCTGCTTAATGCCGAAGCGTTACCCGCCCGAGATTCGTGAGAGGCAGTTCGTCTGGCTTTCGAGCCTCCGGATGGGTACAGATCTTCCCATGCCGCCCCGCAGGCCATCGCACCACTGGCCGATGTGCACTACGAGACGCTGAGGCAGGCGTTGTAGATGCCGGGTCCGGTGAGCTCGATAGCGCGGTCGCGGTGTTCGCGCAGGGCATTCGCCCAGTGGTCCAGGGTGGTGGCGTAGTGCGGTCCCATCGCCTGGATGCCGGTGACAGTGAAGCCGGCGTCTTCGGCGTACGCGGTGACGCCCTCGGAGCCGCGGCCGGTCGGGGGCAGTAGCGGGCCACCGGCGAAGATCGTGCCGGTGAGGAACTGCATGAACGCGTCATCGATGCCGGTGTGCTCGATATCGTGGGCGCACCGCTCGTCGCGATGGTGGCCGACGATGGTTTGCAGCAGCAGCACACCCCCGGCGGGCAGGGCGTGGTGGGCGAACTGGAAGAACTCGCCATAGCTGTCCTGGTGGAAGTGTTCGAAGGCGTCGATGCACACGATGCGGTCGGCGTGGCCGTCGAAGGCTTCCCAGCGCTGCAGCCAAACCGGCCGCACGGATGTCCGCGCGCGAGCCGGTCGACGAGCTGGTCGCGCACGTACCGGTATTGACTGCGGCTGACGGTCAATCCGATCGTGTTCACCTGGTGGGTGTCCATCGCGCGCAGCAGGGCCGATCCCCACCCGCAACCGACATCGAGCAGGGTCATCCCGGGCCGCAGGTCGCATTTGCCCAACGCGAGGTCGATCTTGTTCAGTTGGGCTTGTTCGAGTGTGTCCTCACGGTGGTTCCAGAACCCGCAACTGTAGGTGCGGGTCGGATTCAGGAACAGGAAGAAGAACTCGTCCCACGGATCACGGCCGGGCTCGCGGTGGGGATCGACCTCGCGGGAGGAGATGTGGCCGGTCATGAGTGCGGCTCTTTCTCACAAGCCAGTAATTGCTGTACACAGGTGACGGTCGGGTCGACTCACGCCCCATGCGCGGCTATCGCCGCGTTCGGTGTCCGCTTCCCTCGCCCGCCTTGGTCATATGGCCTGCACGCTGACAATTACGCTACCGCTGCCGGCGGCGGATGGGGACCACAATTTTCGGTGATGGCCGGATGTGATCATTTTGGCCGAGGCCGGACTGGGCGACGTGGCGCAACCTGCTGGTCAGCAGTGTCCTCAGCTCGACTCACAGAGCGCCGTGCAGCGTCGCCAGCGTGTCGCTGTCGCGAACTCCGTCCACTTCAGTGCTGGCGGCCGTCGACGGGCGACTGGCGCAACTACTCGCTCGCGGTATCCCTCGCCGACTGTCGGCTCACGAACGACTGGCGAGGACTCGGCCGTGCTCTATATACAGGATGTGGTGCGCGCATCCAGTAAGCGCATCCACGGTGCAGGCCGAGACCACGATTGTCATCCCTTCCTCCGCGAGAGCTCGTAGCATTCCGTCCAGATAGCGACGCCCGTCGTGGTCCAAGTCGGCCATCGGGTTGTCCAGTACGAGTGCCGTCGTACCCGCGGCCAGCGCTCTGGCCAGGCCGAGC
>NZ_JBFAXY010000047.1:0-37150 GCF_040681035.1 Nocardia sp. NPDC051911
AGCCGCCGATACACCGGATACGGATCCTCATGAAACCCGTAGTCATACGGGTCGAACACCAGCGGCCCCACCACAGCCGTCATCGCCCACACTCCGAATTCGATAACAAGTTCTCAACAAGGATCGTCCACCCAACGCTCCGTAGAGACACATAGCTGGACATGTGTCTGGACGGTACCACTGACAGTTTTTCAGGACAATCCCGAACAAGCGATCTCGCGGAAAGAAATCCGCCGTCCGATCGCCAGGCCGACACACACCACGAATCAAGAACACGTTCTTGTAGGCAGCTCGGCGATCGGACTATATTCCATACAACTGTCCAGACACGGCGGTTCGCAGCACGCGGCCACCTTCGCCGATGCCGTCACGCGGGCAGCGCACGACAGCTCGCCGAACGACCAGACAAGGATTTCCATGCGATTCGGCATCGTCCTGTTCACCAGCGACCGCGGCATCACTCCCGCCGCGGCGGCCCGAGCGGCCGAGCAGGCGGGGTTCGCCTCCTTCTACGTCCCCGAGCACACCCACATCCCGGTCGCGCGCAACGCGGCGCACCCGCAGACCGGCGACGCGTCGCTACCCGACGACCGCTACCTGCGCACGCTGGACCCGTGGGTCGCACTGTCCATGGCGGCGGCAGTCACCGAACGCATCGAGCTGGCCACCGCCGTCGCGCTCCCCGTGGAGCACGACCCGATCACCCTTGCCAAGACGATCGCCTCACTGGACCACCTCTCCGGTGGCCGGGTCGTGCTGGGGGCCGGATTCGGCTGGAACACCGACGAACTCGCCGATCACGGAGTACCCGCGAACAAGCGACGCACCGTGCTGCGCGAATACCTGGCGGCGATGCGGGCGCTGTGGAGCCGGGACGAGGCCGGTTTCGACGGCGAGTATGTGCGCTTCGGCCCGAGCTGGGCGTGGCCGAAACCGGTCCGGCGCTCGGTGCCGGTGCTGATCGGCGCGGCGGGCACCGAACGCACCTTCCGCTGGATAGCCGAGTCGGCGGACGGTTGGATCACCACCCCGGGGGAAACGGAGATCTCCGATCGTCTCGCGTTGCTGCATGAGATCTGGCAGCAGGCCGGGCGGCCCGGACGTCCGCGCGTGGTGGCCCTGGATTACAAACCCGACGCCGCACGCCTGGCCGAGTGGGACCGCGCCGGCGTCACCGACGTCGTGTACGGACTGCCGGACAAAGACGAGCCCGCGGTGTGCGCCTACCTCGAGCGGTTGTCCGGCAAACTGACCGACATCGGCCCGCCGCTCGGCGCGGCGAGCCGGCCGTAGCGAATCACGTGGCCGAACACACAACTATTTCCGCAGCAGGAAAGTTGCTCGAACGAAATAACGACACTACCATCTAGACACATGTCCGAAAGCGATTCCAGAACCGTCGAAGCGACGCGGCGGCGCTTGTCCGGAAAGCAGGCCGACACCGTCGACAAGCTCACCAGATCGGCGTTGGAAGTGCTTTCCCGGGAGGGTTTCGCCGGCATGACCATCCGGATGGTGGCCGCCAACGCCAAGGTCGGCACCGCCACCGCGTACACCTATTTCTCCTCCAAGGAGCACTTGGTCGCGGAGATCTTCTGGCGCAGGCTGCGCGCACAACCCTCCCCTGTGAGCGAGGATCCGGACGCCACCGTGCGGGTGATCGCCGAACTCCGCAGCATCGCGTTGCTGGTCGCCGACGAACCGGAATTGTCCGGCGCGGTCACCAGCGCGCTGCTCGGCCGCGATCCCGACGTCGAGCATTTGCGGTCGCGCATCGGCTTGGAAATTCGCACCCGCCTCGCGCACGCGCTGTCCGGAAATCCCGACGCGGATATTCTGAAATCGCTCGAATTGCTCTACGCGGGTGCGCTGGTCCATGCCGGGATGGGCTACGAATCGTATTCCGACATCGCGGACCGCATCGAGCGGTCCGCGATGCTCATCCTGAAGTGACGCGGCGCGTTCCGCGTCACTTCAGGCCAGGCCCAATTTCAGCGACGCGCCGCCGTCGACGAACATCTGCAAACCGGTCACGTAGCGCGACTCGTCGGAGGCCAGGAACGTGACCGCGTGCGAGATGTCCGAGGACTCGACGAAGGGAATCGGCATGGCCTGCATGAAGGGAAAGGTGACCTCGGCGTCCTCGCGCGTCGGGTTCTGTACGTCGGGACGGAAGATCTGGTACATCCCCGGGTTGTGCAGCATGTCGGTGTCGACGTTGGTCGGATGCACCGCGTTGATGCGGATCGAGCTCGGCCCCAGCGTCAACGCCAAAGTCTGCGTATAAGAACGGATCATCTTCTTCGACAGGCCGTAGCCGTCGCCGCCGGGACCTTGCAGTGCCTGCTGGCCGTTGAATCCGGTCTGCGGCACCAGGCCCGCGACCGATCCCGTCACGATGATCGAGGCGCCCGCGCCCAGATGCGGCAGCGCGGCGTGCACGGTGTTCACCACGCCGACGAAGTTGACGTCGAAGACATCCACGAAGCCCTGCAACGGCACATGGTGGCCCAGCGGGCAGATCCCGGCGTTCGCCACGACCACGTCCAAGCGCCCGAGTTCGGCGACGCCCGCCGCGATCGCCGCTTGCAGCGCGGGGCGATCGCGCACGTCGACCTGTGCGGCCACCACCCGACGGCCGGTCTTGGCGACCAGTTCCTTGGTCTCGGCGAGATCCGCTTCGGTCGCCAGTGCGTATTCGTTGCTGGCTATGTCGGCGCAGATATCGAAGGCGATGATGTCGGCGCCTTCCTCGGCCAAGGCGACCGCGTGACTGCGGCCCTGCCCCCGTCCCGCACCGGTCACCAGGACGACTTTGCCGCTGACCCGATCCATGTTTCCTCCACCGTGCTCGTCGCCGGTTCCCGTCACCCCCCGCGACACGCGCCGCACATATATGGAATAGTAACCGGACATCTGTCTGGACGATACTACGGACAAAGGTATGGATCAATCACTCGTCACCGCACCCGATTCCACGGCCGCATCCCGGCCCGAGCTGGGTGATCGTTGATGCCCAAGCGGCCACGCAACCTCGACTCCCCGCTGATCACGACCGTCATCAAATACATGTCCAGAGCGCAGACCTGGGCGTACCGCCGGACCGGAGGGCGCGTCGGCGCACGATGGCGGATCGGCGCCGGCTTCCGCAAGCCGGTACCCACCTTGCTGCTCGAGCATCGGGGTCGCAGATCGGGCAAGTTGTTCACCGTCCCGCTGCTGTACCTCGTCGACGGCGCCGATCTGGTAGTGGTCGCCTCGCAAGGCGGGTTGCCGAATCACCCCCAGTGGTACTTCAATCTCCTGGCACATCCCGTGACCCGGGTACAGGTCGGGGCCGAGCACCGACGCGTCCGCGCCCGCATGGCGAGCCGGGAGGAGAAGAATCGCTTGTGGCCCTTGCTCGTAGCCCTCTACGCGGACTTCGACACCTACCAATCCTGGACCGAGCGCGAGATCCCGGTGCTCATTCTTCAGCCGGAGGACCGGCCGCACTGACCCGGCGCGTCGAGCGAGGTCCGCGGCCACCCTCCCCCATGATGTTCAGCGTTCCCGGCGCGATGGGCGCCGCCCGCCCGCCGGAGCAGTGCGACGCAATCGATCGACTCGACCGAGGATGGGAGAGCGTGTGGCGAAGATGGGTAGGCGGAAACGGTCCAGGCTGATCACCGCCGGAATGCTGCGGGAGAAGCACCAGCAGGAAGAGCACGGCGCACCGGCGCGACCGGCGCCGCTGCCCCCGGACGAGGTCGAGACGGCCATCGTGCTCGATCTCGACGGGCTCGCCACGCGCGTGCGTGCGCGGCGGCGCGAGATGAAGTGGACCCAGGCGGATGTGGCGGGCAACGGCGGCCCGCCGGCCAAGGTGATCAGCGAGATCGAGCGGTCCCGCAATCCACGGCCTGGTACCGAGGTGCTCGACCGGCTCGACGCGGGACTCGAGTGGCCGCCCGGCACCAGCGCGACGATCCTGCGCGCCGAGCGGGCAAGCGAACTGGCCACGGCGCGCTGAGCGCCGGATCCGAAACTCGGCCGGTCGGAGAATTTTTCGATATCTCCGACCGGTCGAGCCGGAACGCTCATCGGTAGCTGTGGGCGCTGCTAGGCTGCTCAGCGACCCTAGACGACTGCTCTTGCGCCGCCGGAGTGCGCGGGTCCGGCCGTGCTGGACGCAGGTGTTAACCCGATGAAGGAATGGACGTAACATGCAACTCCGCGGCATCACTGCGGCAGCGATACTCGCCATCGGCTCGCTGACCGTCGGCGCGGGCGTCGCCCACGGCGAGCCCGCTCCCGACATCACCTACTCGGCCAAGATCGTCGACCAGACGGTGGTCGCCGCGCTCCGGGGCGGAACCTTCCAGTTGTCCAAGGCACTGCGCGATCAGCCCGCGGGCGACGAGAACGCGCGACTAACCGAGCGCGACGGGGTGCTCGTCGATCATGGGGGCGCCCCGGCCGACATCGCGCAAGTGATCGACGTGGTAGACATCCGGGACCGCGACGGCCACGTCGCGATGACGTTGCCGCTCGACTTCCGGATCGCGGGGACCGCCATTCCGGTGCGCCCGGAGCTGAAGAAGGACAGCACCGTGCTCGAGCTGAAGCCGTCCAGGCCGGAGGGCATCGCGATCACCGAGCCACTGGTGGCCAAGCCGGTCGCGTCCATGACCGAGAACCAGCGCGCCCGTGACGAATTCGCCAGCCAGTTCGGGCTCGCCACCGCCATAGGCGGTTTCGTCGGCACCGCGATCGGCGCCACGATCGGCTGCCTGGTCACCATCGCCGTGGGCTGCGTGGCCGGTCTGCTGACCGGCGCGAGTCTCGGCGGCATCCTCGGAACCATCGCGGTCGGCGGGCCCACGCTCGTCGTGGCGGGTGTCGACCTGCTCACCACGTTGCAGGCGGCCGACGGCACTACACGCTTCGCCGACAAGCCCGTCCAAACCGCTCCGGCCCAAACCAAGTAGCCGTGTCCCGGCGGCGCAGCAGCGCGCCGCCGGGCGGACTTCCGATCGACCGCGTCGCTACAACGGCGCGGTCGTCGTGTTCGAGCGACCCACGCGCTCGTCGTTGATCAAGTGATAGGCGCGTCCCAGATCGTCGAGCGCACGCTCCCATCTGGTGTCCGCGTCGTGGCCACGGGGATTGCGGCTGAGCAACAGCAGGACCTCGGCCGCGTCCGCAGACCGCGCGGCGGCGTCCAGCAACACCGGCACCGGTTCCACGGTGGTGCCCGCCGCCAGCGCGCCGATACGGTCGTGCAGCCAGTGCGCGTCGAAACGCGCCTGCTCCGTGGGGTTCTCCCCGTTCACCGGCAGGGTGCTGACCGCGGCGGCCCGTGCGGCCTCCTCGTCGTCCATCGTGGTGGTGACGACGTCGCGCAGCTCGCTGCTCGCGATCCGGTGTAGCAAACCGATCAGTAGGACACGTTCGGCGTCGGGACCGTGCAGACCGGTCTCATCCGCCCGTGCGCCGACCTCGTCCGGGTCGACGCGCAAGATCGACAGAACCGCTCGCAACTGCGCAATCGTTACCACTTCGTCCGCCCCTCCTCATCGTCGCGGCCCCACCATCACACCCTCGGCGACAGCCTGCCAAACGCGAGGCGCGTTAACCGTCCGGTAGCCCTTTTGCCGATACGGCGTGTCTTCACACTGCGTTCCAGGTCACCTCGAACCGCAGGGTAAACGAGGGTCCAACTTGGGTACTCCAGACATCATGAGAGCGATACCGGCGCGGGTCACTGGTGACACGACCACGCCCGCAGTGCGCGAATCCGAACACGGCGGTGCGATCGCGAGCATGAGATGGCGGCGGATCAGGGAGGTGATCGCCACCCGAACCGTCTCCGATGCCACGCGAGAGGTCTCCATCGAGGTGGGGAAACCGCAGATGGCACCGGGTGACACCGGTGTGGTGTGCGGTTTTCGCATCCAGGGAATCGGCGAACGATGGGCGCACGGCGTCGATTCCATCGCCGCGCTCTACCGCGCGTTCCAGGACATCGCCCAAGAGCTGCGGCAGGCCAACAGCCACGGTGCGCACTTCGCGGTGACCGAGCCGTCCGACCCCGGCTTCCCCGCCGCGCCCACCCGTCCCTCGCGTGCCGCCACGACGGTCGCCTACGAGCCGCAGGCGCTCATCGCGGCCCGCACCCTCTACGAAGCCGACAGCTCGTTGTCGATCATCATCGGCAGGCCGTATCTGGCGGCCGACCGGCGCAAGCACCTGTGCCGGTTCCATATCAGCAAGCAGGGCGCGTCGCTGGCCAGCGGCATCGATGAGATCCAGGCCCTGCACAGCGCGATCAGCATGATCAGCGAACGCCTCGCACTGCCGCAGGATTGGCCGGTCAGCCGCCTGTCCTGAGGCCCGCGCGCACAATTTCGCGACGAACCGCCCAGCCGGTACGGATTCGGCATCGAATCATCGGTTGGGGATCGTCGTTCGACCGGCGTAGATCTCCCAGCGCCATGAGCAGTCCGGCGGCCGTCCCCATGTCCGGAACCAGACCGTGGCGAGGCCGCGGCGTCGCCAGGAGGGAACTGCCCATGGAATTCATCTCGCCGGTGGACGCCCTGTTTCTCATCGCGGAATCACGCGAGCATCCGATGCACGTCGGTTCGCTGTCCATCTTCGACCCCGTGGAGGGCACCGGACCCGAATTCGCCCGGCGCGCGTACGCCACGCTGGCGGCCGACCGAAATTTCCACCCCACGTTCCGCAAGCGCCCGGCTCGCCTGTTCGGCACTCCACAGCTTGCCTGGACCGTGGACAGCGCCGTCGAGCTCGACTACCACGTCCAGCGGTGGGCACTGCCGGAAGCGGGTGGCCTGGACGCCCTGACCGAAGTAACGGCGGGATTGCACAGCACCCTGCTCGACCGTCACCGGCCGCTGTGGGAAGCGCATCTGGTCGAAGGGCTCGCCGGCGATCGGGTCGGCTTGTACGCGAAGATGCACCACGCCCTCATCGACGGCGTCGGCGCCCAGCGCCTGTTGCAGCGAACGCTCACCACCGACCCGGAATCCGGCGAAGCGCTGGTGCCCTGGCATCTCCCGCCTTCGACCGGGCACCGCCCGAATCCCCCGCAGAGGCAAACGCTCGGCACCCGGGCGCGCGCCCTGCTCGCCGCGGCGGGCTCGGCGCCTTCGGCCTTGCGCCTGGCCCGTACCGCGCTGCTCGAGCAGCAGTTGACGCTGCCCTTCGCCGCACCGCGCACCATGTTCAACGTCCCGATCGGCGGGGCCCGCCGCTGCGCCGCCCGCTCGTGGCCGCTGGACCGGATCCGCCAGGTCAAGAAGATGACCGGCACCACGCTCAACGACGTGGTGCTGGCGATGTCGGCGGGTGCGCTGCGCACCTACCTGCTCGAACACGTCGCCTTGCCGGACAAGCCGCTGATCGCCATGGTGCCGGTCTCGCTGCGTCCCGAATCCGACGACGGTGACGGCGGGGGCAACGCCGTGGCGGCGCTGCTGTGCAATCTGGCCACCGACCTGCCCGACCCGGCCGCGCGGCTGGCGGCGATCAGCTCCTCGATGCATCGCAGCAAAGAGATCTACCGCGCGCTGTCCCCCGTCCAGGCGGTCTCGCTGTCGGCGCTGACGCTCAGTCCCCTCGCCCTGTCACTGCTGCTTCCCGCCACGGTCGCGCTGACCAGCCCGCCGTTCAACATCGTCATCTCCAATATTCCGGGACCGCGTGAACCGCAGTACTGGAATGGAGCCCGCGTCGCGGCCAGCTACCCGCTGTCGATCCCGCTCGACGGGCAGGCGGTGAACATCACCCTCACCAGCAATGCCGACAGCCTGGACATCGGCATCGTCGCCTGCCGCCGCAGCGTGCCGGACGTGGCCAGGCTGCTCGATCACCTGGAATCCGCGTTGACCGACCTGGAGGACACCGTCTACTGACCGCCGGGCGCTGCCGCCGGATGGTCAGGGTGATCCCGCGGTGCCCAGACCGTTGATCGACGGCGGCAGCTCCGGTTCGGCCGCGCCGGGACCGGCCAGCAGACGCTTGAGGATCTTGCCGGTGTCGCCGCGCGGCAGCGCCGAGAGGAAGGTGACGTCGCGCGGCACCGAGAAGCGGCTCAAGCGGTTGCGGATGTAGGTGCGCACCATGTCCGAATCCAGGCCGGACCCTTCGCGTTTCACCACGAACGCCGCGAGCCGCTGGCCGAATTCGTGGTCCGGCACACCGACCACGGCGACGTCACTGACCTGCGGCAGGTGCGCGAGCGCCTCCTCGACCGGACGCGGGAAGACGTTCTCGCCACCGGAGATGATCATCTCGTCGTCTCGTCCCGCGATGAACAACCGGCCCGCGGCGTCGAGGTAGCCGAGGTCGCCGGTGTCGAGCATGCCGTGCGCCTCGTCCGGTGGCGCGGAGTTGACGTAGCCGTCGAACAGCATGTGGTTGCCGACGAAGATGTGTCCCGTGGCGCCGATCGGGAGTCTGCGGTGGTCCGGCCCGAGCACGGCCACCTTGGTGCCCAGCGGCGGGCGTCCCGCCGTGGTCGGCGAGGTGTGCAGGTCCTCGGGGGTCGCGATGGTCGCCCAGGAGACCTCGGTGGATCCGTAGACGTTGTAGAGCACGTCGCCGTAGGCCTCCATGAACCGCTCGACGGTCGCGCCTGCCAGTGGCGCACCGCAGCTGATCATGTGCCGCAGGCTGGAGGTGTCGTAGCGAGCACGCACGTGCGCGGGAAGGTCGAGGATGCGCTGCACCATGGTCGGCACGACGATCACCGTGTTGACCCGGTGCTCGGCGATGCGGCGCAGGCAGTCCTCCGCGTCGAACCGTTCGGCCAGCACCACGGTCGCGCGCAGCGCGGTGCTCAGTTGCAGGCCGGCCAACCCCCAGGTGTGGAACAGCGGCGCCGGGATCAGCATGGTCTCGTTCATCTGCATCGGGATGCGCGACAGCAATGCCGCGATGGACCCGAAGCCCTTCGGATGCGGCCTGCGCGCACCCTTGGGCGTCCCGCTGGTCCCGGAGGTGAGCACGACGAGCCGTCCCGGCTGGGCAGGGGTGCGGAAAGTCGTGTGCCCCTCCGCCACCAGTTGGTCCACGGTCGTCCGGTCGGGTACCGGCGGACGCTCGTCGGTGTTGTAGCGCGGGATGTCGGTATGCAGATAGCGCACCAACTCCTCGAGGTCACCGTCGACGAACAGCGCCGACAGGCGGTCGCGCTGGACGATCTCCTCGATGGTGCGGCCCGCCAGCCCGGCGTTCAGCAGTGCCACGTCCACACCCAGTTTGCCTGCGGCGACCATGCATTCGACCATGGCCGCGTGGTTGCGCGCCAGCAGGCCGATGGCGTCGCCCGGGCCGAGGTCGTGCGCGGCCATCGCCGCGGCCAGCGCGTTGGTGCGCTCGTGCATGTCGGCGAAGGACCGGGTGCCGCGGTCGTCGATGATCGCGGTCCGCTCCGGGGCGTACGCCGCGCCCGCGGCGTATCCGCCCGCCAGGTTGAAACCCCATTTCGCCAGTGAGCGCAGCTGTTTGAGAGTCCGATCGAAACGAACCGGCAACACGACGCCGGTGGCCACCATCTGCCGCGCCACACCCGCGTTGCGCCGGATCGGCGAATCCTCGCCGTTGACGACCAAGGAGGTCCGCGCGCCCTTGGCGACGTCGGCCACCCGCTTCAGTCCGGCCTTGGTCCACTCGCCGATCGCCACATTGGACAGCTCGCTCACCCGCGGGTGCACCCGGCTCGGCGCGAAATACGTGACGGTGACCTTGGTGCGGTCCTCGTCGCCGTGCAGTCGCACCGACGCGAAGCTGCCCAGTGCGGCGTATTGCATCTCGAAGCTCTCGTACCACCGGCCCACGCTGATCCGGATCTGGTGGGTGCGTATGCCCGACCCGTAGGTACCGACGCGCATCTGCCAGACCACATTGCCGTCGGCGGACTGGATCTGCTCGCACGCGCCGATACCGGTGAACATGCGCGGATAAGTCTGCGGTTCGAGTAGCAGATCCCAGATGGTCTTGCGGGCGATCGCGAATTCGGCGACTACGTCGATGACATCGGTAACCAACTTGTGCACTTCTCGTCGGCCGGTTCGAAGAACTTCGGGTCGGCGGGTAGCTCCTTTGTAACGTCAGTCACAAGCGAGGTCAAGTAGCCAGGGCATCGTCGCTACTACCAGCGACACGCAGGAAATACGCTGCGATTGCCCAGCATTCACCTGAACCTGGGAACCGGCCCAAATCACCCGCGCGACGCCTGTGAATCAGCCCAACGATCATCCGAACTCCCGCCGGGCGGCGACCTCCGACCTAACGTCACAGACGCCTGCTCGGCAGGACCGAACGCTGGCTGGAGAGGTTATGGACGACAAGCCCGCACGACGAATCGCGCACGCCCGCGCCGAGGAGATCCTCGATTTCTTCGGCAAATGCCGAGCGTGCGGATATCCCGCTTACGCGGAGAGCACCACGTTGCGCTACGACAACGGCGACTTGGAGACCAAGATCATCGCCAGCTGCGCCCTGCCCTGCGGCTGGACCGGCGAGGTCTCCGCCACACCGATGACCGGCGCGGCCGCCCGTCCACGCACGTGAGCGAACTCAGGCCGCGCTCGAAACGAGTTCTTCCGGGCCGAGCGCGCGTTCGCGCAGGTCTTTGAGAATCCTGGCGAGAATGCGCGACACCTGCATCTGGGACACACCCAGCTCTTCGGCGATCTGACTCTGGGTCCGCGACTCGTAGAAGCGCATGACCAGCACCTGCCGATCGCGCGGCGGCAACTCGGCGATGAGCGGACGCACGGCCATCGCCTGCTCCAGCAGGTCGTAGCACGGCTCCTCGGAGCCCAGCGTGTCGGCGAGCGACTGCGGCGCACCGTCGCCCTCCTCTCGGCCTGCCGCGTCCAGCGAATTGGCCTGATAGGCGTTGCCCGCGATGAGCGCCTGCGTGACCTCGCCCAGGTCGACGTCCAACTCCTCGGCGATCTCCCTGGCCGTCGGCATCCGGCCGAGGCGATGCGACAACGTCTCGGTGGCCGGGCCGACGCGCAGCTGGATCTCCTTGAGCCTGCGCGGCACTCGCAACGACCACGTGTTGTCGCGGAAATGCCTGCGCACCTCGCCCATGATGGTGGGGACCGCGAATCCGAGGAAGGAACTGCCGCGCGAGACATCGAAACGGTCCACCGCGAGCACCAGCCCGACCCGGGCGATCTGCAGCAGGTCCTCGTAGTTCTCGCCGCGGCCGGAGAACTTCCTGGCGATGTGCTCGGCGAGCGGAAGACACCGCCGGGTCACCTCCTCGCGCAGCGCCGCGCGGTGCGGATCCCCCTCGTCCATCGCGGCCATCTTCTCGAACCACGGCTCGATGTTGTCGTAGCTGTCGCCCCCGCGGGTGCGCCTCGCCGTGTCATTTCCGTCGGTCGTGAACTCACGTTTCATCAAATGGTCCTCGTTCCCAACTGAATTCGATAACGGTCGGGTACCCGCCGACTTCGGAATCAAAAGGGTCACGGGAAATTGATAGGGAGCGGGTGAGCATGCGCACCAGTTCCCAGCTCAACGGATCGCTGCGGAGCTCGCCGCCGACTACGGCTACGGCGTCGACACGCACGCTCATCAGGCCGAGGCCGTAGGTGAACGCGCAGCCGAGCATCGAGCCCGGCATGGCGTCCGCCAGCAGCATCGTGACCGCCTCGTTGATCGCCAAGCGGATGTCCGAGGCGGCGTCGAACGGAACCTCGGCGACCAGGCACACGGTGTCGGTCATCGCGCGGACCAAGGCGAGGTGTCGCGCGTCGGCGGGGATCCGCACCGTGACCGTGGCAGTCTCCGTGGCGGGCGCGCCGAACGCGCACGTGATCACCCGCATCACACCGTGGCGAGCTGCGCTTGCCACATCCAGTGCAACTGCTCCAGCCGCGCCGCGATCGCCAGGAACAGATCCTGGGTCACCGGATCGGCCTTCTCGGTCGCCGCGATGCGTTCACGCAGCCGCTTGATCACGGCGGCGAGGTTGCCGACGATCGTGTCGATGACGTCGGTGTCCTGTTGCCAGCCCTCGCCGATGCCGATCGCGCCGGAATCCTTGGCCACGCTCGCGGCGCGCCCGTCCGGGCTGACTCCCACGGCGGTGGCGCGTTCCGCGGCCGAGTCCGTGAACTCCCGTGCCACGGTCACCAATTCATCCAGCGCCAGGTGCACCGACCGGAAGTTGGTGCCGATCACGTTCCAGTGCGCCTGCTTCGCGATCAGCGACAGGTCGATCAGGTCGACCACCGTCGCCTGGAGAGTTTCGCCCGCGATGCGCTGCTGCTCCGGGTCCAAAGTACTGGTGATGGGTTGCGACATGCGCTGAACCTTTCTGCCATCGATCGGGACACCGACGGTCTACCCAGCTCTGCGGCGATAAACCCCCCGGTAGCTTCCGCGGCCGGACGAAACGGGGTGTGCGCCCCGGCCCCTCGCCGGTCGCGCAGCGGCCAGAAAGAGCACGAGAACGGCGGTGACCGCCAGCTCGGCGGGCGTACCGTCATCCGCCCCGGAATGAGCGAGCACCCACAGATTTTGCCATATCGGCAACTATTGTTGCTGACTTGACCGGTTTCCGGGCACCGTGAGGTATGACCGAGAAAGAGCACACGGACGTGGCGGCCGGCCCATCGGCGACGCCGACTCCGGCACGGGCGCGCCGGGATACCGAGCAGTTCTCCGCCGACGTCGAGCGAGCGAACTGCGAACGAGTACTCGGCGCTCGACGGCACGGCATGGATTCGCTGCTGCCGCCTCCGCAGGGCTGACCGGTTCCGGACTCCTGCTGCACTATGGTGTGATCCACACAACACGGGGAGGCGCGGTATGCCGGAACGGACAGCCACGCCCTTACGGGCGGCCACGATGCCCGACTTCGCCGATCGGATCTCGACACCGAGCTACGATCGATCCCGGATCACCACCGGCATAGTGCATTTCGGCGTCGGCGGCTTCCATCGAGCGCACCAGGCGATGTACGTCGACCGATTGCTCGAACGCGGCCTCGGGGACGAGTGGGGCATCTGCGGAGTCGGCGTGCTGCCCGGCGATCGACGCATGCGCGACGTGCTGCGGGCGCAGGACGGCTTGTACACGCTGTCGACGGTCGCGCCGGACGGCACGTGGACCACGCGCGCGATCGGCTCGCTGGTCGACTACCGGTACGCGCCGGACGATCCAGGGACCGTCGTGGCGAAGCTCGCCGCTGCGTCGACCCGGATCGTCTCACTGACCATCACCGAGGGTGGCTACCACATCGCCACCGCTACCGGGGAATTCGACCCGGATGACCCCGGAATCCGCGCCGATCTGGCCGGGAACGCTCCGCCCGGTACCGTTTTCGGGCTCGTCACCGAGGCGCTGGCCCGCCGCCGATCCCGCGATATCGCGCCGTTCACCGTGCTGTCCTGCGACAACATCGAGGGCAACGGGAACATCGCGCGCCGGATGTTCGGCGCGTTCGCCGCGCTGCGCGATCCGGGGCTCGGAGCCTGGGTGACGGAGCAGGTGCGCTTCCCGAATTCCATGGTGGACCGGATCACCCCGGTGACCCCGCCCGGAGCGACCGGCGAGATCGCGCGGCGCTACGGGCTCACCGACCGCTGGCCGGTGGTCGCCGAGCCGTTCGCGCAGTGGGTGCTGGAGGATTCGTTCGGACTCGGCCGTCCGGCCTTCGAAGAGGTGGGCGTGCAGGTCGTCGCCGACGTCACTCCCTACGAACTGATGAAGCTTCGGTTGCTGAACGCGAGCCACCAGGCGCTGTGCTATTTCGCGTACCTGAGCGGCTATCGGCTGGTGCACGAAGCGGCACAGGATCCGGTCTTCCGGCGGTTCCTGACCCGCTACATGGACGCCGAGGCGACGCCGACGCTGCGCGCGGTCCCCGGGGTCGACCTGGGCGACTACAAGCGGACGCTGCTCGACCGGTTCGCCAATCCCGCGATCGGCGACACCATCGCCCGGCTGTGCGCGGAATCCTCCGACCGGATCCCGAAGTGGCTGCTTCCGGTTGTCCGGGCGCAGCTCGGCAGCGGCGGCCCGATCGACTGCGCGGCGGCGGTCGTCGCCAGCTGGGCACGCTATGCCGAGGGCGTGGACGAGCACGGGCACCCGATCGAGGTCGTTGACCGGCTCCGCGACCGGCTGGTCCCCCTCGCGCGGCGGCAGCGCGAGCAGCCCACCGCTTTCCTCGGCGAGCGATCCTTGTTCGGTGACCTGGTCGACAACCCCCGGTTCGTGACCGCGTATCTGGCGGCTCTGGACAGCCTGCGCACCAGGGGCGCGCACGCGACCGTCGAACAGTTGGCCGGTTAGCGCGGGGTGACGCGGGCGACCGCCCGGCAGTCCGCGCCGACCGCGAACCACACGTCCAGGCTCGAGTCGGTCCGTCGGGCGACGAGCTCGACGTCCTCGCCGCATCGCACCGGTTTCCCGTACTCGACCACCACACGGTGCGGACCCGATTTCAGTTCGGCGTAGTCGGCCAGGACTTCTTCGAGCGCGGTGAGGTAGACCGCGTTGTTCATATGGTCGAGCAGGTCTATGTCGGTGGCCCGTAGCGGGAAGGGCCGAATCTGCACCCCGGGCTCGCCCGCCGCGGGCATGGGATCGGTGAGCTCGGCTTTCCAGCGGAGCCGGTGCTCGGTCGTACAGGCCAGCATGGGGGCGAGGAACCGGTCGCTCATCCGCGCGGGTACGCCCGATTCGGTGCCGAAATGGATCAGGAAGCTCTCGGTCTCCACCAGCCCACCAGCGCTGCCGCCGATCTGGACCCGCATCGTGCACCACCGGGTCGACGTCGCCGAAGGCCATCGCCGCAACGTCGCCGACTCACCGAATCCAAGCGGTTTGAGCGCGTCGATCACCGTCCTGCGGATCACCCACAGGCGATGGATATCGCCGTCCTCGAGGACCTCGAGATGGTCGTAGCCGACGTCCTGCAGATAGCGCGCGACACCGTCGAGTCGCAGGCGCTGGTCACGATCGGTGTCGGCGAGGCGCACGGGCCATCCCGTCTCGAACGGAGTCAGGACGGCCGGCGGTTCCGGCAGCACGCTGGGAATGCCCATGCCCGGATGATGCCAGCTATTTGCCACAGTTGTGGGCAGCACTGCCCATATCGTCATCTACACGAGAAGATGTCGCGTTTTATTAGGCATTTTGACCGGATTATCGACCATCTGCGTTCGCCCGCTAACAATTAGCTTTCATTCGCCATGGTGGGTTGCCCTCGCACCCGTCGTCGCCTATTTCTTCGAACGATCCCGCTTCTCCCGCACCCGCACCGAGATGCGGACCGGCGAGCCGTCGAAACCGAACTCCTCGCGCAACCTGCGCTCCAGGAAGCGCCGGTAGCCTGCCTCCAGGAAGCCGGTGGTGAACAGCACGAACGTGGGCGGCCTGGTGGTCGCCTGGGTGGCGAACAGCACGCGGGGCAGCCTGCCGCCGCGCATCGGCGGCGGGGTCGCGGCGATCACTTCCTTCAGCCAGGTGTTGAGCCTGCCCGTCGGAATGCGCTTGTCCCAGGACTCGAGCGCGGTTTCCATCGCGGGCACCAGCTTCTGCACCGCGCGGCCGGTGTGCGCGGAGATGTTCACTCGCTGCGCCCACGGCACCCGGACCAGCTCGCGGTCGACCTCACGCTCCAGTTGCAGCCGACGATCCTCGTCGACCAGGTCCCACTTGTTGAACGCCAGCACCAACGCCCGCCCGGAATCGGCGACCAGGCTGATCACCCGCAGATCCTGTTCTGTGATCGGCTGCGAGGCGTCGACCAGCATGATCGCCACCTCCGATGCCTCCAGCGCCGACTTGGTGCGCAGCGAGGCGTAGAACTCGGTGCCGCTGGCATTGGACACCTTGCGGCGCAACCCGGCGGTATCGATGAACTTCCAGACCTTGCCGCCCAGTTCGACGAGGGAGTCGACCGGGTCGACCGTGGTGCCCGCGACATCGTGCACCACGGAGCGCTCGTCGTTCGCCAGCTTGTTGAGCAGGCTCGACTTGCCGACGTTCGGCTTGCCGACCAGCGCCACGCGACGCGGGCCGACGCCGCCGGTTCCCTCGCGCGGAGTCTCGGGAAGCACCTCGAGCACGTCGTCGAGCAAGTCGCCGGTGCCACGGCCGTGGGCGGCGCTGACCATGCGCGGCTCGCCGAGTCCCAGCGACCACAGCGCCGCCGCTTCCGCTTCCACCCGCTGGTCGTCGACCTTGTTGGCGACCAGGATCACCGGGACGGCGGAGCGGCGCAGCTTCTTCACGGCCGCCTCGTCGGTGGCGGTGGCGCCCACCACCGCGTCGACCACGAGCAGGATCGCGTCGGCGGTGTGCATGGCCAGTTCGGCCTGGCGGGCCACCGATTGCTGCAGGCCCTTCGCGTCGGGCTCCCAGCCGCCGGTGTCCTGGACCAGGAAACGCCGACCCGCCCAGTTCGCCTCGTAGGACACGCGGTCGCGGGTCACGCCAGGAATGTCCTCCACGACCGCCTCGCGGCGGCCGAGGATGCGGTTCACCAGCGTCGACTTGCCCACGTTCGGGCGGCCGACCACGGCCAGCGTCGGCATCGCGACGTGCGCCGCGTCCTCGAATTCGCCCTCCAGGTCGGCGAGTTCCCAGTCGGCTTCGTCGCTCCAGACGCCGTCGCCTGCGAGTACGTCCCCACTCATCGGTCCCCTCCGGCTCCACACGTCGAGACCTGCTGCGCGACAACGCGATACAGCTCGTCGATAACCTCGTCCATGGACAGTTCGCTGGTGTCTACCGGTACCGCGTCCTCGGCGGGGCGCAGCGGGGACACCTTGCGGGTCGAGTCGAGGGTGTCGCGGCGCTGCACGTCGGCGAGCACGCCCGCGTAGTCGTCGCCCCTGCCCTCGGCGATGTTCTGCTGATTGCGCCGGTGCGCCCGCGCCTCGGCGGACGCGGTCAGGTAGATCTTGGCGTCGGCGGCGGGCAGCACGACGGTGCCGATGTCGCGTCCCTCCACCACGATCCGCCCCGCGGCCGCCGTGATGTCGCGCTGCATGGCGACGAGCAGCTCACGCACCTCGGGCACCGCGGAGACCGCCGAAACCGCCTTGGTGACCGCGTCGCCGCGAATCTCCGACCGTACATCCTCGCCGTCCAGCTCGATCACCTCGCGGCTGGGATCGGTGCCGATGGACAGCGGCAGCTCCTTGACCGCGGCGCCGATGGCCGCGGAGTCGGTCAGTTCGATGCCCGCCCGCAGCACGCGCAGCGTCGCCACCCGGTACATCGCGCCGGTGTCGAGGTACCTGGCGCCGAGCCGGGTGGCCAGGCGCCGGGACACGCTGGACTTCCCGGTACCCGACGGCCCGTCCATGGCGACCACCAGCGGGCTCGGGCCGGCCAACCGCGCCGGCGCCTGCACCGGGATCTCCACACCGTTCACAACGACACCGCCTCGTAGAGTTTGCCGATTTCATCGCGGCCGAGTACGCGCAGCGTGCCGGGCCGCTGGTCGCCCAGCGCGACCGGGCCGATATGAGTGCGGACCAGCCGGATGACCGGATGACCCACCGCGTCGAGCAGGCGGCGCACGATGTGCTTGCGCCCTTCGTGCAACACCACCTTCACCAGAGAACGTCCCTCCCCCAGCTCGAGCACCTGGAAACGGTCCACCTTGGCGGGACCGTCCTCCAGCTCCAAGCCTTCCTTCAACCGCTTGCCGACCGCGCGATTGTTGACCTCGCCGTGCACCGTCGCCAGATAGGTCTTGGAGACCTCGAAGGACGGGTGCATCAGCCGATGCGCCAGATCGCCGTCGTTGGTGAGCAGCAGCAGGCCCTCGGTGTCGGCGTCGAGTCGCCCGACATGGAACAGCCGCTGACCCGCGGCGATACGCTCGGCCACGATGTCACCGACGCAGGGGCGCCCCAGATCGTCGGACATGGTGGACTGCCAGCCCTTGGGCTTGTTCAGCGCGACGTGCACCAGTTCCTCGCGCACCACCACGCGCGTGCCGTCGACGCGCACCACCGCGTGCTGCGGGTCGATACGCAGGCCCTGCTCGCGCACGATCATGCCGTCGACCTCGACGCGGCCCTGCGCGATCATCTCCTCGGCGGCCCGGCGCGAGGCCACGCCCGCCTTGGCGAGAACCTTCTGCAACCGCTCCCCCTCGCCCCACGGGAGCTTGGTGTGACCGCCGGACGAGTCCGGCTCCACGTTCTGGTGGCGCGCGGGCTTGGCGTTGCTCAGCAGCGGCGGCGGCGCGACCTGCCGCTGCGGCTTGGGCTTCTTCTTGCTCGCGGCCGCGTGCCGCTGCGGGTTCGGAACCGGGGCGGATCCGCGTCGGTCCGCTCGGCCCCCGCCGCCCTGCTGGGCGCCGCGGGCGGCGATACCCCGTTGGGCCGAACGAGCGTCGCGTGAGCTGGAGTTGCGGCTCGCGCCGCCTCGTTCGGGCTGTGCGCCGCGTTTCCTACGATCCGGTGTGCCATCTCGGCGAGCGGGCGTATTCATGGTGTCCTGTCATTCTTCGGTGCCGAGGTCCAAATCGGCCTCGGCGGGTTTCCTCAACCTGGTGTACCGGGGGTCCGTCTCCAGGCTCTCGTTGATCTCGTCGATCAGGTCGACGCCCGGAAGCAGGGGCGCCAGGGGTGGCAGATCGCTCAGCGAAGCGAGTCCGATCCGTTCCAGGAACAGCTCGGTGGTGCGGTACAGCGTCCCGTTGGTCTCCGGGTCCACGCCTGCCTCGGCGATCAGACCCCTGGCCAGCAGGGTGCGCATCACCCCGTCGACGTTCACGCCGCGCACCGCGCTGACCCTGGTCCTGGTCACCGGCTGACGGTATGCCACCACCGCCAGCGTCTCCAAGGCCGCCCGGGTCAGTTTCGATCGGGAGCCGTCGAGCAGCATCCGCTCCACATACGGCGCGTACTCGCTGCGAGTATAGAAGCGCCAGCCGTCACCGACGAAACGCAGATCTATCCCACTGGATCGCGCCGACAGCTCAGCGGACATTTCACGCAGGGTCCGCTCGACGCGTTCGGTGCTGTCGCCCAGTGCGGCCGCGAGCTGGTCTACCGGCGCGGGAACGTCCACGACCAGCAGCATGGCCTCCAGCGCCGAACGAAAATCGGCGTCCGCGAGCGGTTCGGGGGTGAGTTCCACCACTGCCTCACTCACGACCGCGCCTCACCGGAGTTCGCCTCCGCCGTGCGCGAACGCGCGCTGTGCTCGCTCACCCGTAGTCCTCCTCGATAGTCACGGTGTCCACCTGTTGCGCGGCCTCGTCGCCGATCCAGCTGACCGCCAAGGGACCGAGCGGATCGGGCTGATCGAACTCGATCGTCTTGCCGCGATACAGCTCGAGCAGCGCCAGGAAGCGGGCGACGATCTGGACCGGTACCTCACAGTCGGCGACCAGCTCGCCGAAGGATGTCCACGCACCCGCACCACGCTGTTTGAGCCGCTCCAGCACCAGTGCCGCCTGCTCGGCCACCGAGATCGCGTGCGTGTGCAAGTGGTCGAGCCCGACCTTGGGTACCGGACGGGGCCGGAAGGCCGCCGCGGCGATCGCGGCGAACTCGGCCGCCCCGACACCAAGCCTAACCTCGGGCAGCAGACCGGCGTAGCGCTCCTCCAGGCCGACCGCGCGCGGATAGCGGCGCAGCGCGGCCGCCTCCAGTTCGCCGAGCAGTTCGGCGACCTGCTTGAACGCGCGATACTGCAGCAGCCGGGCGAACAGCAGGTCGCGCGCCTCGAGCAGTTCGAGGTCCTCGGCGTCGGTCATCTCGCCGGACGGCAGCAGGCGCGCCGCCTTCAGATCGAGCAAGGTGGCGGCGACGACCAGGAATTCCGTGGTCTGGTCCAGGATCTTGTCCGCGCGCAAGGTGTTCTGCCGCGCCATGTTCGCGGTCAGCGCCTTGGTGTAGGCGATGAACTCGTCGGTGACCTTGTGCAACGCCACCTCGGTGACGTCCAGCTTGCGCGAACTGATCAGGGTGAGCAGCAGGTCGAACGGCCCCTCGAAGTTGCTGAGTCGCAGCCGGAATCCGGACGCGTGCGGCTCGGCCGTCGGCTGTTCTTTCGCCTCCGACGTGCCGGGCGAGGGATCGGATGCGTCCGACGTGTCCGGCGGAAAGCCAGAGGCGTCCGACCCGCCGGGCGTAGCCGACGGACGGCCACGTGCATCCGGCACGTCTGACGAACGGCCCGGTGCGTCCGGCACGTCAGCGGGCCGATCGCCCACTGTCTCGGAGTCCTCCCGCGCGACATCCTCGGTGGGCTGCGTGGATGGTTTCGGAGACGGTTCGTCCGCGCTGTCCCGTGCCGGGGAGGCCTCCGCCTCCGGTGCGGGCCGAGGCGTGGCGCCTCCGACGACGGCCGGGTTCGCGCGCCGGGGGGCAGCGTCCCGGCCTGCGGCGATGAATGCGGCGGCCGCGTTGCCGAGTGCGGGACCCCGCCCAGGGCCGGCCGGGTCCGGCCCACGAGAATCGGACGCGCGGTCGTCCGGCGTGGATGTCGATCCCGCCGCGGAAGACCCTTGGCCGGACGGGTTGTGGTGGGACGCAGACGAAGGGTCCGAGTGGCCGGTCACCGGCCGGATCGGTGGATGACTTCCCGAGCCATCGACCGATACGCCTCGGCGCCACTGGATTTCGGCGCCCACGTGGTGATCGGCTCGCCCGCGACGCTGGCGTCCGGGAAACGGACGGTGCGCGCGATGGCGGTGTCGTAGACCAGGTCACCGAACACCTCGACGACCCGCGCCATGACCTGGCGGGAATGCAGCAGTCGAGAGTCGAACATGGTGACCACTATTCCGTACAGGCTCAACCGCGGATTCAACCGGTCCCGCACCTTCTCGACGGTGTCGTTGAGCAGCGCGAGCCCGCGCAGCGAGAAGTACTCGCATTCCATCGGGATGATCACGCCGTCCGAGCAGGCCAAGGCGTTGACCGTGAGCAGACCGAGCGAAGGCTGGCAGTCGATGAGGATGTAGTCGTAGCGGTTGCGGATCGGCTCCAGCGCGCGGCCGAGCGACTGTTCCCGGCCCACTTCGTTGACCAACTGGATCTCGGCGGCGGAAAGGTCGATATTGCTTGGCAGCAGGTCCATGTTCGGGACCCTGGTCTGCATCAGCACGTCGTCGATCGACACCTTGGAACCGATGAGCAGGTTGTGCACGGTCAGGTCGAGATCGTGGTGGGCGACGCCGAGACCCGCCGACAGCGCGCCCTGCGGGTCCAGGTCGACGAGCAGGACGCGACGGCCGTATTCGGCCAGTGCGGCACCGAGATTGATGGTGGAGGTGGTCTTGCCGACGCCGCCCTTCTGGTTGCACATGGCCACGATCAGCGCGTCACCGTGCTGGCCGACCGGCGGCGGGTCCGGCACCAGCCGCAACGGCCGTCCGGTCGGGCCGAGCGTCGCGTCCTCCGGGACCGGCTCCACTCCATGGCCCCACAGCGTTTCCGCCGCGGCGTCCGAGTACGGACCCGGTCGCGAGCCCGTAAGCGGCTCCGCCCCAGCACCCATCGGCGGCTCTGCCGCGCCGGCTGTCGTCACGATCCGCTGCTCCTTATACGTCCTTGCCGGTTGCCTCGCCGAGCGTAGCGAGGCCGATCGGTGCCGACCTCGCTTTCGTGCGGTCCAGCTCTCGATAGACGCTACCGCTTGACGGCACTCGAGTGCCGCGCCTGCGCGCGGCGTGTTCGTGCCGCGCTGGTCAGCGCCACTGCGGTCCGCCATCGAAATGAACGTCGAACCGGTCGTGCAACTCGTTCATGCTGTCCCAGTCCGCCTCCCCGCGCGCGATCCGGCCGAGTTGCCGGAAGTACTCGAAGCGGACGATACCGGGTGTGAGCACAGCCAGAAACTCGGCGGGCCCTTCGGCGGTGGCCCCGAAGGCGTGCACCGTGCCCGGCGGAACCACCACCAGACCACCTTCGCTCACCGCGGTTCTGGCGCCGTCGACGAGAAAATCCA
The DNA here is from genome assembly GCF_040681035.1 of Nocardia sp. NPDC051911. NCBI lineage: Bacteria > Bacillati > Actinomycetota > Actinomycetes > Mycobacteriales > Nocardiaceae > Nocardia > Nocardia sp. NPDC051911. The sequence goes on from NZ_JBFAXY010000047.1 coordinate 21,967, forward strand.
TTGTGCCGCCCAGCACATAGAAGATCTCGGTCGACTTCGTGTGATGGTGCGGCCGGGTGCCGTCCGCACCCGCGGCCAGGGTCAGCCGATTGGCGCCGAAGAGCCCTTCGGAGTTCTCGCTGTCCTCCAACAGCCGGAAGGAGCCGCCGCCGGGCAACGGAATCGCCTCGACATCGGACTCGTGGACGATGAAAGACTTTGCCATGCAATTCACCTCGCGTTGTGGTCGGGAACCGAGCCGTCGGTGACAGCACCGCGCTCACCCGGCGAACCAGCACAACCGGACTACAGTCCACTTTGTTCCGTCACATCGCGCACGCGAAGTTCCCGACGCGTGCAACGGATTACCGGGCGCGGGGATGCGCGGTGGCCCAGACCTCGCGCAGGGTGTTGACCGTCACCAAGGTGTAGATCTGGGTCGTGGTCACCGAGGCGTGGCCCAGCAATTCCTGCACCACCCGCACATCGGCGCCGCCGTCGAGCAGATGGGTGGCGAAGGAATGGCGCAGGGTGTGCGGTGACACCGCCGCCGCGATGCCCGCGCGTTCGGCGGCGGTGTGCAGGACCTGCCAGGCACTCTGCCGGGACAGCCGGGCGCCGCGTACATTCAGGAACAGGGCTCCCGCGTTGGCTTTTCCGCGTGCGGCGAGCACGGGCCTTCCCCGCACCAGATACGCGTCCACGGCGGCGAGCGCGGGCCGCCCGATCGGCACAAGACGCTGTTTCCCGCCCTTGCCGCGCAGGACGACCGCCCGTTCCTCGATGTCGAGATCATCGACGTCCAGCCCGACCGTTTCCGAGATCCTGGCGCCGGTGGAATACAGCAATTCAAGCAGCGCGCGGTCACGCAGGCCGCGTGGTCCGCCGTCTACGCCCGCAGCGGGATCGCCTTGGCCGCCGCCCGCCGCCTCCAGCAGTTTCAGCACCTGGTCGTAGGGCAGCGCCTTGGGCAACCTGCGCCCCGGCGCGGGCGGCTTCACCGCGTGCGCCACATCGGTGTCGGTCAAACCCTCCGCGGCGGCGAAGCGATGCCAGCCGCGCACCGCGATAAGCGCGCGGGCCACCGAACTCGCCGCCAGCGGCGGGTGCCCGGGACCGCCCGAGCGCAGCGCCATGGTGAACTCCGCGACGTCGGACTCGTCGACCCGGTCGAGCGAGCCGATGCCGCGCCCGGTCAGGAAGTCCAGATACCGACCGAGATCACGCCGGTAGGCGTTCAGGGTGTTGCGCGCGACGCCGCGCTCGACGGTGAGGTGGTCGAGATAGGTGTCGAGCTCGCGACCGAGCACCTCCGGTCAGTCTTCGGACTTCTGGGCCGCCTTGCGGCGGAGGAAATTCGTCGGCTGCCCGTCCCATGGCGCGTCCGGCGGCCGCGGTTCGATGCCGTCCGCCCGCGCGGCCGCCAGGGCGAGCACGCCGGCGACCGCGGTGGCGTTGACGATCTCCCCGCTCAACGCCGCGCGGACCGCCGCGTCGACCGGCATGCGGACCACTTCCAGGTCCGCCTCCTCGAATTCCGGCTCCGGACGATCGGTTTCGTACAACCCGCGAGCCAGGTAGATCCGCAACCCTTCGTCGGTGAACCCGGGCGAAAGCGCCACGTCCACCAGGACCGCCCATTCCCGGGCCGCCAGCCCGGTCTCCTCGGCCAGCTCACGACGCGCCGCGAGCAGCGGGTCCTCCCCGGGCACGTCGAGCAACCCGGCGGGCAGTTCGAGCAGCCGCCTGCCGATCGGATGGCGGTACTGGTTGATCAGCACCACGTTGCCGTCGTCGTCGATCGCGGCGACCGCGACGGCGCCGTGGTGCTCGATCACCTCGCGCTCGACGACCCGGCCACCCGGCATCCGCACCTGGTCGAGCCGCAACGCGAGGATCGCGCCGCTGTAGACGGTTCTGCTGGATTCGATCTCGAAGTCGTGGCTGCCCGGCTCGGCAGCGCCCCCGTTGGTCATGCCACTACGCCTGTTCCGCCGCACCCGCCAGTTCTTCGCCCGGAATGTCCACCGGAAGTCGTTCGGCCGCTTTGTATTTCAGCGCCGCCGAGATGAGCGCCGCGAACAGCGGATGCGGGCGGGTCGGCCGGCTCTTCAATTCAGGGTGCGCCTGCGTGGCGACGAAGAACGGATGCACGTCGGCGGGCAGCTCGACGAACTCGACCAGGTGCCCGTCCGGCGAGGTGCCGCTGAACTTCAAGCCGCTCTCGGCGACCTTGTCGCGATAGGCGTTGTTCACCTCGTAACGGTGGCGATGACGCTCGGAGACGTGCTCGCTGCCGTAGGCCTGGGCGACGACCGAGCCCTTCTCCAAGGTCGCCGGGTAGGCGCCGAGCCGCATGGTGCCGCCGAGGTCGGCCTCACCTGCCACGGCCTGCTCCTGGTCGGCCATGGTGGAGATGACGGGGTGCGGCGTGTCCGGTTCGAATTCGGCCGAGTTGGCCTCCGCCAGCCCCACCGTGCGCGCCGCCTCGATCACGACGCACTGCAATCCGAGACACAAGCCGAGCAGCGGAATGCCGCGGGTACGCGCGTAGTGGATCGCGCCGACCTTGCCCTCGATGCCGCGGATGCCGAAGCCGCCGGGAATCAGCACGGCGTCCACGTCGCGCAGCGCGTGCTGCGCGCCCGCGGGAGTCTCGCACTCGTCGGAGGGCACCCAGCGGATGTTCACTTTGGCCCGCGAGGCGAACCCGCCCGCGCGCAGCGCCTCGGTGACCGAGAGGTACGCGTCGGGCAGATCGACGTACTTACCGACCAGCGCGACCTCGACCGTCTCGCGCGGCGCGTGCACCCGGTCGAGCAGGTCACCCCACACCGTCCAGTCCACGTCGCGGAACGGCAGGCCCAGCCTGCGCACCACGTAGGCGTCCAGGCCCTCCCGGTGCAGCACCCGCGGGATGTCGTAGATCGACCGCGCGTCCGGCGTGGAGATGCAGGCGTCGACCTCGACGTCGCACATCAGCGCGATCTTGCTCTTCAGCCCCTGCGGGACCTCACGGTCGCAGCGCAGGATCAGCGCGTCGGGCTGGATGCCGATATTGCGCAGCGCCGCCACCGAGTGCTGGGTCGGCTTGGTCTTCAGCTCCCCGGAGGGCGCCAGGTAGGGCACCAGCGAGACGTGCAGGAAGAAGACGTTGTCCCGGCCGACGTCGTGGCGGATCTGGCGGGCGGCCTCCAGGAACGGCTGCGACTCGATGTCGCCGACGGTGCCGCCGATCTCGGTGATCACCACGTCCGGCGTCTGGCCCTGCAGATCCGGGCCGCGCATCGCGAGGATCCGGCTCTTGATCTCGTCGGTGATGTGCGGGATCACCTGCACCGTGTCGCCGAGATACTCGCCGCGGCGCTCCTTGGCGATGACCGACGAATAGATTTGCCCGGTGGTCACGTTCGCGTCGCGGGACAGGTCCCGATCGAGGAAGCGCTCGTAGTGGCCGACGTCCAGGTCGGTCTCCGCGCCGTCCTCCGTCACGAACACCTCGCCGTGCTGGAAGGGGTTCATCGTGCCGGGATCGACGTTCAGATACGGGTCGAGTTTCTGCATCGTGACGCGCAGCCCACGCGCCGTCAGCAGCTGACCGAGGCTGGAGGCGGTAAGACCTTTACCCAATGAGGAGGCGACACCACCGCTGACGAAGATGTGCTTCGTGTCCGTTCGCGCCTGAATCCGTGTTTGACCCACGGGTCTTCACGGTAACACGAATCCGCCCGTCCGTTCGAATGCCACGCGCGTTTGCCCGCCGATCGCGGGACATCGATCAGAGCCCGCGCGGCCGGACTGTGGGGCGCGTCTCGTCGCGGTCGCCGACGTGCGGAGGAAGCGGGTGCCGCGACGCCCGTGATAGCGATCGATCCGGGCCCGGCGCGCGCATCCTCCAGTTGCCCGACGACAGTCTTCCGGCTGGTCAGCCAGGCACGACGGCCAGTGTGAGCGAGGCGGCCTTGGCGCCGGTGCCGTATCGTCCGGCGCCCCCGTTGAGCTGTTCGGTGAGCGCGAGCGCGGTCGTGACCCGGCCGAGCTCGCGCTCGACATTGTCGACGGTGCTCACCTGCGCCGCGAGCGCCGCGTCGGAGCGGACCACGGCGATCGGCCCCTGCCCGTCGGCGGCGCCCGCGCGACCGGCGAGCACCACTCCCGCACCCCGGCCGCGCAGAGCGCCCGCGAAGCGCGCGGTATTCGAGCCGACACCGTCCCGGGCCGCGGCGGCGCCATCGCCGGTGATCACGACCGCGAGCTGCGCGGGTCGCACCGGCGTGTCGCCGTAGGCGAGGAAGCCGCCGCCGCGCAGGGTCTCCAGCACCAGCCCGAGTTCCTCCGGGGTGCTCCGGGTTTGCCCGTTGGCCGGATCGAGCAGCAGTACCAGGCCGAGCAGATCACCGGCCATGCTGCCCTGGTCCACCGCGCCGGTACGCAGCTGCGCCCCGGCCGGGATGACGTTCGTGACGGCCGTGCGCATCCGATCGCCTTCGCTGCCGTCGGCGAACGCCTCGGTGAGCGCGATCCGTCCCGTGATGCCCGCGCCCGCGGCCGCGAGCGCTCTGGTCACCGCGTCGACGTCCCCGGGATCGGCGTCCGGGGTCGTGAACACGACGACACTGCGGTCGGCCAGCGCACCGCCGAGAATACGGCCAGACGAACCGGCGATGAACCGGTCGGCGGCCGTGGTCTGCTCGTCGAGCACGCGGTTCCGCTCGGTCAGTGCGTCGACCTGCTGCCGCAGGTCGGCCTTGTCCGCCCGCAAGCCCGCCAGCAGATCCGCCGCGAGCGTCTGGGATCCGAGCACCACACCGATCGCGAGCGCGAGAAAGATCGCGACGATCGAGATGGCGTGCTGGCGCATCGAAATCATCGTTCTCCTCAGAATTCTCGAGCTCCGACTTGCCCCTGCGCCCACCGCGCGAAGCGGTTCCAGTTGTCCACACCCCAGTCCAGGACGTCGCCGCCGCTGTTGGACGCCAGCAACACGACGATCACCGCGACCAGCGCGGCGAGCACCACCAGCGCGACGGCGACTCCGGACACGCGGTTGCGGTACAAGGTGGCCACCGCCTTGGCGTCCATCAGCTTCGTGCCCACCTTGAGCCGAGTCAGGAAGGTGGCCGGATTGCTGTCGCGGCGGCCCCGGTCGAAGAAGTCGTCGAGCGAGGCGGGCGCTCCCGCGGTGACGATCAGCGCGGCTTCGTGATGCTCGGCCAGCAGCAGCGCAAGATCGGCGGGCGAACCGGAAGACGGGAAGGTCGTCGCGCCGATGCCGAGGTCCTGGATGCGTTCGAGGCCCTTGGCGTGGCCATCGGTGTCGGCGGGCAGGATCACCTCGGCGCCGCACTTCATCGTCGCGGTGGTGATCTCCTCCGGATCGCCCACGATGACGTCGGGCCGGTATCCACGCCTGCGCAGAGTGTCCGCGCCGCGCCCAACCCCGATCAGGATGGGGGCGTATTCCTTGATGAACGGCTTGAGCCGTTGCAGATCCTCCGCGTGGTCCGGTCCGTCGGCGACGACCACCACGTGCCGTTGCTTCATCACCAGATCCAGTTCCGGGACGCCGAACCCGTCGATGAGCAGCGCGCTCTCGGTCCGGATGAACTCGATGGTGTTGCCCGCGAAGGCCTCGAGGTGATCGGCCAGACCGTTGCGCGCCTCGATCATCCGCTCCGCGATGGCAGGCCCGGTGAGCTCGATGCCCTCGACGAGCACCTCGGGTTCCTTCTTGATCAGCCGATCGGCGTAGACCACGCCACCGTCGACGCGGACCTTGACACCGTCTTTGATCCGCTTGAACGCATCCGAACTCACCGTGTCCAGCAGCAGGATCCCATGGGACACGAGTGCCTCGGGGCCCAGGTTGGGGTAACGGCCGGAGATGGACGGCGAGGTATTGATCACCGCGCCGACGCGTGCCTCGACCAGCCGGTCGGCGGTCATCCGATCGAGGTCCATCTCGTCGAGGACGACGATGTCGCCCGGCCCGACCCGGCCGAGCAGCCGCCGGGTGTCGCGATCCACCCGGGCCGTCCCGATCAGACCAGGAAGCGTTTCGGTGTTTCTCGACAACAGCGCCGGCATCTTCATGCAGCGATGATGACCGCAAACCCTCAACCATTGGTGGAGGCGCGCCGTCTCACACAGCCCCATTCGATATCACGCTATGTACTGGCAATCCCATTTCGCCGACAACACCGCCGTCACTCGATTCACGAAATAATCCCTGCATTTGTGTAGCAAGGCAGCGAATTATCCACAAACTGCCGAAGGTCTACCATCAGGCAACCCCCCACCAATCGACCCAGTCAGCAATCGAGTTGCGTCCCGCTTCGAGTCACACTGACGGCGCGTCCCAGTGCCCTTTCAACACATAGCGAATAGCTCGCTACTCATCACCGGAAGCGATCTGTCGCGGAGCGACGTCGACAGCACGCGAGGACTCACCGCGCCCATCGCTGCGGCGGAGTTCGCGCCTCGATCACCGGTCAGCACCACTTCGCCTGCGGACGGCACACAGTCCAGCCACTGCCGTCCGGGCGTTGGGTGCGAGACCAGGCCGTTTCGCCAGCGCCGTCGCTCGCGCCACTTTCGTCGGGTCGCGGCATGTTCTGCCGGTGATACTCACACAGGGCATGCTGATGCTCGTTCTGTCGCAGCGGATTCGGGTCGGAGTGTCGGTATCCGAACGGATCGATCTTGTGCCACCCCGCCGAGTCGCCGTGCGAACCCGAACGCCCTGAGTGGTCGGAGCGCGACAAGGACTCCGCGGCAGCGCCGCCCGCCGCGGCGACCGTTCCGGCGGCGAGGCCGGCGACGAGCAGGGCGAATGCGCCCTTCTTCGACCTTTCCCGGCCACCTCCGGTCGCCGAGCCGCGACAACCCGGTCCCCCCGTCGCGATCGTCACCGTAAGAACACTGCGCATGATGGCCCCTTTGCCTCGGCGCTTCCCATGTTCAGCGGAATTCACCCGCCGTTCACTTACTGACTTCAATAGTAGATCACTAAACAGACATTACAGACAAGGATTCGCTCGACATCTGCACCAGACGCGAAAATCCTTGATACACAACCTTTTGACCGCAGCGGACTACCCATCGCTCCGGGGCCACCCTCGGGTCCGGCAACCGAGATCCGCATCCGTGACTAGACATTTCACGGACATCACCAGTAGATCTGATCGGTTATGCGCTCGACGCCCGTCGTCACAGCGCATCGACTCGGACACTTCGCGCCCGGGCGGCAGCTGCGCGGAACACCGGCCACCCGAACGGCTCGCCGCCGATTGTGATGCGGACGACACGATCACCGAGCCGCGCCCGCTGTACCTATATGCTGCCCGTCACACGTAACTGGAAGAGGAGAATTCATGGCCAGCACCACCGTCGACGCCGTCATCGCCGCCCCGCGTGAGGTCGTGTACCGGCTCTTCGCCGACCGCGAGAGCATAAGCCCCTACGTTCCGGTGCAGGTCAAGCTGGTCAAACCCGGCGTGACCGAGCGGGAGGGCGTCGGCGCGCAGCACCTGATCGGCCTCGGCCCGGTCGGTGTCACGGAGGAGATCACCAAGCTCGTGCCAGGTGAGCGAATGGAGTACAAGATCGTCAAGGGCGCGCCGGTGAAGCGGCACGTCGGCATCGTCACCTTCGCCGACGCCGACAACGGCACTCTCGTCTCCTACACGATGGAGTCCGATCCGTCGCTTCCGGTGCCGGCCAAGGTGCTCGAGTTCGGTTTGAAGAACCTGATCGGCCAGTTCATCAAGGGCGCGCAGAAAGCGGTGCGCTGACCCGCGCGCTCAGCGCGTGGCCACCTCGGCGCCCGCTTTCTCGGCGCGCGCCGTCGCCAGCAGTTCCTCCGCGTGTGCCCGGCCGGTCTCGGTGTCGTCGAGACCGGCCAGCATGCGCGCCAGTTCCACCACCCGCTCGTCGTTGGTGAGCGCACGGACGCCACTGTTGACAGTGCCCTTGCCGTCGTCGGATTTGTCGACCACCAGGTGGGTGTCGGCGAACGCCGCCACCTGCGGCAGATGGGTCACCACGATCACCTGGTGGGTACGCGCCAGCCGGGCCAGCCTGCGGCCGATCTCCACCGCGGCTCGCCCGCCGACGCCCGCGTCGACCTCGTCGAACACCATCGTCGCTCCATGCTCGGACCCAGCGAGCACCACCTCCAGCGCCAGCATCACCCGGGACAGCTCACCGCCGGACGCGCTCTTGCTCAACGGCAACGACTGCGCGCCCGAATGCGCGGCCAGCCGGAACTCGGCCTCATCGACGCCTGTGGACCCCGCGTGCAATTCCTTGCCGTCGACAGTGAGCGGCGCCGAGTCCTGCGCGCCCGCGAGCATCGGCCGCACCTCGACCTCCAGACGCGCCTTGCCCATCGCGAGACCACCCAGCTCGGCACTCACCGCGGTCGCGAGCTTGCCCGCCGCCTTGGTCCGCGCGGCGCTCAGCTTCTTCGCCGCCTCCCGCACCCGTTCCGCGGCGGTGTCCACCTCGGCGGCCAGCTTGGCCAGCGCCTCCTCGGAAACGTCCAGCGAGCCGAGCCGGGTGCGCGCCTCCTGCGCCCAAGCCAGTACGCCATCGATGTCCGGCGCGTACTTCCGGGTCAGTGTCTTCAATTCCGCCTGGCGGGTGAGCAGCGAATCCAGCGCACCCGGGTCCGAAGGCAGGTCCGAGAGATACCCGCTCAGCTCGGTGGTCACGTCGACCACCACGGCGATGGCGTCGGCCAGGCGCGGCGCGAGCGCGACCAGCGCCGGATCGTCGGCGGCTTCGATGCGGGCACGCGCGGCGCCGAGCGCCTCCAGCGCGCCGGAACCGTCCTCGGGCGCGTCGGCGGGCCCGGCCAGCGCGCCGTGCGCGGTGGCCGCCGCCTCCCGCAGCGAGTCCAGATCGCTGAGCCTGCGCACCTCGTCGACGATGCGCACGTCCTCGCCGGGTTCCGGCGCGATGGCGTCGATTTCGTTCAACGAGTGCTCGAGTCGCTCGGCCTCGAGGGCCAGTTCCCGGCTGCGAGCCGTCCGTTCGAGCAGTTCGGTGCGGGCGTCGAGCCACGATCGGCGCAGCACCTGGTATTTCCGCAGCAGCGTACCCACCGCGTCGGCCGCGAACTGGTCCAGCGCCGACAACTGCTGGTCGGGGCGCTGCAAACGCAGCTGATCGTTCTGCCCGTGCACGGTCAGCAGGGGGGCGGTGAAATCGGCCAGCACCGAGGCTGGGACGCCGCGGCCACCGAGATGCGCACGCGAGCGACCGTCGCTGCCGACTGTGCGGATCGCGATGACGCTGCCGTCGTCGTCCTGCTCGGCCGCGGCCGCCTCCAGTACCTGCGCGACCTCCGAGCGGGCGGCGTCGTTGACGTCGTCGATGGTGAACCGGCCCTCGACCACGGCACGGGACGCGCCGAGCCGGACCCGGCCCGCGTCCGCGCGCGCACCGCTGAGCAGATGCAGGCTGGTCACCACCATCGTCTTGCCCGCGCCGGTCTCGCCGGTCAGGCAGGTCAGTCCCGCGTGGAACTGCGCGGTCGCCGTGGAAATGACGCCAAGCCCGTCAATCCTGATCTCTGTCAGCACTTGTGCTCTCCGTTCGCCGTCGGCCACGCCAGCCTGTCACGGGCAATTGGAACTTGCGCACCATCCGGTCGGCGAACGGTGCGGAGTCCAGCCGCACCCAGCGCACCGGTCGAGCGCCGCGAACCGCTTCGACCCGTCCACCGCTGGGCAGTGCGAGCGTGCGCCTGCCGTCCAGGAAAACTATCGCATCGTGTCCGGTCGCCACGGACTCGACCGCGATCCGGGAATCCGGGCTGGTCACCAGCGGTCGCGCGAACAGGGCATGGGCATTGCTCGGAATCACCAGCAACGCTTCCAGTTCCGGCCACACCACCGGGCCGCCCGCGGAGAAGGCGTAGGCGGTCGATCCGGTCGGTGTGGAGATGAGGATGCCGTCACAGCCGAACGACGAGACCGGGCGCCCGTCGACTTCCAGCACCACTTCCAGAACCCCCATGCGCGAAGCGTTCTCGATGCTCGCCTCGTTCAGCGCCCATCCGCTGTCGACGACCTCGTCCTCGATCCGCACGGTGACGTCGATGGTCATCCGGTGCTCGATCGTGTAATCACGTCGGACCACCTGCGCGAGCGCCTCGTCCAGGTGCTCGGCCTCGGCCTCGGTGAGAAACCCGATGCGGCCGAGATTGATCCCGAGCACCGGCACCCCGGCCGGGCGCGCCAACTCGGCGGCACGCAGGAACGTACCGTCGCCGCCGAGCACGAGCACCATCTCGCAGCCGACCGCCGCCTCAGCGCTGTGCTCGACCACGCGCACCGGAAAACCGCCCGGCTCGGACTCGAACCGCGTGCTGTCCGCTTCGTCGGCGAGTACACGCAGGCAGATGCCCGCGTCGGCGAAGATCTTCGCCACCCGGTGGGCGGTTTCGATGATCTCCGCGCGACCGGGATGCGACACCAGCAAGATCTCCCGGCCGCAGGGCTCGGCCAGCGCGTTCACTGTGGACCCTCCTCAACCGCACGCTCGACCAGCGCGGCGACCTGCTCACCGTCGTATTCGAACGGCCCGTCGGTACGCAACCACAAGAAGTATTCGACATTGCCGGACGGGCCCGGCAGCGGGCTCGCCACGACACCGGCGGTACGCATGCCCAGTTCCGCGGCCGCGGCCGCCACCGTGCGCACCGCCTCGGCGCGCAACGCGGGATCACGCACCACGCCGCCCGAACCGACCCGCTCCTTGCCGACTTCGAATTGCGGTTTCACCATGGGCAGCAGGTCGGCGCCCGGCGCGGCGCACGCGGCCAGCGCGGGCAGCACCAGGCTCAGCGAGATGAACGACAGGTCGCCCACCACCATTTCGACCGTGCCGCCGATGGTTTCGGGCGTCAGGTTGCGCACGTTGGTCCGATCGAACACCCGGACCCGCTCGTCGTTGCGCAGGCGCCAGACCAGCTGGCCGTAGCCGACGTCGACCGCGAGGACCTCCCGCGCCTCCCGTGCCAGCAGCACGTCGGTGAAACCGCCGGTCGAGGCGCCCGCGTCCAGACAGCGCTTACCCGCTACGGACAACCCGTCCTGCTCGAACCGCTCCAGCGCCCCGAGCAGTTTGTGCGCACCGCGCGAGGCCCACGACACCTCGTCGGGCTCGTCGCGGACCACCAGCGGGGTGCCCGTCTCGACGGCGGTCGCCGGCTTCACCGCGACCGTTCCAGCTATCAGGACGCGGCCCGCGCCGATCAGCTCGACCGCGTGTTCTCGCGATCTCGCCAACCCGCGGCGAACCAGTTCCGCGTCCACCCGCGCGCGCCTGGCCACCTCAGATCTTGTCCACCGTGGCCAAGGCCTGTACCAGCACGTCATGTGCCTGCTCCAGGATGCGAGCGCGACGGGTGATGTCGACTCCGGCTTCGGCGCTGTCGGTCGCGACTCCGCTTCGGCCGGGGAAGTCGAGTTCGGCGAGCAGGCTGTCGACCTCGCCGCGGATTCGATCCGGATCGGCAGGCTCCGGGCGCCCTTGCGCACCCGGCAGGTGCTGACCGGGCAGTGGGGCCCCTGGGCGGGGACCCGGTGCACCGGCGCCCGTACCGGGGCCGTGCGGACGAGGCGTTGGAGTAGTCATCGTGGCGTCAACGCTATCGGATTTCCGAATCGGACGCGCGGACCGTCACAGCTCGCCCCGGGTTGCGCTGAAGCATCTCACCGAGATCGGCTTCCGGCTCGGCGGCAACGACCGCGTGGTTGAGGGCGTCGAGCGAGTCGGCGACATATGTCGGGATCTGCCCGTCCGGGGCTTTCCGGAGTTCGTCCAGCGTGCTGACACCGGTGAGCACAAGCAACGAGTCCAGACCGACACGGTTGGCGCCCTCGATATCGGTGTCGAGACGGTCGCCCACCACCAGAGCGGAGCGGGAACCGGCCCGGACGAGCGCGTCCTCCAGCAGCGGCGCATACGGTTTGCCCGCGACGATCGGCTCCCGATCGGAGGCGGCGCGCAACGCCGCGACCATCGCACCGTTACCGGGCGCGAGGCCGCGTTCGTTGGGCAGGGTCCGGTCGGTGTTGGCCGCGATCCACAGTGCGTCCGCGCGCAGGGCGTAGGCGGCTTCGGCGAGGTCCGGCCAAGAAGTGTGGGGTGAATGTCCTTGCACCACAGCGGCGGGCGCGTCCCCGTCGAAGCGCCGGATCGGCCGAAGTCCGACGCCGTCCACCTCGGCGGCCAGGTCGTCGGTGCCGACCACCAGCACGTGCGCACCCGGGTCGAGCCGCTCGGCCAACAGCCGCGCCGCTGCCTGGGCGCTGGTCACCACGTCGTCGGTGGATGCGGGAAACCCGAGTTCGGACAGATGCGCGGCCACCACCTGCGGTCCGCGGCTGGCGTTGTTGGTGACGTACACCAGCCGCTGGTCCGCCTGCCCGTCCGCCGCCAGCGCTTCCGGCGCCCCTTCGATCACCGCGTGACCGCGATACAACGTGCCGTCCAGATCCAGCAGCAGGGCTCGGTAGCGCTCTCGTAGTCGCTTCACACCACTCTCACTCCGTGTCACCGATCGGCGCCGTGCCGACGCATCACCGCCGGACCCGCCGTCCGCCGAGTCCGAGACACCGACACTACGCCAGCGAGCGGACCGGAAAGACGTGGCGTCAGCCACTCCCGCAGCGTCGGATCACATACCCCGACGGCGGTTTCCGACCAGCGGCCACGTCCTCGGTATGCCCGCGTCCGCCGGGCAATTCGCTCCGGACTCGGTATCACCGGGAGCGACCCGGACACGGGGTGAGGTCATGCAGTCGAAATCGCCTCAGCGCGATGCCGACAGGCTGCACACCCCGCATGCGCAGTGTTCTTCCGGTGACGATCGCGGCAGGGGGAGCGGGTCGTCGCGGCCCGGCGACCAGAGGCAGCCGGGAAAAGTCGAAGAAGGGGGCATCCGCGCTGCTCATCGCCGGACTCGCCGCAGGAACGGTCGCCGCGTCCGACAGAGGGCGCATTCGGACGGCCCACGATCCGCCTCGACCGGGCCGAGTCCCGGCGACGACCTCGCGGGACCGGCACAGCATGGGCAACACACCTTCCGGACACCACAGCGCCTCGGGTTGCCCGTAATCCACGAGATGAGCCTGCCGGTTTCTCCGATCGAGACCGCGCCGCACCCGATCCGCCACGACAGACCGCGGAGACCAACCCATCTCCCCGGGGCCGAATCGCGGCGATGACCTCGCGGGACCGGCACAGCATGGGCAACACACCTTCCGGACACCACAGCGTCTCCGGTTGCCCGTAATCCACGAGGTGGGCCTGTATGCTCGGCAACTCCGCCATGACGCGCCGCCGAGGGTAGCCCGCCTCCGTGGCTGCGATCGCAGGTTCAGATGTCGGTGTCGCCCGTGAGTTCGGCGGCGCGTTCTTCGGCATCCGTCTCCGCGTCCAAATCTGCGGAGGCGGCGTTCAGGAACCAGGTAAGGCCCTCGTCGGTTCGGCCGGCGGCGACCAAGGCGTCGGCGTAGGCGTAGAAGAGGCGGGCCGCGGCCGAGCCCGTCCGAGACGGGTCCAGATCAGAGGTCTGGAGGGTCACGACGGCCTGGTCGTACTGGCCCAGGTCCATGCGCGCGCCTGCCACGACGATGCGCAGTTCGGCGGCATCGTCTCCGCGCAGGGCGCGCGCCTCGTCACTGCGACCGAGCTCGATCGCGCGCTCGGGACGCCCCAGGCCGCGCTCGCAGTCGGCCATGACCGCGAGCAGTCCCGAACCACCGGACATCCGGCGCGCGGTACGCAACTCCGACAAGGCCTCCGCCCATTCACCGGCGTGGTAGGCCACCACTCCCGCGGTCTCGCGCACGACCGCGATCCGCCCGGCACGCTGCCGTGCAGCCCTGGCATGCGCGAGAGCGAGCCCGGGATCGTCATCGAGCAGCCGCACCGCCATCACCAGGTGCCGGGCGACCGTCTCCGCATTGCCTTTGTCCAAGCTGAGCAGATCCCGCCGCACGGCGGGGTCGAGATCGGTCGCTTGCACCTCTTCCGGCAGATCGGGTTCTTCCGGCCGCGGCGGGCGGCGGTCGAGCGAACGGCCTCCGCCGACACGAGCGCCTTCGCCGCCCCGGCGGCGTTCCTGCGGCGCCTCACCACGCGGTGCCGATGCCTCGCGGCCCACGTCGCGCCGACCTTCCCGGTCCGGTCCCTGGCGACGGCGATCGTCGTCACGGCGCTGGAAACCGGACTCACCACGCCGTCCGGCGTCGCCGCGATCCTCGAAGTCGCCACGCCGCTTGAACGCACCCCGCTCGCCCGTTTCGCCGCGGCGGGCATCACCTCGATCGCCGAAATCGTCACGGCGACGGTCGGATCCACCGCGCGGGGAATCACCACGACGGAATCCGCCGCGACTACCCGAATCACCGCCAGGGCGGAAGCCACCCCGCGATTCATCGCGCCGCTCTTCGGAATCACTCCGGCGTTTGAAGCCACCGCGCTCACCGGAATCCTCGTACCGCTTTGAGCCACCGCGGTCGCCCGGACCGCCTCGACCGGCGGCGCCACGGCCCGTGGGCTCGTCCCGGCGCTGGAAACTCCCGCGCCTGGGCGGCGCGTCACCACCGCGACGAAAACCACCGGTGTCACCAGGCCGGTCGCCGGAGTCCCTGCGTCCGAATCCGCCGCGCTCGCCGCCGCGCTTGTCGTAACCTCCGCTGTCCCCGCGACGATCGGACCCGCCGGAATTGTCTCGGCGCTGGAACCCGCCTCGGTCGGACGAACCCTCTCGTGCACCGTAACCGCCCGAATCACCGCGGCGGCCGTAGCCGCCGCGTTCCCCGGAGTCACTTCGACGGTTGGATCCCCCACTGCGGCGGCCCGCGTCCTGGCTGTCGCCTCGCCGGCCGGACCCGGAATCGGGAGCGCCGCGCCGGAAGGGCTTCCGATCGTCGTTTTGTTCCGGCACGGTGCTCCCTTTCTGTTTCGAAAAGTCGATATTGCCCACAGATTCAATCACGTACCAACGGTGGGGCGCGGGCACGGCGGCTTCGCCGACGCTCCATCAGGTGCTCAAACGACGATAGGGGACCCAGAGTCTGGGTCCCCTATCGTGAAAGGATGTTCCGGCGGTGTCCTACTCTCCCACACCCTGTCGAGTGCAGTACCATCGGCGCTGGCAGGCTTAGCTTCCGGGTTCGGAATG
>NZ_JBFAXY010000048.1:0-35513 GCF_040681035.1 Nocardia sp. NPDC051911
CCACGTTGAAGACCGAGTTGGTTTATCGCCGGGCCTGGCGGACCCGGGACGAGGCCGAGAACGCCCTGTTCGCCTATATCGATGGCTGGTACAACGGCCAGCGCATTCAGAAGAAGCTGGGCTGGCGATCACCCGCCGAGTTCGAAGCCAGCTACCATCACCCGGTTCCGGCTGGAACCCGATAGTCCGTCCTCCAACAATGCGGGGGAACCTCACGTCATGGCGCACCGATAGTCATGCCAGGCCGATCGTTGGACGTTCTCTCGCCGACATCGCCGCCACCATTCACAAGTACTGTCCTGCACAGCGGTCATGACTGATGGCATCGGGTTCCGGCCGGGCCCGGGGGCGGGGCGAGTTCGGCCACAGCAGGCGATGGTCCCGCCCAGGTTGTGGAGGTGGAAGCTACTTTCCAGGCATCCCATGCCGACCGGCAGCCGAATGCTCAGATACGCTCTTACTGGTCGGAACCGTAGTCGCCAGCACGACGGTGCAGTCGGTGACGAAATCGATGAACTCCTCACGGGTAAATTCCAAGGTCACCACGAAGGCTGCATTAGCTGTGCTGCCCCCTCAGCGACGAGTGTGCCGATCGCGTGGACGAAGATGTCGTCATCGGCGTTTCCACGGCGGAACGCGCCCGCCCGCAATGCCGTCTTCACACCGAGCGCTCGGAGGGTGGGCGGTTCCCCCCGATGTGTGGGCGACAGAACCATCGTGCGCCCGGCAACCGCAGCGGCGGCCAACCGGCGTCGGTAGCGGGAATGCACACGTCCAGACACCGTTCCGCATCCAGAGCACCGGGCCATCGGCGTGGCAACCACAGCCTCCACGACCATCCTATCGCCGTCGCTCCAGACATCGCCGATCACCACGAGGCCGGGTGGTTGTCGGCATCGACGCTGGTCATCCATTGTTCGAGTTCCCGGCCGCGACGCTCGGTCATGATCGTGGCGAACGCGCGGACATGGGCGGCGAGCGATTCAAGTGCGGGACTGGTCTTCAGGATCGCGTCGAGCTGACGCTGATCGCTGGGGTCGATGTTGGCTGGGTGGGTCATGATCCAGGCGGTGACCTTGCGGACTGTCGGCGGTTTCGGTGGCGGTGGCGGGATGTGCGCCGTGGTCCGGAAGCGCTGCAGGCAAGCACGGACCATGCTGGCTCGACCTCGGTAGCCTCGTGATCGGATCTCTTCGAACAGCCTGGCGGCGTTGGTGCAGCCCTGGTTCCAGCGTTGATGCAGGTAGGGCTTGAACTCGTCGAGCAGGCTGGTTCGGTATCCGGTGCGGTTGTTGACCAGTAGCTCCTCTGGCGACTCGGCGCGGGCGATCCGTCGAACCGTGCCGCGGGCCGGCCCGAGTCGGATGCCGATGCCGCGGATGGTCTGGCCTTTGGCCAGCAATCCGTGGATGTCGGCGTAGCGCTTCGCGCCGTTGGTGGAGGTCCATTTCGAGACGCGGCGGATCTGGATGAAGAAGGCGTTGGCCGAGGGCGCCCGGCCGAGCGGTTCGGCAACAGCGCCCCAGGCCCGGCGGTTGAGCCGGAAACCAGACGAACACGGCAAGAAATCCGCCTCGAGAATCGGCTCCAGCACCAGCTTCAACGATGCCTGGATCACTCGGTCGGCCACGGTCGGGACGGGTAACGCTTCGACCATTATGGGAACCATCTTCCGCTAGGAAGAAGTGGTCCCCCAACTCGTGACGATTCAACAAGATACATGGTCATTGAGGAACACAGCACTAGCGTTACAGTTATATTTGTGCGTGCTGGAAGCAGGGCCTCCGCCAGGAAACATTGCTTCGCAATGACTTCGGTGCAGTCTTGCGAAATGGCGATCAGCTGAGGGAGGCTGCGGGGAATTTCGCCAAGTGCGCCCCGGCTGTCGCTTCGGATCGATGTCCGGCCTATCCGGGCGGCCTGTTGCTTCATCATCGCCGTCTGCCGCTCCACCCGAGCAGCTGACTGTCATATGGAGGGCGCGGACCATCGGACACCGCAACATCATCCACCAGCTAGCGAAAACTTGAGCCTCCGCACAGCCGCGCCCCCGACCGGTTACCTGCGATCTCAATCATGTCGGGATCCTTTGTGGATCCACATGTTCGATGGGCGGGTGGTAGCCGCCGCGGATAAGCTCCAGCCGGCGCGGCCAGGGGCTGAATGGGACCGAGTCAGAGGCGAAGTAGAAAGTCGAACAGCCGCCGCCCTCGTGGTTCGGGTTGTAGCCGCCCCCGTCCGGGCGCATTGCGCCGGGGCCGGTGAGGAACCGCCACAGCATCGCGAACGCCTCGTCGTCACCGTCGACCCGGAAGGCGAAATGGGCCTCCCGATTGTGCTTACGCTCGTCGGCTCGCATCATGCGCCCGATGGCCGATGGGGTGCTGTCGTGGCTGGGGAAGAATATCTCGGTTCGCATCGGCCGTTGCGCGCCCGATGCCGGTCGGGTGAAATGGTGGATGTGGATTCGTAGGTCGGCTGGTCTAATTCCGTATCGATCGCATACCCGGCGTTGCACGATTGTGCTGGCCATGGTGTCTTCCAATTCGAAACCGTTCCGTATCAGGGTTTTCGGCATCTCGCTGATATCGGTTGGAAAGAGGAGGATTCCGACGTGGTCAAAGCTACAGTGTCGCAACAGGAATCGGGATGCCTCCGCCGCGGCGGAGTTGTCGACGCCTAGCACCGCCGATAGCAATTCGGGAGTCGACTGCGACTCGACGTAGTCGATGATCCGGGCCAATCTGCTGGCATCCAGCCAATACAGACCGGTACCCGAACCCGAAGTGGTCGCGTGGGAAGGTTGAGTGATCATGGGGCACCTAGTCCGTCTCGCCGCCGGGATCGCCGCCGATCAGTGATATTTGACTGCTCGATCGGTGTCCGCGAATCATATGCTCTCCGCGAGTACCTTGCAAATTGCAGTGGTGCATGGGCGGGTCTCTGGAGCCTGACGGGGGCTCAATGCCACGACTGTAATCCGTCGAATAGTCTCGCTCTCGCACCGCACGCTCTCGCACCCCACCGACTCCCACTGCCGAATCCGCGACGGAGCCGAATGCCTGGCAGAGTCCCTGTCGGAGCGGTACATTTATCAGCGCCATATCTGCCATATCCGCCGTAGTCGAGTTCCTCATGGAAGGCCCGGAGCATGAATCATCCTAATGTCGATGTATTGCAGGAGATCTACACCGATGCGACTTCGCTACGGCACCGCGCGGCCGACGACATTGTCCTGCACCCTGCCGACCGTAGCCTTGATCCGGTAGTGGGCATGGAGGCGGTGATCGATCATGTGGAGACCTTCAACCGCCTGACCGGCTACACCCGCGTCATGGATGTGCAGGACATCGTCGCCAACGATCACTTCGGAGCTGTTCTCGGCGTATTGCGCGCCACGATCAATACCCACGATATCGCCATGCCCTTCTGTGGGCTGTGGCGCTTCCATGGCGGCAGAATCATCGAGCACTGGGAAAATCCCTACGATGCCGGTGCGATAGGTCGCGCACTCGCCGCAAGCAGATGAGTCTGCACTCCATGCGGACAAAGCCGACCGCCTTCCCGGTGTCGGGAAGGGGCTTGCGCTCAACTTGCAGACGACTGTATCTTCAGTCATCATCACGGTGAGTCTGGCTCATTGTCGGGCCAGACCTTGTGGCCGAATGAAGGTTCGGTGCCAGGTGCAGTAGCACCGCTGATTTGACACTATTCAGGACGACGATGGATTAATTCCAAGTGCGTGGTCGCCTAGGCCATCGACTATCGAAAAACGGATGTCGTTTATTGTTGCCCCACAACGATTCCGAATTATCGGTGCGTATACGCGACTGTCGAAAACCACACTCTCCAAAAAGTTTCTAATAACAGAATAGGTATCGCAGCATGTCCCACACCGCGCCCGAGCCCCGCCTGCTCGGAATTGCCACAGAGCTTCCCCGTTGGGAGCATTCTACCGAGGAACTGCTGGAGGCGGGCCAGGGACACTTGTCGGACCGACTTGAGGAGATGGCGCGCAGCCTCGGGATCGACAAGCGTCACTCGATCCTGGCCAATTATCCCGACGTGCTCTTCGGCGACGCCGAGCCCGAACTCGGCATCGCTGTAGCCGATCTCGCCGTCAGGGCCGCCCGCAAGTGCATCGCCAAGGCCGATATCCCGGTGGAGAAGATCGGGTTGGTGCTCGGGTTGACGAGCACGCCGGGCAGGCTCATGCCGAGTCTGGTGTGCGACATGTTCGTACGTATGCCCGAACTGTCGAGGACCACACAGAATCTCAGCATCGAATACATGGGCTGTTCGGCGCTGTCCAAGGCCGTCGACCCGGCCCGGTGGTATCTGGCGTGCAACCCGGACAAGCTGGTCCTGGTCTGCTTCGCCGAGGCGGTCACTCCGCTGACCCCGCCGATTACCGGCTTCCATCGGCACTTCGAAGAACTCGCTGTCGACGAGCGCCAGGAATGTGTCGATGCGCTGCACGGCTTCCTCTTCGCCGATGCGGCCGTCGCGATGGTGCTCGGGGCCGAGGGGAACGGACCCTCGTTCGGGCCGGTGGCGAGTCTGACCAACGAACAACCAGCAGATGCCGAACTCGGCACCGTTCCCGACGGTGGTTCGGACAACCCGATACAGCGGGGAGCGCGTCGGATGTACACGCTAAGCAATCTGGTGACGCCGCGCGGGGGCTTCTACGCCAAGGAGACCGTGCGCATGACGCTCAAGGATCAATCCTGCCACCTGACCACTCCTGCGGACGCCTCGACACTGTTGATGCACACCGGCAGTGTCCGAATCCTCAACACACTGTGCCGGGAGTTCGGGGTCGACCCGCGGAGCGACAAGGTCGCCTCGTCCTATCGGGTACTGCGCGACCACGGCAACACCCTCGGGTGCTCGGTCCCGCTGATGCTGGCCGAGCCGGTCCGGCGCGCACCGGGACAGGGGCTGATCATGGCGTTCGGGTTAAGTTTCGGCGCAGGCGCATTCACGATGAACGTCCCCGAAGGCGGATGGTCCCCGACTTCATAGTCGATCGACCCCCATAGCTGACGACCATCGGGAGGACACCTCATGCATCCGACACTTCCTGCCCTGTTCACTGCCGCCGCAGACGCCTGCACCGCGGAGCCCGCGATATTCGCCGATGGCGATCACCGGTCTTGGGAGCAGTGGCGCGCCGAGTCCGCCGCGCTTGCTCGCGCACTGCAGGAACTCGGAATCGGCAAGGGCGATCTCGTGGCGGTGCATCTGCCCAACTGCTGGGAGTTCCTGACCGTTCACATCGCCGTCGCCGCAATCGGTGCGGTGATGCTCCCATTGCACACCGGCCTCGGGCCGCACGAACTGCGCTCGATGCTGGCCCGCACCCGCGCGGGCACGGTGGTTCTCTCGGCCGAACGCGGCCACGATTCCGTGCGGAAGATTCTCCCACACACGCCAGCTCTGAAGCGGATACTTGTGGTCGGTAACCTCGCCCAGACGGGGGGTATCGATGATGCGGCCGACGGGGTGTGGTCGGTGGCCGACCTGGTACGGCGTTGGGCCGGAACGGCTCCATCGCCGGAGCGGGTGGACCCGGACGACCCGTTCGTCCTCGTCCCGTCGTCGGGCACGACCTCGCTGCGCCCGAAGATCTGTGTGCACACCCACCGCAGCCTGATGTCGAATGCGATCGCTGTCGCCGCGGACGCCCGGGCCAACGGCGACGACGCGATCGTGAGCGCAAGTCCCTTCACGCATCTGTTCGGCCTGCTGTCGGTACACCTCAGCGTGGTGACCCGTGGCCGTCAGGCGTTGCTCGCAGGCTGGGACGTCGCAGAATTCCTTCGACTGGCACGGTCGTCGGAGGCGACGGTGCTGTTCGCGGTGCCTGCTCAAATCCGCGATGTGGTGTCGCGGCCCGACCTCGACGGTATTCGGCTGCGGGAGATACGAGCCAGCGGCGCTGCCGTTCCCGCCACGCTGGTGGCGAACGTCGAAGCGAAGATGGGTGCCAGGGTGATCGTGCAATGGGGCATGTCCGAAGTGGGTGCGGGCCTGTTCACACGGCCGGAGGATCCTCCAGAGCGGGCCATGGGCACTGTCGGGCGACCGATTTCCGGTGCCGAGGTGCAGGTGGTCGCAGACGACGGTCGCCCCTGCCGTCCCGGCGAACCCGGCCAGCTACAATTCCGCAGCCCCTTCCGTTTCACGGAGTATTTCGAGGATCCGCAGCTCGCCCGCGACACGTTCACGGCGGACGGCTGGCTGCGGACCGGCGACCGGGCTAGTGTCGACAACGGCGGCATGGTCACCTTCCACGGCCGCGACGCGGAGGTGATCAATGTCGGCGGCGTGAAATTCAGCGCCGTGGAGGTCGAGACGCTGCTGGACGACATACCGGGCCTGGACCGAGTCGCCGTCGTCGGGCGCCCCGACGATCGACTCGGCGAGTATCCGTGCCTGGTCGTCACCCTTCGGCCCGGCAGTGTGGTCACCTTGCGGGACGCAACCGAACATCTTGCCGCAAAAGGTGTGGCGGATCACAAGGTCCCGCTTGAGTTGGTCGTGCTCGACGAGATGCCGTGCACACCATCCGGGAAGATCGCCCGCAGCAGGCTCGTCGCGATGCTTGGTGGGGTTCCGCTGCGCGACGGGGGATATTCCAGCCGCGGTTCGCGCGCGGAATCGGCATGGGTCCAAGAGCTTCGACTGTTGCCGCAGGCACGGCGCCTACAGCGTTCGCTGGATTTGGTGCGCGAAACCGTTCGCGGCCTGCTCGACGCGGCCGAGCCGATCGAGCCGGACCAAGTATTCACCGACTATGGCCTGACATCGGCAACGGCAGTGCGACTGCGTGCCGCCTTGGTCGAGGCCACCGGCCTCGACCTGCCGACGACCATCGCCTACGATCTGCCTACCCCGAATTCGGTCGCCCGCGACATCGACGAGCGCGTCGTCGCGGGCGACACCGCAGATGAGCCGGAGCCGACCGCGCCGGTCCGGCTGCGACACACTGATGACGACCCGGTGGTCGTCGTCGGTATGGGATGCCGGTTGCCTGGGGACATCGGGTCCCCCGACGAGTTCTGGGAGCTGCTCGTGGCTGGCCGTGACACGATCGGCGACTTCCCCTCCGACCGAGGTTGGGCGGTCGACCCCAAGGCTGGTTACGCGCGGCGCGGCGGCTTCCTCGACGCCGCTTCGTTCGATCCGGCCTTCTTCGGCATCTCGCCGCGGGAAGCGGTCGCCATGGACCCCCAACAGCGGCTGCTGCTGGAAACCACCTGGGAAGCATTGGAACACGCCAGGATAGACCCGATGTCGTTGCGCGACAGCGAAACCGGTGTGTTCGTCGGTGTCATGGCCTCCGATTACGTCCCGCGCACCTACCAGGCCGTCTCCGCCGGCGACGCCTCCGCCATGACCGGCAACGCCGCAGGCGTCGCGTCCGGGCGGATCTCCTACGTGCTCGGGCTGCACGGTCCTGCCATCACCGTTGACACGGCGTGCTCGTCGTCGCTGGTGGCCCTCCACCTCGCCGTTCGGACGCTGCGGTACGGGGAGTGCTCACTGGCGATCGTTGGCGGTGCGACGGTCCTGTCCACACCGGTGACCTTCGCCGAATTCGCCCGGCAGAACGGACTCGCGGCCGACGGCCGGTGCAAGCCCTTCGCGGCCGCTGCCGACGGGACCGGCTGGGGCGAAGGCGTGGGGGTTCTGGTGCTCGAGCGGCTGTCCGACGCGCGCCGGGCAGGCCGTCGCATCGTTGGAGTGATCCGCGGGACGGCCATCAACTCCGACGGCACGTCCAACGGACTGACCGCGCCCAACGGCCTGGCCCAACAACGGCTCATCCAACGGGCGCTGGCCGACGCCGGGCTGACGCCGTCCGACGTCGATGCCGTCGAGGCCCATGGTACCGGGACTAGACTCGGCGATCCGATCGAGGCGAATGCACTTCTGGCCACCTACGGACGCGACCGCGCCGTGCCGCTCCTGCTCGGCTCGGTCAAGTCCAACATCGGCCACACCCAGGCCGCCGCAGGCGTTCTCGGGACCATCAAGACGCTGCTGGCCATAGAGCATGGATTGGTCCCCCGGACTCTGCACGTGGACGAGCCCTCCCCGTATGTGGACTGGACCTCGGACACTGTTCGCCTTGCCACCGACGCCACACCGTGGCCGCAACACCCACGGCCTCGGCGCGCGGGAGTCTCCGCATTCGGGATCAGTGGCACCAATGCCCACGTCATCCTCGAACAGGCCCCGCCGCACGACGAAGCTGCCGAAGCCACCCCCCCAAGGAGCGCGGCGCTTGTCTTCGGCAAGCGCTCAGCGGTCGCGCGTCCCGCAGCCTGCTCGCCGCTCGTGACACCGCTGGCCTTCTCGGCCAAGACGACCACGGCTCTAGCGCAGCAAGCGGGGCGACTCGTCTCGATACTCGACGGTGGCACCGCCCCCGCCGACGTCGGTTATTCACTGGCCGGCACTCGCGCACAGCTGGAGCACCGGGCGGTCGTGTTCAGAGCCGACCACCGTGCGGACCTGGCGGCGCTGGCGGCGGGAACGTCGGGCTATGCGGTGACCGGCCGCGCCGACCTGCGGGGGAGGACCGTGTTCGTGTTTCCCGGACACGGTGCGCAGTGGGCCGGTATGGCGTCGGCGCTGCTCGATTCGTCGCCGGTCTTCGCCGCCTCGATGGCCGAGTGCGAGTCGGCCTTGGGCGAATTCGTCGATTGGTCGGTGTCGGCTGCCGCAGCCGACGAATCGGCCCTGCGCCGACCGGAAGTGGTCCAGCCGGTGCTGTTCGCGGTGACGGTGTCGCTGGCCCGGCTGTGGCAGGAATACGGCGTCGTCCCCGACGCGGTGGTCGGACATTCCTTCGGCGAGATCGCCGCCGCGCACGTCGCGGGCGTGCTTTCGCTGCGCGATGCCGCCCGCGTCATCGTCTGTCGCGCCGCGCTGTGCGCCGATCTCGACGGCCGGATGCTGTCGGTAGAGTCACCCGCTGCGGAAGTGTCGCAACGGATCCGCGGAATCGACGACGTGAGCATCGCAGGCTACAACAGTCCGCGGACCACCGTTTTGTCCGGAGACGCCGACTCCATCACGGCGTTGATGACGCAATACCGCGATGCGCGAGTACCCGCTCATCTCGTCCGGATCGGATTTGCCTCGCATTCGGCACATGTGGAACCCATCCGCGAACGACTATTGGTAGACCTGTCCGGACTCACCCCCAAGCCCGCGCAGATCAACTGGTACTCCACGGTCACCGGAAAGCCGATGGACGGCCCCGAAGCCGACGCCAGCTATTGGTACGACAACCTGCGGCAGCCCGTGCAGTTCGCCGCGACCGTCGAAGCTCTCGCCGCGGCGGGCTCCAGCTACTTCGTCGAAGCCGGACCCCATCCAGCGCTCACCGCCGCCATCGCAGCGACGGTCTCGGATGCGGCGCTGGCCATCGGGACGATCCGCCGCAGCCAGGGCGGTTTCGACCAGTTCACGGGCTCGTTGGCCCGCGGATATGTCCGCGGGCTGCCCGTCGACTGGACGAAGTTCTTCGACGGTGCCGGAGCACGACAGATCGACCTGCCGACTTATCCGTTCGAGCACCGTCGATACTGGCATGACCGGGCCATACAGCTCGCGGTCGCCGGGCAACTCGACGAGTCGCGACCACAGTGGGCCGATATCGCGTCCGCCGACGAGACCGCACTCGTCGCGGCGTCCACCGCGTTCCGCGAGCATTTCGCGCGGCTCGGCACCGCGGAGCAGGCGCAACTTGTCGAGGACCTGGTTGTGACCCGAGCTGCCGGTCTGCTCGGATACCACGACCCCAACGCCGTGGCGGCCGATCACAGCTTCCTGGATATCGGCTTGGACTCCCTCACCGCAATCGCACTGCACGACAACCTGAGCAAGGTGACCGGCGTCGAGTTGCCGCCCCTCACCGAGCTCGAAACCGATACTCCCGCCGTACTTGCGCAGCGGTTGCTCCACGAACTGCTCGCACCGCCGGACACCCAGCGGTAGCCGCGGGTGCCGTAGTAGTGGATATCGGCGATCGCGTCCCGGGCATGTCGCTTCGGGCGGAACCCGTAGGAGACCGGTTCGAGTAGGGTCGAGACGGAGCACGGTGCCGGTCCTCCGATCCGCTCCGTTTCTAAAAGCCCGGAGCCCCTTAGAACCGGCCGTGCGGCGTAACCGCATCCGGCTCGAGCAAGCCCCGAAAACGTTGCGGGTTTCCGGCTTCCTGCGCTTGCGAGCGATGAGGCTGCGGTTGCAGGAAGCGTGCATCAGGCGGGTGTGGTTGTCGTCCGGCTGGCCGCCTGCCTCGTGGTGGGTGAGGTAGGCGGCGTTGATCGCCCGTTTGACGACGGTCAGCCACCACCGTTCCCAGTCGTGTGGCGACTGTGGAGGTTGGTCGGCGGTGAGCAGGTGATCCCCGCAGAGTGGGCAGCGTTCTGCCTGTCGAGCAGGCGCAGGTTGTAGCTGTCGAGCGGAGCGACCACTTTCCGTCGTCGGGCGGCCCAGTAGGCGATCAGGTCCGGTTGTCTGGCGACGCGGAGCCTGCGACCAACTGGCGCCGGACGATCCTGGTCCAGGACAATTTCGTCAGGTGCGCGATGTCGCCGCAGTCGTTGATCGCGTGGTCGCGACAGCCGAACACCCACCTGGCTGGGGCTCACCGTCACCGCCGTCAGTAGCAGTGCAATGCACGCAGTATGCCGCATCGGTGGGCGGAAGGTGGTGTGGAAAACCTGGCCAGATGGATGTAGGGGACGCGGGCGGCCAGCGCCAGTTCGAGGCGTTCGAGCTGGCGGTAGAACTCGGGATCGGACTTGCGGTCGTCGTCAACGATGTAGTCGCAAACGGTGCGGATGCCGCGATGAGCAATGACCTCGAATCCGGCAGTTGCCAGGTCGGCTTTGACATGGTTGGGATAGCAGGCGCGGGTGGTTGTTTCGTAGGCGACGCTGTAGCGGGTGGGAGCGTCGAGCATCCCCAACGCCCCGCCCGGGTCCAGGCCCCGCACCGCGCTCAGCAGCGGATCGGCGTCAGCGTTGGGCGCGATCACCGACAGCACGCCGCTCACACGCAGCGGCACCGCCAGTGTTGCGATCACCCCGGCAGGGTCAGGCAGGTACTGGATGAGGTTGTGGCACAGCAGAACATCGAAACAGCCGCGACCGAACTCGTCACCGAGGGCATCGATGCTCGCGTGCCGGGTGGTGACGCGGTCGTCCAGGCCGCGTGCGCGGCCGCGGTACGCCTCGGCGAGGGACTGCTCGGAGATGTCGGCGATCGTGACGTGATGGCCCCGTGCCGCGAGTTCGAGCGCGTCGAGGCCGTTGCCCCCGCCCACATCCAAAATGTCCAGCGGGCCCGCCGATAGGTGGGCGGTGAGGTTCGCGGCCGCGGTGGTATAGCGCAGCCGACCCCACGGGCTGGTTTGCCATCGGGCGAACACGCTGAACTTCTCGTCGAACACATCGGCCTGTGACTCACTCACCGCACACCACCCGGCCTTTCGGATCAGGGTTCGATTCGAGGTTCGATGGTAGGGATTCCGCGCTGCGCGAAAGCTACTGAGTGTCATGCTGCTGCGTTGCGGTCCGCGTCGAGTCATTCGTGAGCAGGTGTTCGATGACTGCCGCGTCGGTGAGGCAACGCACGATCTCCTCGGCGAGCAAATGATCACCGAAATCCGATAGGTGCACTCCGTCGGCACACCACAGCGTGGCCGACGCCCCAGCAGCCGCCCGAACGGCGGGAGCCCACCCCAACGCCGTTGCTGTCGCCATGAACCGATCCCGCACGTCGATGAAGCACGCCTCGACCTCTAGGGCGGCGCGGCGGGCGCGTTCGTTGTATCGGGCGAGTTCGGCGTTGACCGCGGCGGTGTCGATGCCGGACAGCCACCCGATCGGCGGGGCCGCGATGACCGCGGGTCGCGAGCGCGTGCAGAGCGGCGCGTATGTTGGCCTCGTACACGCCGATCGGCACGCCTTCGGGCCGCTGCTGAAAACTCCTCCAGACGTCGTTGGTGCCGCAGCTGACCACCGCTATATGCCACCCCTGGCCGGTGTCGCGGGCACTGACTTCGGTGAATACGTCAGCTGAGGTCGCTCCGCCTACAGCGAAGTTGACCGACTCGACATCGACTGATGGGTATCGAGCTTGCAGGGCGGTGGTGACGGCGTGGGAGAAGCCGCGATGGCGCCACTGGGTGATCTCGACCATGCTTCCGACCGGCGGGAGGTCTGCGGGGTCGGTAAGGCGCGGATTGTGCGCTTCGTAGGCTTCGATCAGGCTGTCGCCCCGCCACGAGATCCGCATGCGCGGCCTGTCCGCGCAGCCGGATGATTCACAAGACGGTGAACTCCGAGGCAGGCTGTTCTAGCGGCTGGTCCACGGCGACGCGCAGGGCTGCCCGTTCGGCGACGACGGTCTTGTCCACCGCCTCGGCGAGGTTATGCCACAAATGCCAGCGATCGGCGACCTCGATCGCCTCCGGGCGCGGCGGTCTTGACCGCCCCGGCATAAGCTGAAGCGCGATCTCGGCACACCACCTCGACTCCAGGATGTTCCCCCAGCCAGTCCGCGAGCGTTGCGGCGGTGCGGTCGGCGAGCACCTCGATCGGACGATGCGACTGCATATCCACCACGACCGTTCCATACGTGTGTCCGCGGCGGAAGGAGATATCGTCGACCCCGAGGATCTGCACCCGGGTGATCGGCGGGTCCGGCAACGCTCGCATTAGCCGCAGCAGCGTGTCCCGGCTCGTCGCGATGCCCAGCCTGCTGGCCAGCCGGGCACCGGCCCGCCCGCCAACGCCAACCCGATCCTGGTCAGCGTCGAGGCCAGCTGGTTCGTCCGGCGCGCCCACTTCACCGTCAACCCAGCAACCTGCTCAGCAAAAGTCCTGCAGCACAACCGATGTTCGGGCAGAAGAACCGGCGCACACGCAACCGCAGTACCACCACGCGGCCCGCAATCGACATATCCGTCAACTGTCGCCAATACCGGGAATGGACCCGCGCCGAGTCGCTCCGGCATCGCGGACAACTTCCCGCCGCCGCGCCAACGGCAGCTTCGATCGTCACTGTCGCTTCCGGTTGAAGACTGGTTCTGGTTCATATTTCGTGATTGACCCAGACCGGGATATGTTGGGCTGATTGATGGTTGGCGAAGTGGCCGATTCTCTGATCTTGGTGTGTTGACGATCTTGTTTCCACACCTGGACGGTCTGGTGATCGGCGCCGTTCGTGCTGTCGGTTCCACGGTCCGGATCGACGCGGCCACTCCGGACGAGCAGGTGGAGTGCCCCTGCTGCGCGACGCTGTCGCACCGCGTCCACAGCCGGTACCGACGGCGATTGTCCGACACCGCGATCTCCGGACGGGAAGTCGTGATCGCCCTGCAGATCCGCCGGTTGTTCTGCGACAACTCGGATTGCGGGAGAAGAACTTTCGCTGAGCAGGTCCCTCGGCTTGCCGCCCGTTACGCACGGCGGACACTTCTGCTGGAGAAGGTCCTGCGCCCGGTCGCGCTGGCGTTGGGCGGACGGGCCGGTGCCCGGTTGACCGGGCACCTCGCGGCCCAGGTCGGTCGCACGACCTTGCTGCGCAGGATCCGCGCACTGCCGGACCCGAAACGAACGACGCCGCGCGTTCTCGGGGTCGACGACTTCGCCCTGCGCCGTGGGCACCGCTACGGAACGATCCTGATCGACATGAACACCCGCCGCCCGGTCGACGTCCTGACCGACCGCACCGCTGACACCTTGACCACCTGGCTGCGGGCGCATCCGGGCGTCGAGATCGTCTGCCGTGATCGCGCCGGCGCCTATGCCGAAGGCGCAACGAAAGGCGCACCCGAGGCAATCCAGGTCGCAGATCGCTGGCACCTCTGGCACAACCTCGGCGAAGCCGTCGAGCGCAGCGTCGCCCGGCATCGGGTCTTCCTCAGCGCAGCGGTCGAGCGTCCTGGTGAGCCGTTGCTGCCCGACATCGGCGAGGTCGCCGCAGGCATGAGACACGGGCCGGTCGACCCCACGCAACGCCGCGACCGCGTTGCGGTCCGCACCCGGGAACGTTACGCCCGGGTTCACGCACTGCTGGCCGAAGGCGAAACCATCCGGGCTATCGGGATCCGCCTGGGCTTGGCGCGCAACACCGCCCGCCGGTTCGCCCGCGCCCAGTCGCCGGAGGAACTGTTGGTCAACAACGGCACCGGCTACCGCGTCGGCCTGCTCGACGAATTCAAGCCCTACCTGCACGGGCGATGGAATGAGGGCTGCACGAACGCCACCAGGCTGTTCGAGGAAATCCGCGCCCGCGGCTACCGAGGCCGGGCGAGCATGGTCCGCGCCTACCTCCAGCAGTTCCGGGCGACCGCCCACATCCCGGCGCCGCCACCGAAGCCGCCAGCCGCGCGTCGCGTCGCGGCATGGATCATGACCGATCCGGCGGCGTTGGATCCCGACGACCAGCAGCGCCTCGACGCGATCCTTGCCGCCAGTCCGGAATTGGATTCCCTTGCGGGCCATATCCGCGCGTTCGCGACCATGATGACCGAACTGAAGGGCAAGCAACTCGAACAATGGATGAGCTGCGTCGATGCCGACAACCAGCCGGCACTGCATTCGTTCGTTCGGGGCCTGCGACGCGATCAGGACGCGGTCGCCGCAGGTCTGACCATGCGCTGGAGCAGCGGCACGGTCGAAGGGCATGTCAACCGGATCAAGATGCTGAAACGGCAGATGTTCGGCAGGGCAAAGCCTGACCTGTTGAGGAAGCGCATCCTGTTGAGCGACTGATCAACAGAACGATCGACTTCACGAAATTTGGGCCAGAACCAGTATTCAGCCGAACGCGACACTATGCCGACGTCGGCATAGATCGACGATATCGGCTACCTGCCGTTGCCGGCCGAGGCGGCGTCAGCGTTGTTTCAGGTCGTGTCGCAACGCTATTTGAAGACCTCGATCGTGATCACCACCAACCGCGGCGTCGGATCCTAGGGCGAGATCCTCGGCGACAACACCGTCGCGGCCGCGCTGCTGGGCCGGTTGCTACACCGGTCGATGGTGATCAACCTCGACGGGGGCTCCTACCGCCTGCGCGACCACCAGGCGACCGCGGACCACCTCCGCCGGACCACGACGGGCAACCGGCAGCCCCTATAATCAGCGCCGCTCACGGGTGGGACATTTCGATGAGCCCGGTTGAGATTCGGCGAGCGCAGTCACCGCGCATACTACGACCGCAGGATTGCCGGCGGATCGTCCCCACGCGCGGCCATGCGCCAACACCATCTGGCGCATCATGATCGCCGACGACACCAGACGCCGCCGAAGCCCAGCCGAGCCGTGTTCTGCAACTTGACAAATAGAGAGGCAGCGTCATAATCCCCGTGAGGCGCTGCCCAATCCAGCTTCCAGCCAGATGGCGCGTGCCACGCTGACCGATGCGAACAGTGAGGTTGCTACGCCCGCCGGTTTCGACGGCAAGGACAAGGTCGACGTGAACAACCACGAATGGGTGGTCGACCTCACCAAGTGACCGGTTCGTGCCTGGCGATGCCGTCGCAACGCCAGGCACGACGCACTACCCGACCGGCTCCGGTTCCGGTTTCTCCTTGATCGCGGCGAGTTCGCGCTCGACGCGCTCGTCATGCGCCTTCGCCTCCGCAGCGGCTTTCTTCGGGCTCCAATGTCCGGACATCAGGAACACGAACGGCAGGAATACGACCTGCGCGATCAGGCAGATCCACCACCAGCGCTTCCACTGTCCCGGCGAATCCTTGGCCGCCTGCAGCACCTCGGTGGCGTGGGCGGCCAGATAGGCCTGGTCATCGGCGGGGATGGTGCCGACCGACTGCAGCTGTGCCGTCGCCTGCGTGAGCTCGGGGCCCACCTTGGCGGCGACCGCGAGGTCGGCGGCCGGGAGCTGCTGGGTCGCTTGCAGGCGTGCGATGGCCTGGTCCACCGGGATGCCGAACTTCTCCGCGACCTGGCCGACCGCCGCAAGCCCCGCTGCGGCATCGGACGGATTGGTGGACAGCGTCGCCAACGTGGCCGGGTCGATGGCCTGAAGTGTCGCCAGCTCCTGCGGATAGCGGGTATTGAGGCCGACGGTCGTCTGGATCTCGGCAGGCGACGCACCGGTCAACTTGTTGAGCGCCGCGACCTGTGCGGCCTGATCATCGGGGTTCTGCTGCAGCGCCGCGAGAGTATCGGTGCCGACCGTCTGAATGGTCGCGAGCTGTGGACCGTACTTGTGCTGGATTTCGGCGAGTCGAGGACCGTAGTTGACCAGTGTGCCAGCGGTATTGATTACGATCAGCAAGCCGAACAACACAATGGTCACGACACCGCGCAGCGTGCCGCCCCAGACCGCGAGACCAACCGCGGTCGCGGCCGGATTCCGGTTCTCCACGGTCTCGGTGAAGCTGGCCATCCAGGTGGCGTAGGCGATGCCCACACCGACCGCGATGACGCTCAACCACAACGCGAACGTGTAGTATCCGGTGTCGGGCTTCTCGGTATAGCCGAGGAATACGAACAATCCGACAATGCTGATGAGTGCGCCGACGATCATGAACAGCTTGCGCACCTTGACGTAGTCCGAAACGATGCCTGCCAGCACGAGCGCGATCGCATTGGCGATCCAATACCAATTTCCGAGGGCATTCGCCTTGGCCGAACTGAACCCGAAAATGGTTGCCATATAAACGGGTAGGAAAGACACGATGGTGTAGAAGTAGGCGAGAAACATGCTGATCGCCAGCGCCGATCCGACGATATTGACACGCAGCATCTGCCGCCATTGCCCGTGTTCGAGCGTGCTGACGTCCAATCCGTGCGCCCGCGCTTCGATCAGCGCGCGATCGCGCATCGACACCATGATCTGATCCCGCAGCGCCGGACTCAGTTCACGCAAGCCGATCACCGCGAATACCGCGATGACCATGCTGATCACCCCGCACAGCCGATAGTGGTACTGCCAATCGGGATGGGCGCCGAGGGTGTGAGTGGAGATTTCGGTGGTGATCAACGCGCCGAGCACCGGTCCGAGGGTCCAGAAGCCCATGGCCGAGGCCCGGCCCAACTGCGGGGAGAAGTCGCGAATCAATGCCGGTGTGGCCACCAGCACCGCGCCCTCGGCAATGCTCACCACGCAGTAGACGACGAGGTAGGCCTCCTTGCTCGTGGTCGCGGGTACGGCGAACAAGGTGAGCAGCGAGCAGATCACCACGCCATAGGCGACGATATTGGCTCGTCCCCAGCGGTCGAGCAGGCCGGCGAGCACCGAGGCGGCCGCGCCGAATGCGGCGCCCGCGATAAATATCCCGACGAAGTACCGGAAGGATAGGTGGAAGTAGGCAATCAGCTCATTGCCCACCGCTCCGGCGACGAATAGCTGGTAGTACAGGGCCACCGAGGTGATGACCACCAGGGCCAGATACCAGGAGCGGGCGGGGGTATCGGGATAGTGCGGTAGCTTGCGCTGCCACAGCCCCGTGAGCAGGGTCGGCGAAGCTGCGGTCTGGGTCGAGCTCATGGTCGAGATGCCTTTCTGGCCCCGGCATCTCGTAAAGGAACCTGAACCCTCCGCGGGTCAGGACGAGTTGCCGGCTGGAAACAAGGGAGTGAGCCGGGTGGAAACCCGGTAGCGAAATGGATCACTTAGCGCACATTATTCGGATCAAAAGACCGATTGAATTGCGCAACTGAAATGGGCGGTATCGGTGACCGGGACTGGTGGTTGACCCGTGTGGGCGGGGGTCGGGGTTGCGAATTCGACAGTCGCGGAGGAGTGTTCGATTCCGCCGCTCGGCGGGCGGTCTGTGGGTAGCGGCGGAAATGATTGCCGCGTGGCCGGATGCTTGCTGGAAATGATTCCGGAGCGATCGATTTCGGTGATGCCCGGTCTGGCGTAGCCGCAGGCCCCCTGCCGGCCTGACCACCGCCAACACACCATGCTCTACGCCCCGCAGTGACGGACAACAGTGGCCGGGTGTCGTTCGGCAGTTGCGGACGTATCGCATGTGCATCTTCAAGCGAGGATGCGAAGTTCAATAGCAGCCTCGCGTTGGAAGTGGAATCTGTCACAGGCACGCGGCTGACTCTAAGTCCGCAGTAGACGCATGTCAACAAATTTCATCGAACGTCAGCTATCTGGAGCGCGGCCTTCCAGCATCGCATAGATGACCCCTTGAGCAGCACGTTCAAGGCTCGGGTCGCCGTCGGCGATCGTTCCTCGCTACCTGCTCGTTGGCCGAACGGGTGCGCTGTCGCTCACTCTAGTTTGTCAAGATGGCCCGTATTGACAATCTAACTTATCGAGACTTATCGTGCCGACAGATCATCGAAGGGGCGTGCCGTGAAGAGGGCGGATAGGAGCGTCGGTCTAGCACGACAGTTGTAGTTGTTATCTGCAGATTTGCTGTGTGCTGGATGGTGTTGTGCCGCAGGATAGTGCGGTGTGGCGGTCGAGTCTGGATGATGTGTTCGCCCGCGTTGCGGGGGCGGTCGGGCGGGCGGAGCCGCGAGGGTGGGCGAAGGCGTATGTGACGGGGTTGCTGGCGCCGGTGGAGCGGAAGAACTCCTGGCAGCTGGCCGAGGCGGCGGGGTGGTTCCCGACGGGTGCCGGCATCTGCTGAACCGGGGCGCGTTGGAGTGCCGATGAGGTGCGTGATCGGGTCCGCGCCTATATGGCGCGAGGCGCTGGCTTCGCCGGATGGGGTGCTGGTGGTCGATGAGACGGGTTTCGTGAAGGAGGGACTGCGCTCGGTCGGGGTGCAGCGACAGTATTCGGGCACTGCGGCCGGATCGAGAACTGTCGACTGGGTGTGTTCCTTGCCTATGCTGGTCGCTCGGGCCGGGCGTTGATTGACCGTGAGTTGTATCTGCTGGAGTCGTGGACCGCAGAGCGTGACTGTTGTGTTGACGCCGGTGTGCCCGAAAGTCGCTGGAGTCAGGGCTTTTTACCAAGCCATGGTTAGCCGAGGTGATGATCGGTCGGGCGCTGGCCGCGGGTGTGATGGCCGGGTGGGTGACCGCCGATTCCGCCTACGGGCGTGACGGCAGATTCAGGGCGTTCCTGCAGGCGAATCGGATGCCCTATGTGGTAGAAGTCCCGGTCAGGCACACCATCACCGACGTCGATGGTCGCCGCAGAGTCGATACCCTGATCAGCCGCGCCCCCCGCCGAAGCATGGCATCGTGTCTCGGTCGGTCCTGGAGTCCGAGGGGAACGCGAATACGACTTCGCTTGGGCCGCCCTTCCGGTCCTCGACGACATCCCGGCCGGTTTCGTGCGCATCCTGCTGGCCCGGCGATCCCGCGGATATCGCCTACTACGTGTGTTTCCACCCCGACGCCATCGATCGCGGCCAGATCGTTGCCGTGGCCGGTGGGAGGTGGGCGATCGAGGAATGCTTCCAAGCCGCCAAAGGGCAATGCGGCAGTGCCCACCTGGTCGCCGAGGTCGACCAGCCGCGCAACTGCCACCGCAGACTGTCCAAATCCAATCGGACTGGCCTGCGACCAACGATCTTGTGGATACTGGCGATAAGGGGGCGGTGACCCGTTCGGCGGTGATCTTGGGGCTTTCTGCGTAGGTTGACCGTCGGTGTCCGAGAATGAGGATGAGAAGGGTTTTCTGACCGCGGGGCAGGTCGCGGGGTACGGCTGCTTCGACGGGGAGCCCTCAACGGAAGACCTGCAGCGGTTCTTCTATCTGGACGACCAGGACCGCGTGTTGATCGGGAAGCGGCGTGGTGAGGCCAGTCGGCTGGGATTCGCGCTTCAACTGACTACTGTGCGTTTCCTGGGCACGTTCCTCGACGATCCCCTCGATGTCCCCGCGGGGGTGGTTGACGAACTCGCCGGCCAGCTCGGGATCGCCGACCCGTCGGTGGTGAAATCCTATGTGGAGCGCGTCAATACCAAGTGGGAGCATCGGCGGGAGATCTGCCGGGCGCAGGGCTGGCGTGACTTCGCTAGTGTCGGTGAGGAGTTGACCCGGTGGATCGATGACCGGGCCTGGAATACCGGTGCCGGGCCGAAGACCATTTTCGATGGCGTGGTCGCCTGGCTTCGGGCCCGGCAGGTGCTGCTGCCCGCGGTGGGTGAACTCGAGAGGCTGGTCGCCCGGGTGGTGCGGGCCACGCATGTGCGGTTGTGGACCACGCTGGCCGAGTTGGTGACTGCCCGGCAGGCGGGGTTTGCTGCTGGATTTGATCGAGGTGCCCGACGGGCGGCGGGTCTCGGCGTTGGAGGTGTTGCGGCGCGGCCCGACCGATCCCACCGCCAAGGCCCTGGTCGCGGCCTGTCGGCGCATCGCGCAGGTGGCCGGGATGGGTGTGGGCGCAGTGGATTTGGCCGCGGTTCCGCAGCGGCGGGTAGTGGATTTGGCGCGGCGCGGCATGACCTCGAACGCGACCGATCTGCGGCACACCCGCCCGCACTCGAAACGGCTGGCGACACTGCTGTCCACGGCGGTGTATCTGGAGGGCAAAGCCACCGACGACGCCCTGGAGCTGTTCGATGTGATCATGACCAGCGTGTTGCTGGCGCGCGCCGAACGCCGATCGGCCGTCGACAAACTCGAGCGGTACCCGCGGATCAGCAAGGACGCCGCACGCCTGGCGGCCGCGGTCGCGGTGCTCCTGGAAGCCGAGGACTGGGGCGATGAGGTCACGATCGCGGTGTTGTGGGACCACATCGGCAACGTCGTGTCCCGTGCACAGCTGCGGGCATCGGTGGCCAACATCAACGAGATCATGCCGCCGGATGCCGACCCGGACGGCGAGTGGCGGACGGCGTTGATGACCCGCTATCCGTTCGTGCGGAAATTCTTGCGGGTGTTCGTGGAGACGATCGAGTTCGGGGCCAGCGCCGACGCCGAGCCCGTGCTGGCCGCATTGCGGGCTCTGCCCGACCTGCTGGACAAGCCCGCGACCAAGCGGGTACCCGCCGGCTACCTGGATGCTCGCAGTGTCGACCTCGAGGTGGTGAGCCCGGGCTGGCGGAATCTGGTGCTACGCCGCGATCGCCCGCCCGGCACCGTCGAGAAGGTTGCGTACGTGTTCTGTGTGCTGGAGGCGTCCCATCAGCGGCTGCGCCGCCGCGATATCTTCGCCGCCGCGTCGTCGCGGTGGGCCGACCCGCGCGCTTAACTGCTCTCGGGTGCGGCATGGGAGGCCGGCCGCGAGTCGCTGATGAATTCGCTGCAACTACCCGCCGACCCCGGCGAACTGCTCGACGAAGCCGCCGCGGAGCTGGACGAGATCTGGCGGCACACGGCCGCGCGGGCGGCGGCCGGTGCGGTCACCGTCGATGCGCAGGCCCGGGTGCACGCAGGCGCGCTCGAAGCGATCCCGGAGCCGCCGAGCCTGATCGATCTGCGACGACGGACTCAGGCGATGATGCCGAGGGTCGACATCGGCGAGCTGATCCTGGAGGTGCTGAGCTGGTGCCCGCAGTTCGCTACCGCCTATACCCACATCGGTGGTGGGGCGCGGATCAGTGACAACCTCGACCTCACCCTGGCCGCGGTACTGACCGCGCAGGCCCTCAACGTCGGCTGGGGACCGGTCGTCACACCGGGAGTCGATGCGTTGACCAGGTCCCGGATCGGGCACGTCTACCAGAACTATGTGCGCGCCGAGACCCATGCCGGGGCCAACGCCGCGCTCATCGACGCTCAAGCCGGGATCGGCACCGCGCAGTTGTGGGGCGGCGGGCTGGTCGCCGCGGTGGACGGCACCCGGTTCGTGGTGCCCGTCCGCAGCATCGACGCCCGCGCGAACCCGAAATACTTCGGCCGCCGCAAGGGCAGCACCCTGCTCAACATGATCAACGACCAGGGTGTCGGGCTGGCCGGGATGGTCCTGTCCGGAACACCCCGGGACTCGCTGTACGCGGTGGATCTGATGTATCGCCGCGACGGCGGACTCCGCCCGCAAGTGCTGATTTCCGACACCGGATCGTACAGCGACATGGTCTTCGGCCTGCTCAAACTCCTGGGCGTCGCCTACCGCCCCGAGCTGGCCGACCTGCCCGACCAGAAACTGTGGCGCATCGACCCGGCCGCGGACTACGGGCCCCTGGACCGGGCCGCCCGCGGCAGGATCGACCTGGCCAAGATCACCCGCCACTGGCCCGACATCGTGCGCGTGGCCGCCTCGGTGCACAGCGGCCAGGTCAGCGCCTCCGATGTCATGCGGATGCTGCAGCACGGCGGCAACCCCACCCAGCTCGGCGACGCCCTGGCCCACTTCGGGCGAATCTTCAAAACCGTGCACGTGCTCACCTACGTCGACCGCGAACCGTATCGGCGCGACATCAAATGGATGCGCAACCTGCAAGAAGAACGCCACGGCCTGGGCAAACACGTCTTCCACGGCCGCAAAGGCGAGCTGCGCGAGGCCTACCACGCCGGGATGGAAGACCAACTCGGCGCGCTGGGCCTTATCGTCAACGCCATCACCCTGTGGAACACGCGCTATCTCGACGATGCGTTGAATCAGCTACGCGCACAAGGCTATCCGGTGCTCGACACGGACATAGCCCGCCTGCACCCGTACTGGCACAAACACATCAACGTCCACGGGCACTACAGTTTCCAGCCACCGGAACCCGCCCGCCGGGCACTACGCGATCCCGACCTCCCCGACGACGAATAGGACGCCGAGGCCCGCCGTGTTCCCGCCGGCGCCGCGTTGCGCCTGGTCATGGAGCGCAATGCCGATGACCGCGTCATGTGGTGGGCGCATCAGCGAGGTGGGGTTCGAGGGCGCGGTAGAGGGTGGAGCGGCCGATCTGGAGGTGTTTGGCGATGGCGGTGACCGACTCGCCGCGTTTGCGGCGGTCGATCGGGACGGCCAGGGTGTCGGCATCCACCGCCGCGGGGCGTCCGCCCTTGCGGCCCTGGGCCGCGGCGGCGGCCAGGCCGTCGAGGGTGCGCTCGCGGATCAGCTCGCGTTCCAGCTCCGCGGCCATGGCCGCGACCATGAACAGCATCTTCTCCGCCATCGTCTGGCCGTTGGGTTTGTGCACCCCGGCGCAGATGCCGGTGAGGATATGCAGGTCGATCTCGCGGGCATGCAGCTCGTCTTCGAGCAGCACGAGCAGTTCCTTCATCGACCGCGCGACCCGGTCCGGTTTGTAGATTACCAGGGTGTCGCCGGGCTTGAGCGTCGCCAGGGTTTTGCGCAGCTGCGGGCGGTCGCCCCGGGTGCTGGCGGTCTCCACGACGACCTCGCGGCAGTCGGCACCGGCGAGTGTGTCGAGTTGCAGCTGGTGATCCTGCGATCGCCCGGACACTCTGGCGTAGCCGATCCGGACGATGTTGGTGTACGCCATCGGAGGATGGTCCCGCATACTGTCCCGGAACTCAAGATCCGCCACCCGGTTCCGGGACGGGTTCCGAGACAGGCCGTCATGGGCGTTCGCCACACTCTTTGCTGCCGTCCCGGATTCGACCGATATCGGGACGACTACCCCTGTCGCCTCGAAATCTCAGGCAGTTTTCATCGATCTGAGGCGTCCGGCGCGCAGTCCCATGTAGTTGAAGCATCTCTGCCGTGGTCCCGCTGGCCCTGGCGGTGAGGCCACGGCGATCAGGCTTCGAGTGTGGCCGTGGGGAATACGCGACTCAGCCGATCGGGCCTTTCCCTGGGCCGGCACTGTCGGAACAACCGCCGCAACCGTGAGATTGCGGCACCGACCACGACTCCTACACCCGCGCAACGAAATACCCCGACGCCAGGCGTGGGGCCAGCAGAGAGGTCGCATAGGGGGTAGTCAGGTGGGGCGAGGCGTCAGCGTGAAGGCCAGTTCGGCGAAGGCGGTGGCCGTGGGGAGTGGGTCGGCGGGCCAGGCCAGGAGGATGGTGCGCTCGGCAGCCGGGTCCAGCGGGATCGCGTGCACGCCCGCACGATGGGCGGGCAGCGACAGTTCGGGGACGATGCTCACCCCGAGCCCCTCGGCAAC
Organism: Nocardia sp. NPDC051911; assembly: GCF_040681035.1. Classification (NCBI taxonomy): domain Bacteria; kingdom Bacillati; phylum Actinomycetota; class Actinomycetes; order Mycobacteriales; family Nocardiaceae; genus Nocardia; species Nocardia sp. NPDC051911. The sequence continues at coordinate 23,994 of NZ_JBFAXY010000048.1, forward strand.
CATGGCGAGAATGCTGTTGGTGTCACGCACCCGATAGTGGCACTTCAGGCTCGCCCCCGCCGCCCGCGCGAGTGCCGTGATGAGCGGCTCGCACCCGCCTGTGGACATGATGAAGGGGTGCCGGGCCAGATCGATTATCGGCACCGAGTGGCAAAGACTCAGCTCGTGACCGCCTGGCAGGACGGCTAGCATACGATCGGCGGCAAGCGGCCGCGCCCCCAACCCGGCAGGGACCCAGACCCCGATACTCCGCCCTGTCGAGGACCCGGTGGTGCCCGCGACCCCGGATGACACAGTGGCGATGTCCGCCGCCCCGGTTACGAGCCACTCCAGCACCTCGTCGTCCGAGCCCTCCATCACCGTGAGCCGCACCGCCGAATGCACATCCGCGAACCGCCGCAGAATCGGCGGTAGCAGCCGGGCGTTGGCGCTGGGGATGACGCCGACGCGCAAGCTGCCGCGCTCGCGCCCCCGGGCCGCGGCCACCTCCTGCTCCAGCGCCTCCACCTGAGTGAGGATGAGCATGGCACGACGGCACACGGCACGCCCAGCCGCTGTCAGACTCACCCCGTGGTTGCCCCGGACCAGCAGCGCGATCCCGAACTCGCCCTCCAGCGCGCGCAGAGCGTGGCTGACGGCAGACTGCGTGGTGGCCAGTTCCTCGGCGGCCCGGGTCATGTTGCCGGTCCGTGCGACCGCCTGCAGAATCCTGAGCTGGGTGAACGTCATAGCGCCGCACGCAGCAGGCCGACGACCAGCGGGTGCGGGGCCTCGGGACGCGAGCGGGCCTGCGGCACGAACAGGGTGGCCACATAGAACGGGTGGCCAGGGATCTCCAGCACCCGGGCCTCGCCGTCACCGTCCACGGCGGTGACCAAGAAGCCGCCCTCGTGCAGGGCCCCTTGCCGGCGAGGGTCGAGCCCGAAGTTGCAGTAGTACTCCTCCTCGACCTCGGCCCGCCCGTACAACGCGGCCACTCGGGAACCGGGAACCAGGGTCACGGGCATGGTCTTGCCGGCCAGCGAGCAGGTCAGTTCCGACACGAACAGGGTCGAGGCGTACGGGTCGTACTCGGCGTGCTGGGCATCCTCGTAGCCGAGCACGTGGCGGGCGTACTCGATGACCATGTGCTGGCAGCCACCACACGTCCCCAGAGTAGGCACGCTGTGCTCACGGCCGTGACGGAGCGCGGCAAGAGCGCCCGCCAGGCTGCGGTACGGGCTGCCCGGCGCGCACCACAGCACGTCGGCAGCCTCTACCTCGGCCAGATTCGATTCAAGCGGTTCGGTGGCAAGCCAGCGGACATCCACCCCGATGCCCAGGTGCGCGGCAGCGTGCCGCAGCGCGTCGTCGGTGGCCAGGTGCGGGGAAAACGCCGGGTCGCGGTCGCCGATGACGGCAACGAGCAGAGATCGGTCCATGGCCATCACTATCCGACGGTCCGTCCGTGAGCACCAATACAGGACCAAGCATCCGCCATGAGCAACCACTCATGTCAGTAGCTTTCAGAGTTTCGCGGCGGCCCAGCACCATCAGATCGTCATTGCCCCTTTCCGGCCTCACCCCAGTAGAGGCTAAACGCCAGTTTTCACAAGATCGTTGGTCACGGGCCGGACTTCATCGGGCACGTTGCTAACCCTTCGGTCCGGCTCGGCCGTCTCGGCGAAGCCAAAACCGTTACTCGAAACCGGCTACGAACACCGATCGCGGCACCGATAAGGTCGACCGCTCCACGGCACCGTCATCGGCGACATAGAAACCGCACGGTCCAAAGCGATTTCCCCCGCGGGCACCGGCGAATACACCAGCCCACACTGATGCGATCGGCCTGCGGCGTCGACATCGGGTATCGCGGCCCCCGCGACGGATGTAGTCCCGGACGAGGTCGATCGCAGCTGCCTTGAGGATGCGACCCGCATCGTCTGCGGCCAAGCCCGCGACCACGAACTGGAACATGGCGCCATCGACGTCGACCCGGTCGCCGTCACCGAAGACGTGCACTATCTTCTCGCTGGTCACGACACCCGCCTCCGCAGCGGACACCAACGATTCGGCGGCCTCCGACGCCTCACCTGATCGGTCATCCCCCAGGCTGCCGATAACGCCCGCCACGGTGTCGACCGTCCACACCGCGGGCATCGCCGCCGCGCACTCCGACGTCGGAGCGGACTCGCCTCGATACCACCGCCCTGCCGAGAATGAACGAAGACGAATTCGAGGGGTTCCTCACTGCCGAGATTCCGTTCTTCGAACAGAACTACCTGGTGTTGCAGGGACTGTCCACCGACAGCGGTGTGGTGGCCCGCCACCTCGTCGGCGGGGCTGGCACCGCGCAACCGGCGCGTGAGCACGGTTTGGTGGTGCCTGCCGATGTCATTTTCGCCGCCGACTCAGCGTAGCGCGGCGGTAGACCGCTTTGTCGAGACTGCAAGTCTTGACAAAGGAGCTTGTCGAGAATTACCCTCTCGCTAACATCACAACGAGGAAAGGTCGCGCCAAACCGAGTAGTTCAGAAGGTTCCAGCGGATCGGCATACGGGCGTTGTCGGCTAATCGGACGATAAGCAGTTGAACGACAGCGCCGTCAGCGAGTAAGTCGTCCATCCGGGCCTATCGGCCGGCGACGGGACCGCCTGACGATACAGCGCATCGCAGCGCCGCACGCGCAATATTCGCCATCACAGCATGCACTGGTCGGAGACCAGTTTTAAAAGACTGCGGGCAGAGTTTCTCGGCACCACTGAAGAAAAATCGGCGGCCTTCTCGGTGTGCTATTAGTGCCACCAATGCCACCAATGCTATCCACCGACGCATATGTCGGATTTGATACCGAAGTCACAGCGGCACTTGACCGAGTCAGGTGCTCGCGTCACCACAAATCTGTGATCGAAAAGAAGAGGTTTGATGACAAAGAATGTGCTGATCGCCGGATGCAGCAGCGGCTTCGGGCGACTTACCGCTGTGGCTCTGGCTCGGCGGGGCCAGCGAGTCTTCGCCACGATGCGTAATCATGCCGACGCCGACGAACTCATCTCCCTCGCCGCTTTGCAACGTCGAGAATCGATACGGTGGTCGTGCCGAACGTGCGGCATCTGACCGGCTGTCTCGACGCGGTACGCCGCGACCACGATGTGTGGACATTGGCTCCACCCAGCTCCTGGCCACGCAACGACATCTGCGGCACGGCAAGCGATTTCATCGCCAACTCGGGACGGTTCTGATGAAGATCCCGCGCCGTGTCAGGCATATCCACATCGAATCCGGGCCGCTCCATCAATATCTTGGCGAATGATGTGAGCTCTTTCAGTTAGGTCGTCCGCATGTTCCACTTCACCCCCGGCATCCGCGCTCGCATCTTGTCGATTGCTTTGATCCCCAGCGTCGTGCTGCTGGCTGTTGGCGCGGCTGGTGCGGCGATTTTGGTGACCCAGGGAGTTCGGGACAAGAATTTCGCAGACGAGAATGTGCGATCCGCTCCAGCCATCATCGACCTGACCTCGCTCATCCAGAATGAGTTCCGACTGACCTTGCTACGCGTCAGTGGCAAACCGATAGCTCCGAATGACCTGGTAGACGCGCGGGCTCGGGTTGATGAGCAAATAAAGGTCAACATCGGACAGCTGGCGGATATGAGCAGCATGCGTCCGGGGACTGTGGACGGTTCTTCGTCAGAAGTGGCCGACGCATACCAACACATCGTCCAGCTCCGTGGGCGTGTCGATACCGGCATGTCCTCGATCGATGAGGTGTACGGCCTGTACATGCAGGTAGCCCGTTACGGCTCGACGATCATGGACGGCATCGCCAAGGCCGCTCGGGACGTCAGCAACGCCGCCTCGGCGATAACCTCCACGAGATTATTTTCCGCCGTCCTGACGGCGGGCATGGCGCACTCGATGGCTGCGGCGGCAGCCGACGCCGAAGGTCTGGCTCCGGCGTATTGGCGGGAGTCCGTTCGTCAAATGGATATTTACCACAACGAACTTGCCAACTTGGCCCCGCAGCTGGCCCCCTCCGCGAAGCGGATGCTGGACGATCTCACTGGTAGCCAGCTCTGGCAGCAATCCACCGCAATCGAAGAGGCGATCATCTCGGATGGGGCGAGGGCACGGGATGACCAGCGCCGGACCGCAAGCACTGCCGCACTTCAAGGGACGGCGAGCACTGCGGCACTTCAGGTAGACCTGGATGCCTGGCACGTGGCATTTACCGGAGTCGAGGCCAAGCTTCTGGAGGTGTGGCGCACCAATTTCGCCGCTACGCATCAAGTTGCCAGCGATATCGCGGACCGAACTGTCCGGAACTCGATCGCGGGTGGTGTGGCGGCTGTGGCGATCGCCTTCGGTATCTTGCTCGTTTCGGTCGGAATGTCGAACCGGTTGACCCGGCGACTGAAGCGGCTACGCGGTGAGACCCTCGCGATGGCCGACAAGCAGTTGCCTGACATCATGACCCGAATCGGCAACGGAGAGTCGGTTGACGTCGAGTCAGAGGTGGTCCGGCTCGACTTCGGACGCGATGAGATCGGCCAAGTGGCGGATGCGTTCAATCGTTCCCAGCTGGCGGCGGTGTCGGCGGCGGTCACCGAGGCCAAGACCCGAGAGGCCGTTAATGCGGTGTTCTTGAACATCGCTCATCGCAGCCAGCTCATGATGCATCGGCAGTTGGAGATCCTGGATACAGCTGAGTCGCGCCAGGAGGACCCGGAACTGTTGAGCGTGCTGTTCCAGCTCGATCATCTGGCGACTCGTGAACGTCGCAACGCCGAGAACCTCATCATTCTCGGCGGTGAGCGGCCGGGTCGTCGATGGCGCAACCCGGTGCCGCTCATAGAGATCGTCCGAAGCGCGATTGCCGAAACACAAGACTATCAACGGGTTCGATCAAGTCGGGTGCCGGACGTGCGAGTCATCGGCACCGTCGTCGCCGACGTCATCCATCTGCTCGCCGAGTTGATTGATAACGCAACCTCCTTCTCGCCCTCGGGTTCTCGGGTGGAAGCTTCGGGAACCATCGTCGGCAAGGGGGCGGTCGTCGAGGTCGTCGACCAAGGTCTCGGGATGCCCGGTGCGGAATTGGACCGTGCGAACGAGATGCTGCGGAACCCCCCAGACTTCGGTGTGCTCCACCTATCCAGTGATTCGAGGCTCGGGCTGCTGGTCGTCGCCGCGTTGGCAGGTCGTTCCAACATTAAAGTGCGGTTGGCGGAATCGGACTATGGCGGCGTTCGTGCGGTCGTACTCATTCCGCAGCACCTGCTCGATACCGAGCTGGTGCAGCCGGGGAGTGGTGACGAAGGCGCCGGCCTGTCGGATAGTGCAGAGCAGTTCGGAAGTCAGCTGAATGGCTGGACGCCGCAGGTCTCGTCGTCCAGATCTGTCGAGCTTTTGGAGAGTTCCGCGGACCTCGCTCGGCGGACCGGCGACGTTCCCGAGACTCCTGGCTGGCCCGGAGACAGCGAGTTCGGACCGGTGGCCGCAGAAGGGCGGCCGCCGCTCCCGCGCCGACGGCGACAGGAACATCTCGCGCCGGAACTTGCGCAGCCGACTTCCTCGGCCTCGTCAGGTAGATCTACACCAATCGGCAGTCGTTCACCGGAACAGGCGCGGGACCTATTCACCGCGATCGAAGCGGGTACACGACAGGGACGTCATGCCCAAAGCTGAGCTTGATTCGCACATCGCCGACGATTACAAAGGAAAGTCACAGTGACCACTCCCACCGACCTCGATTGGCTGCTCGATGATTTGGTGCAGCGCCTACCCGGCGTACGCCAAGCGGTTGTGCTGTCGACCGATGGGCTGCTGATCGGCAACTCCACCCATATGTCCAGAGAGGACGCGGAACACTTCTGCGCCATGTCGTCCGCGCTATATGGTCTTGCGCGAAGTTCGGGCAGCCGATTCGGTGGTGGGGAGGTCCGACAGGCGGTCATCGAATTGGCGGAGGCGGTCATATTCGTAACAGCCGGTGGGCCCAACGCGTGTCTGGCGCTGATGGCGGACATTGCGGCGGATATGGGAATGGTTGCCTACGACATGAATCACACGATCAAGCGCATCGGAAGATACCTCTCAGCGACACTTCGGCCCAGTCATATCGGCAGGGTCGATACAAGACCATGACGAAGCGGCGTGAGCATTGGTTCGAGGATGCCTCTGGTCCACTGGTGCGGCCCTACGCCATCAGCCAGGGCCGGACGGGTGGCCACCACAGCCTCGATATGATCACGCTGATCGTTACAGCCGGGTTCGGCGGCGTCGACGGGTTGGAGCCGGAAAGCCGTCGGATACTGGGGATGTGTCGGCGTCCCACGTCAATTGCCGAGGTCGCCGCCCAACTCGAGCTTCCACTGACGGTGACGAAGATCCTGATCAACGACCTCATAGTCGCCGGCTACCTCATCTACCGGTCACCGGATTCGTCGCGCAGCTCCGGTTCGACCGATATCGATCTACTCCGGACGGTGCTCAATGGCATTCGAAAACTCTGATACCGCCAAATCCATGAATATGATCGCGCAATCGGTGAAGATTCTGATCGCGGGAGGATTCGGTGTGGGAAAGTCCACGTTGGTGGGGGCAATCAGCGAAGTCGCGCCGCTGCGCACTGAAGAGTCGCTCAGTAATCTGAGCGTATCAGTGGACGATCTGACCGGCGTGGATGCCAAAACAACCACCACGGTCGCGCTGGATTTCGGTCGCATCACGATTGATAGCGAATTGATCCTTTATCTCTTCGGCACGCCCGGCCAGGAAAGATTTTGGTTTCTCTGGGACGAGTTATCGCGGGGCGCACTCGGAACAGTGGTCCTCGCCGATCCGCGGCGCCTGGAGTCCTCGTTTTCCGCTGTCGACTATTTCGAGAGGCGGGGAATACCATTTGTAGTCGGCGTCAATTGTTTCGACGGAGGTCCGGTCTACAGCTCTGAAGAGATCCGAAGCGCACTTGATCTCACTCTCGAAGTACCCATTATTTTGTGCGACGCTCGTCATCGTAAATCGGTAAAAGATGTGTTGCTTACCTTGGTGGAGTACCTCATCCAGCAATTCGGAAGTGCGAGGAGTCCGTCGGTCGCAGCGTCCGATCAAGGCTAGTCCGCGATAATCCGTTACCGAGCGATATGCTCGAAAATGCGCTTTTTCATGGAGGATGCGAAGGTGTGCGCAATAGTCAAAACCCGATGCTAGCGGTCAAGGATGCCCAACTAAAACGCTAAATCGCTTGATATACCTGCCGGTGTACGACGTTGACTGCGCTGCCGTAAGGCGGCGCGTTCCTCGTCGATGCGGCCAAACAGGAGGACAGCGAGGTAGTTGGGGGAGCCGAGGTCTTGCGGGGTCTGGCGTTCAGTGCCGCGGTGACTGCTGCGATTTCGCTTGCGCTCCGCTGGGACAGATTTGTTCCATTCGGAAAGTATTGGCGTAGAGAACTATTCGTGTCTTTCGTCCCTCGCTGCCAGGGTTAATGCGGGCCGGCGAAGTAGACGGCGATACCGGTGTCGACAGTGAAATTGGCATGTTGCGCGAGTTCCTTGCCGCGGTCCTAGGTGAGCGAGCGACGCAGCTATGCGGGCAACGTGGCCATCTGCTCGAACAGTGCCTTGCGCATGGCCTCGCTGCTGCGGCGTCCTCTCGGACGGTGGCCAAAGGCCCACGCCTGGACAGGGTCGCGCGCGGGCGGGAGGCCGAGCTTCCCGCATTGGCTTCACCATCGAGGGGGAGGGGTGCTCGGCACGTGTTCGACTGCTTCGATGCGCCGTTCAGAAGATGGCACTGTCTGCGAACGCTGCGGGTGCGCCGGATCACCCGGCCATGGCGTGGGTTCGGCCTGAGGTTCCGGCTTGTGTAGGCGTGACCGGTTGGCGGGCTGGATGATCACCAGCCGTAGTCTGCCGGAGGTGTCGAGTCGGGGCTGGCTCGTGAGGTTCCTGCGCCCGTTCGGGCTGGCTCACCAGGGGTTTGCGCCCCGGCCCGACACCGACCGCGGGTCTAACTCAACAGAGGTGTGGGACACACAGGCCGAAAGCCGGAATGTCGCCCGCGGCTCCCTATATCCCGACGAGGAGTGAGGAGACGTGGTTGATGGTGGTGATCGGGGTCGACCCGCACAAGGCCACCCATACGGCGGCGGCGCTGAATGCCGCAACCAACCAGACGATCGAAACGATCCGCATCGACGCGACATTGCCCGAGTATGGGCGGCTTCTGGCGTGGGCAAAACGAGTTTCTGAGCGGTGCTGGGCCGTGGAGAACGCGTGGGGTCTGGGCCGGCACCTGGCCCAATGGCTGATCGCCCACGGCGAGAAGGTCACCGACGTGCCGTCCACGGCCACTGCGCGGGTGCGAGAATTGTCGCGGGGCGGGCGGCGCAAGAACGACAATATCGACGCGGCTGCGGCTGCCAGTGTGGCGGCGTTGCATGGCGATGCGGTGCCCGTCGAGGTTGAGGGAGCGAGCACCGTGCTGCGAATGCTTGATGAGCGGCGCACGAATCTGACCAGGCAGCGCACCCGGACGGTCAACCAGCTGCACCCGGTGATGCGGGAGTTGCTGCCCCGTGGCGTGTCCACCGATCTGACCGCAAACCAGGCCACTGATGTGTTGCGGCGTGTCCGCCCGTCCTCACCGGTGAAACGCGCCCGCAAAGAACTCGCCCGCGAACTCGTCGCCGACGTGCGAGCCCTCGACGCCCGGCTCAAGGCCAACCGGCAGCGTATGCAGGACACCGTCGCCGATTCCGGCAGCAGCCTTCTCGACTTGGTCGGCGTCGGACCGGTGGTCGCGGCTCGGCTGCTGGGCCGCACCGGCCGCGCGTCACGGTTCCGCAGCGCAGGAGCCTTCGCAGTCCACACCGGCACCGCGCCAATAGAAATCGCCAGCGCCGGCAAGCCTCGGCATCGACTGTCCCGCCACGGCGATCGCTAGCTCAACAACGCCCTGCACACCATCGCTTGACGCAAGTGCGCATGCCGGGCACCAGAGGACGGAACTACTACGACGGCAAGATCGCCGAGGGGCAAAGGGCACAAAGCATGAGGACTTGACTCAAGGGACTCGAACGCGTACTTCACCCGCGACGGTTCGCCAGTCGATCGACTGCCAATCAAGCAGGTCGTCCTCCGGTCCGTTCACCATGACGCCCCTCGACCACCGCAGCTGTCTCGATCATGTTGTCCAACTTGCGCTTCGGTTCCGGCGTCGTTGTCGTAGTCTCTTCACAGGCTCACCCGGCCCACGTCAGGACCTTTCAGGTCCGGGCAGATGCCGGCATCCGTCCGGTAAACCGAAACCATCGGCGGAGGAGTCGATCACGAATGTCTCGTTCTCTCGTCTCCTTTCGGCCGCCGACATTGGCTTCGTGGGCTATCCAGCGCCCGCTGGCCTGCCTCACGGTCAGCTTGCTGACGACGTCTATGCCGCCGGACTCCAATGGGGTTGTCACGTTCCACACGAGTGAGTTACGAACGTGTCGGGTGCCCTGTACCCACTACGACGGCGATGTTCTCCCGACCGGCTTCGAGTCTTCCGGTCGGCGTCTGCGCTTTCCAGCGACCAGTCCTTACCCCTGCTGTGGCAACCCATCTTCGGGGTTTCCGATGACGAGGCATCATCACGGGTGTACGGTCGTTCACCCTGTCGGCCTTCCCGGTGACTTGTAACTGCCGGATGGAACGGGAGCCCTCCAGCCTTCCGACCTGAGCTTCACACCCCACCGTTACCGGCGACGCGCGTCAGGCCTGGGGACAGATCCTCGAACACTGATTTGTAGCTACACCTTCGGCATCCGCCGACCTCCTCCGATGAAGCTCAGTCAACTCGTGCGACTTCGTGTCGCACCCCGATACCCCGACCTCGGACTACTACGAGAGCTCCGCCACGACCGGCCACCAGCAGTTGACAGTGAGCCTGCCCGCCGCCGGGCAGGATGCCGGAAGTGAAGGGCGATGCCCGGTCGCTTCCCACGTCACTGCCCACCGGTCGGTGGGGTCACGATCGAGCTTTTACCCCGGCAGCATCACCACGAGTACGCCGCAGACTTCCTCATGGTCTTCCGGGCCGCACGGAATGAACAACCGCGGAAGCGGACAGGCCGCCGAAGAGAGCCCACCCAGCACTGCATCGACCCGCGTCCACCAGGTTCAGGGTCGTTCTTGTCAACGCTCTTTGAACATTTCGACGAGCGTCGACACTGTCGCCTGGCCTGTCGCGAACTCTTCTGCGGCTGCCTTCTCCGCACGGTAGTGCAGCACAAGCCCCGCAGGAGTGAACTGCACGGCAAGGTGTCGTTCGGACATGACGGTCACATTCGCCTCGGGATGATACAAGAAGCCCGAGGCCTCAACGGCCGCGACGTGCTGTCGGATTGCGGTTCGGCACAATGATTGTGCAGAGGTTGAGCGTCCAGTTGCTTGACGCGTGTGATGCGCAGTGGGTGACGAATCCTTCTCTGCTGCTGGTTCGAATACTCACCGAGGTCCTGGACTGGTCGACCTCTATCGTCATAACCGATGCCCGCCCAGATCATGGAGCGCGGGGGGTGCCCGCCGCCGCTCATGCTTTCGACCGTTCTTCGGCATTGGTCGAGCAACGGACACTGCATGCAGATCTGCGTGGACCGATGCCACACAGAGGGCGACCCCCTATCCAGATCCCAGTCGTTCGGGTTGGCCGAGCATGGCGGAGATATCCGTGAGGCCTGCGGCGGAGGCGAGCTCGGGGCTCTGGCATTCACTCTCATCGGCCACCAGTCGGACTGCAGTGACATTTCGGTTCGTCCTTTCTTGCAGAGCAGTCAGCCGGGCGAGCGCGCTTGAGTCGATACATGAAGCTGGGTTTTGTCATCGAACCAGAATTGCTGTCAGCGGGGCGAGATCACATCGGTAGAATGGCAAGTGTCGCTGGGCTATGCATACGTAGGACCTAGTTGTATGAGGCAGCGGCGGTGGTGCCGCCTTCGGCGGGCTGTGTTCGACGTATTCGCGGGTGGTGGGGTCGTGGATCATGCGGGTAACGGGGGATCGTGGCCATGTGGAGGGCACGGTTGCACCGCCGGTCTCCACCGCAGTTGAGGCGATGACGGACGGTGTTGCCCGACGAGGCGGGGATCAGGTTGGCCCCCAACCAGACAGGCGAACGCAGCTACGGAACGAATGCTGCCGTGGTGAGACCAGGCGATCAGGCAGGCGGCCGTGGCAACTGGTCCAATTTCGGTCTGCTCGAGCAGGCCGGCGGCTGGGGTGGCGCGCACGAGGGCGGCTATTGCCTTCTGGTTGGCAGTGAGTTCGTCGTCGAGCGCCACATCTGGTCACCGACGGCCGCAGTCAGGCTTGGCGGTACAGCTCACGCCGGGCCAGGTAGACGACTCGCCGATGCTCGCGCCGCTGTTGGAGGCGGTCGCGGTACCCCGCCTAGCGGAAGGCCCACTGGCCCGTTCCCACTGAATGAGACCGCTCGGTATTAGAGTCCTGATGGCCCTGATGAGGGTCGGAAGGGACACTGAGGGACATGGCAGGACGCAA
>NZ_JBFAXY010000049.1:0-34574 GCF_040681035.1 Nocardia sp. NPDC051911
CCGACCCGAAACCATTCGTCTGGCGAAAGACCGCGGAGGAGATCCTCGAATCACTCGCTAAATATCTTCAACGAATTTCAGGCGCGACACACTAGACGGTATGGGTGGCCGTCGGCGTTGAGCTGGGGGTTGCGGGCCGGGGCCTCGCTCACCCATGTTCGTGGGTTACCGAGTGGGAGTCGCCTGCCCGGTCTTTCCGACAGTGGTGGGAGGCCCCGGTGTTTACCGAGCGTACGAGTGTCGGGCTGGACGTGCATGCACGTTCGGTCGCGGCAGCAGCTATCGACGGCGTCACGGGCGAAGTGTTCCAAGCCCGGTTGACCCCGTCGTATGAGCACATCGGGTCGTGGATATCGGGGTTGCCGGGTCCGGTGGCGGTGGCCTACGAGGCCGGCCCGACCGGGTTCGGATTGCATCGGGCGTTGACCGCGGTCGGGATCCGCTGTGAGGTCCTCGCGCCCTCGAAGCTGCAGAAACCGGCCGGTGACCGGGTCAAAACCGACGCCCGCGACGCGTTGCATCTGGCCCGGTTGCTGCGGCTGGACGAGATCACCGCGGTGTCGATCCCGACCGTCGATCAGGAGGCGGCCCGGGATCTGGTGCGCGCACGTGAGGACTGCCGAGGCGATCTGATGCGCGCCCGGCATCGGCTCTCGAAATTACTGCTTCGGCACGGCATCGTCTACTACGGCGGCGCCGCCTGGACCGGGGGACACGACCGATGGCTGCGCACCGAAGCGGCACCACAGTTGACCTCGCAGGCCACACGGATGGCGTTCGACGCCGACTACGACCAATGCTGACTATGCAGGTCAGACGCGGACGCCTCGACGCCGCGATCGAGGAGATGGCTGCTGCGAGTGAGTTCACCCAGGTCGTGCGACGGGTGTCGTGTCTGCGTGGGGTCTCCACGCTGACCGGGTTCGCGTTGGCGGTCGAGATCGGTGACTGGAATCGGTTCAGCGGCAACACCATCGGATCGTTCATCGGTCTGGTGCCCTCGGAGTATTCCTCCGGCTCGTCGCGCGTGCAGGGGGCGATCACCAAGACCGGAAACACCCACGCACGCCGACTGCTGGTCGAAGCGGCCTGGCACCACCGGCCCCGTTACCACGTCGGCGCGGTGATGCGCCGGCGATGGGACCAGGCGCCGGCCGCGGCCCGGGCGCGTGGCGACGAGGGAAACCGCCGCCTGCACCAGCGGTGGCTGCGATTCGGTGAACGCCGCAAACGGCCCACGATCGCGAACGTGGCGATCGCCCGAGAGCTCGCCGGCTGGTGCTGGTCCCTGGCGGTCATGAACGACTGATCGCCACCTGATCGGCTTCCTCGGCGGGCCGGTGGTGGCAGCGCGTGGATCGACCCGCGACACAACTATGAGCAGACCTCATGAGGTCGACGCTCGATGCTAGACACGCGGATGCGATCCAGCCGAAACCCCGTCCTGCGGTATCCAACCCGCGTATATCAGTCTGACCGCGCGTCGCTCACGACACGCTCACCACAGACTCGCCAGGAAGCAACGAGGCGCCGTCGGGGTCGCTCCCCGACGGCGCCTCGCCACGCCCTCTTGACAAACTTCTCTACATATCAGTTGTTTCTGCGTCCATGTACCGCTTCAGCGACAACACCGACGCTGTCAAGCCGTGCTCATCACGCAACGGCTGCCAGATCGTCTGCCTGGTCACACCTGCCTTGGTCATCGCCACGATGAACTCGCAAGGCTGCCCGATCTCCGGCCACGTTGTCTGCCGCATCCTCGAATCGGCGATCTGCGGGAACCACTGCCGCACCAGCTCGCTCCACTCCACGGGCGAGCGCTGCGGCCCGCCCGGCGACAACCCGGCCGCGATCGCCGGATCCACATACTTCTTCACTGTTTTGCGGTCCAGCCCGAGGCTGGCCGCGATCTGGCTCTGCGAACGACCCGCATGCCAGTGAACCAAGATCTCGACGATATCGACCACGTCGAACGTTCTCCTCGCCAATACAGGCTCCCATCACCATCGAGCGATGGGAGCAGCCAACTCCTGCGAGGACCACACCAGCCGCGACCGCCTTCCCGCTGGGGAATTACGTGAACGCAGCCCTGCCCGAATACGTGAACGGAGAACGGCTACCTGCGGATTTTCGTAAACGCTGACACGTCATCGGATCCGTCGAGCTGTCTAACGGTCCGCCTCAGCAAAAGTTCGTCGCCAAGCTCAATCGACTGCTCGCGCTCGTCGTCGCGGCGACGGAGGAGAACAAAGTTTCTGGTCAATAAGTTCGAGGGTGCGGTGCTATGCATCTTCGGTGCGCCGATTGCTCTCCCGGACAATGCGGCACCGGCGCTGCGGGCGGGCCTGGCGCATCCGGGACGAGGTCATCGCCACCGGCGGACTCGTTATCGGAATCGGTGTGGCGCGCGGAACGGGTGTTTACCGGGTGATGCCGCTCCGATACCCGTATGGGGTACACGGTGATCGGCCATGTGGTCAATGAGGCGGCGCGGTTGACCACCGAGGCGAAAGAGGTGCCGCGCCGAATTCTGATGAGCGGGCCCGGTCGTAGAGGCCACAGCCGCGCATGAGCGCGCCAAATGTACGCTCTACGACCATCTTCTACTGTGCGGCTTGCCCGAGGCTCCGATTGCTGGACCGATGTTGAGACCTCCGGCGGCACGGCGCCCGAGACCGCCCCAGCCGATGCCCGGACCGCCGTCAGCGCGATCACCGACGTGTGCACCGCGACGACCAAATCTCCGTCCCGGAATTGAGTGGGGCCTCGGCATCCAGCTTCGCGGCCATCACCTGGCCGCGCTCGATGTGCTCGTCCACTGCGGTGCCGATTTCCCGACCCGAGAGGCCATCGGCCGCCGGATCCGCACAGGTCAATGGGACCGCGGTGATCTCGGGCTGTCCGAGTACCGGGGCTCAGTCGCCGCTGCGGGTACGGAAGACAAGCGCGTCGACCATGTGGCCCGCCGCAGGGCCCGACCAGGCTACTGCCGATCCGGATCTTGATATCGTCGAAAACAATTCAAGACGCACGCAAAACCGACGACAATGAGTCAGTGCAACTTCTTTTCGTGGAGCCACTTCATCTGGGTGGGTACGAGACTTCGGATTACTCGTTTTGTGTGGGATCGTTTTGTGTGGATCGCTCAACTGCTGAGGAACGCTAATTAGTCCATGGGCCTATGTTGGTGCCCGCGAGCCGAAGATCGACATACATGGCCCTATTCTTTCGCCGCATCGCTTCCTTTCGGATATTTGGTTCGTCCGGGGAGTGGTAATACCGTTCTGCCGTTTCGGCGAGATCTCTGGAAAGCCTATAGGCAATGTATCTGCGGGTGTCTTCATCGGCTTTCGCAAACCTTTCTGGTGTTACCACGCGCTGGAAATCATCGAACGTCGCATAGGTTCGCCGCACGGTATCCCAGATCAACGGATCGGTTTCCCAGTTCGCATCACTACGATTGCGCACGGGTCGGGGAGTGAGGCGGTAGAACATTGCCGCCGATTCAGCGAATTGAGCATTGTGGGCGTTTCGCTCGACGATGCCGAACTGTCGAGAATTTTCGGCCAGGTCCAAGGCGGCGGCAACTCGTTTCAGCGGGCCATATTCCATCGGGTTGTCCTCGGCGGACTGCATGGTCCGAGCATGGGCCTCGGCCGCCCATCTGCGAATTTCTCTGGGAAAACGTGCGACAGCGAGGGCGCCCATGACGTCGGCGCGGTCGGCGCCGAGATTGAGGATAGTAGTCATCGCTGCCGCGGCGGCGCGGGCGTGGGTGCCGTCGAAGTCGCGCACGGCAGCTCTGGCGGCCGCATCGTGCGCATTCTTTCCCAAGGTGAGTCGTCCCATCCAGCCTGCTGCGGCCCCCTGTGGAACGGTTCCTCTAAGTAATTCATAATTCAGGTAGTTCATTTCTTGCATGCGCTTCGAGAAGTGCGTCAACGGTGATGAGCGACGGAACACAAAGGATGCCAAGGGGTTCGCATTGAATTCGGCGACATCACGCAAAGCTGTTCCCATGACGTGGCCCGGTGACAGCGAGTAGCGCAGGCTTGCCTCGCCGATCCCGCTGGATGGGCCGCTGGCCGGTGCCGGTTTCCCCTCGAGCGCCGCACGAATCTTCTCTGCGGTCCCGCGCTGGCCGCCGAGCAGGTGAAGATCGAGACGTCGCAGGAGTATGAAGCCCGCGATCAGCACAATCCCCCCGACGAAGATTGCGGCCATGCCGCTGTCCGGTGCCGATCGGAATACATGGTCGAGCACAAGGGTGTAGCAACCGAGGTACGTGGTGTAGACAACCAGTGCCAGGGCATCACCGACCGTGTCGACAAGGTTGCGTACCAGGAATTCCTGGGTGGGGCCGTATATGAACCCGCCGGCTGCGAAACCGAAAATGGCGAGGATCGCGTGGTAGATCGATGACAGTGCGGCGAGGAATATTTTGATAGAAAGGTAGGACATGAACAGCAGGAGAATGGTCCCGAAAATCAGAAGTATCAAGCCGGTGCCGACCTGCCCTAGGCTCGGATTCATGATCTTGGTGTGGGCAAAGGCGTCGCCACAGTCACGCATCCCGTTCGTGACCTGCGCTTCACTGCCCGCCAGTATTCCCGACGACCAGGCCGTTCGGCACCGAGGTGAATCGTCGATCACATGACCGAAATTCCATACCTGCAGCGGATGTCGAGCGAAATTGTCGGCCAAGGTGGTGTCCAGGTCGGCGACAATGGATCTGGGATCCGGGCGGGAGTCGCCGTTGAGCCCCGCCGCCACCGAGATCCCGACATCGCGTCCTTGGGCCAGCAGGCCGTTCGGCGACAAAACAGCGGCCAGCGGGTGCGCCAGATAGCCGACCCCAGTCACGGCGACCACCAGCATGGCCACGACCTGCAGTACAGCCTTGGCATGGTATCCGCGGACGATGAACCACGCTACGAAGAAGGCGCCGATCGATGCCGCCACGGCCAGCATGATGGGGGTGGCGATCTGATTCCGCAGGCCGTCCGCAAGTGCATTCAGCGGTGTGCTGAGCCAATCGAGCCAGCGAAAGCTCACCACGAAGCCGGTCAGCCAGATCGCACTGATTACGACGACCATGAATATTGTAAACAGGAGTCCTAGCACGACCGCGATCGAAGTCTCGAGGGGGTTGAGAATGCTGCTGTCGGTGGCGAACAGGTAGTTGGACAACGGAATTCCCGAGGAGTCACGGATATCCGTCCAGGCGAGTCCGTCGATCGCTGACGTGCTCCGGCTGCTGGTATTCGTGTCCGATCGCCCGGCGGCGGCACTACCCGAGAGAGGCCAGATCAACGCCAGAAACAGCAAGTTGATGAGTACACCGGCGGTGACTCGCCTGGGACGGGTGGCGGCGATCCACACCCGACATCGCCCGACTGCGGCCCGCGGCGACCAGCGCATCGGATCCCATGCGTGGAACAGGCCGGAGTCGGGATCAAGTCTCGGCAAGTGCTGTCGCATGTGGCTTCACCTCGCGCGAACCGGGAATGTCAGGTTACATTTTGGTTACGTCGCCGTTGACTACACCATTAAACGGGCCGTTACTTATCGGCGCAATACATCGCGGGATAACGACATTTATAGCTGTGGGTCAGGTGGCTGTGGCGGCTTGATTTGGGCACACCAGCGTCGTGACCGGCTACCTCGCTTCCCGATGTCCGTGGTGACAGCCTGCGGATTCCTCCCGGAGAACGGTCGCTGGCAGCTGCTGCGGTGTTGCCTAACCGGTAATGCAATACCCCTCTACATGCGGGGGGCGGCCGGTGTCCTGGCATTTGTTCGGCTTCGTGGGCGAACGGATCCGAAATACACCGCGAATAAGCTCGTCAACCAGGACAAAGACGCCTATCCCACCTCCAAGTGGGCTCGCGCTCTGTCGTCGCCCGCCTGGCTGGACTTCTCGGAGGCTCGCCGACGTGCCGCTGCCGTGAGTCACCCGTCCCGCACGGCCTCGGCAGCTGTCCCCATGTCGAGTTCCCGGATGCCACCCGCATGCAACTGCCAGTTCGTCCCGTGGGGTACGGGACTCCACGCAGGTGTGTTGGCGCACGTGTTGGGCACGTACCAGCGGAATCCGGAGTGGAACTCCGGCATTGCCGTTTTGGATCGCCCCGGCCCCGCGGCGGCTGGGAAGGCGCGCAATCGGGGAACTGGGTGGCGGAGTTATGGCAGTTTGCCGCATTCGCTGACTTCTCGATTACTCGGCACGCAGGGCGTGCAGACTGATTTGCCACCGTCGGGACGGGGTGCGCAGCTCGGCAGTGCCTGCGGTCCGGTCCCGGCAGTCATGCGTGCAGATCTGCCGAGCGCAACCCTCGGCATGGCCGGAAACTCGATTTGTACTGTGATGAGCAAATCATCAGTTACCCGCCTTAAGGCTTCTTGCAAGCCGACCGATTGACAACTGCGCGACGGCGGCCTCCTGCGGCTGCGCCGGACCGTTGTCGGGCTTTACGAATGTTCGTGACTAATCGCGGGCCCTGCCCGCGTCTTCGTGACCGCGGTGGCTGTGGATACCGGCAGTTGGAAGTGAGGGAGCGATCAGTGTGCGACCGCCGGTGGGACTTCCCCCGACCCACGCATCAGCAAACGAGTTGAGATGACCTCGTGTTGTGGTGGGTGATGTGCGCCGTCCAGTCGGCTGAAAAGAATCTCGGCAGCGGTACGGCCGACCGCGGCAGGATTCTGGACGACGGCGGTAAGCGCGGGGTGCAACAGTTCGGCGAGGGGTAGATCGTCGAAGCCCACTACGGCGATGTCGGATTGCAATCCGAGCTTCTGTTGCGCGCGTAGCAGCCCCACAGTCACGAGGTTCTGCGCACTGAACAGTGCGGTCGGGCGGTCCTTGCGGTGTAACAGGTCGGCGGCCGCGGCCTCTGCCGCCGCGGCGGAGTGAAGGTCGGCGCAGATGAGGGCAGGGTCGAGGGTGATGCCAGCGCGGGCTAGGCCCTCCACATAACCGGCATAGCGCTCGGCGGCGGTCCAGATAGTTCGCAAGTCACCGAGATATGCGATCCGGCGGTGTCCGTGTGCGGCCAGATGTTCCACCGCCTTGCGTGCGCCGTCGCGGTTATCGACTGTGACACTGTCGACTTCGGTGGTGGCAGGCTTGCGGTCGACGAAGACGATGGGCGTGCCGCGGCGATGCTCGTGCAGCAACATGCCGTGGTCGCTACCGGCCGGCACCACGATGAGGCCGTCCACACGGCGTGACAACAATGCGTTGAGCAGCTCCCGTTGGCGGACGGGATCCTCATCACTGCTCACCGCGAATACCAATGTGCCACGTTCGTGGGCGAAATCCTCCACCGCCCGGTGCAATGCCGCGGCATACGGATTGGCGACATCCATGAGCACCAAGCCGATCGCGGCGGTCTTCTGGCCGTGCCTGCGCAGCGTGCTGGCCGCCAGGTTGTGCCGATAGTCGAGCATGGCGGCGGCTGAACTGACCCGTGCGGCCAGTTCGGCGGAAACGCCGCCCTCTCCCCGAATCACGCGAGAGACCGTCTTGATACTTACCCCGGCGAGGGCGGCCACCTCGCGCATAGTGGCGCCCCGGCGCTTCGTTCGGTCGCGGTCGTCGGGCAGCGACAACGTTGTCAATTGTCGTGACCTCCTTCTTGCATCAGGTGCCTCACATGATTATCCCATGCCAGTCAGATGGCCGAGAAGTACTCTGGACGTCAAACGAGCTACGCCCTATGGTATTTGACAACGTTGTCTAAGCGTCTCTGCAGGAGAACATCGATGTCTTCCCGTGTCACTTCGGCCCGCGTCCTCCGGGTCGTGGCAGCCTGTCTGGCCGTCTCCGCCCTCGTAATCGCCGCCGGTGGCTGCGGCAAGGGATCCTCCGGCGGCAACGAGCGATTCCGAGTCGGTTTGATCACCAAGACCGACACCAACCCGTTCTTCGTCAAGATGAAGGAGGGCGCGCAGAAGGCCGCCGACGCTGCAGGGATCGAGCTGATCACCGCCGCAGGCAAATTCGACGGCGACAACGCCAGCCAGGTGACCGCCGTCGAGAACATGGTGAACGCGGGTGTCAAGGGCATCATGATCACCGCCAGCGACGCCAAGGCGATCGTGCCCTCGATCGAGAAGGCACGCGCCAAGGGGGTCGAGATGATCGCGCTGGACACCCCGACTGATCCGCAGAGCGCGGTCGATGCGCTATTCGCCACCAACAACTTCACCGCTGGCGTCTTGATAGGCAAGTATGTCAAAGCGGTCGAGGGCGACAAGCCGGTGAAGATAGCCATGATCGATCTGAGCCCCGGCGTGACCGTTGGGGTGTTGCGGCACAACGGTTTTCTTTCCGGTTACGGCGCCGCCCAGACGACTCAGGACATGACTCGAGACATCATCGCCTCGAATGTGGTGTGTGCGCAGCCCGCCCATGGTGATCAAGCAAAGGCGCAAACCGCGATGGAGACATGCTTGCAAAAGGATCCAGACATCAACGTGGTCTACACCATCAACGAACCCTCCGCGCTGGGCGCGTACACCGCGCTGAAGACCGCTGGCAAGGAGAACAATGTACTGATCGTCTCCATCGACGGCGGCTGCGCCGGCGTGCGAGCGGTGAAGGACGGCAAGATCGCGGCCACCTCTCAGCAGTACCCACTGAAGATGGCGGGCGATGGTGTGCAGGCGATCGTAGACCACGCCAGGAACGGCAAGAATACCTCCGGCTACACCGACACCGGCGTCACTCTGATCACCGGTAAGCCGCAGGTCGGCGTCGATTCGAGAGATGTCCAGTACGGCCTGGACAACTGCTGGGGATAGCTACGTCCCGGCTTATTAGAGAGCATCGGAGCAGGAAATCACATGACCGCAACAATCACCTCTCAGTCGCAACTGGAGCCCAATCCGTCGGTGCTCGCACGTGTACTGGCCTTTTCGAATTTCGGCCCGATCGCCGCGATAATCATCGCGGGCGTGTTCTTCGGCGCAGAGTCCGACCGGTTCTTGACCGGCGGCAACTTCTCGCTGATCATCCAGCAAGTAATGGTGGTCGGCACGTTGGCGATCGGCCAGACACTGATCATCCTGACCGCTGGCATCGATCTGTCCAACGGCGCGGTGATGGCACTGGGCAATATCGCCATGACCAAGCTGGCCATAAATAGCGGGATGCCGCCGATCCTGGCGATCTTGCTCGGGCTTCTGATCACCGCTGGATTTGGTTTGCTCAACGGCACCCTTGTGAGCTTTGTGAAGCTTCCGCCGTTCATCGTGACGCTCGGCACCTACGGTATCGCCTTCGCGTTGACCCATCTCTATTCGCAGGAGCAGACCATCTCGGGCCTGCCGGGCCAGCTGACCTTCTTCGACAATACATTCCCGCTGGGCAATACCGACATCACCTATGGCTCGGTGGCGATGCTGGTGTTGTTCGCGATCGCTTGGTACGTGCTGCGGCAGACTTCGGCTGGCCGGCATGTCTACGCGGTCGGCAACAACCCGGAGGCCGCGCGGCTGAGCGGCGTCGGCACCCGACGTGTGCTGCTGGGCGTATATACCGCCGCAGGCCTTCTCTACGGCCTGGCCGCGCTGCTATTGGTGGCGCGCACCGGCGTTGGCGATCCGAACGCCGGGCAGACCGACAACCTCGATTCGATCACCGCGGTGGTGCTCGGCGGCACCAGCCTGTTCGGCGGCCGCGGTAGCGTGATCGGCACACTGCTGGGCGCGCTGATCGTGGGCATCATCCGCAACGGGTTGCAGCTCATCGGCGTCCCGTCGATCTATCAGACTCTTATTACCGGCATCCTGGTGATCGCGGCGGTCGCGGGGGACCAGTTCAACCGTGGGAGGCAGAGGTGAACGACGTGGAGCGGGCTATGGAAGCGAATGCGGAACAGTCGGGTACGGGGCTCGCGGCCAGCACACCGATGGCGGTGCTACAGGCGAGGGGCCTGGTCAAGCGCTATGGGCACGTCACCGCGCTCGACGGTGCCGATTTCGATCTGTACCCCAATGAAATCCTCGCGGTGATCGGTGACAACGGTGCTGGGAAGTCGTCACTCATCAAGGCGCTGTCCGGCGCACTGGAGCCGGACCAAGGTGAGATCCGGCTGGACGGCAGGCGGGTTCATTTCCGCCGACCCATCGACGCCCGACGCGCCGGGATCGAGACCGTCTATCAGGATCTGGCAGTGGCCCCGGCCCTGGGCATCGCCGACAACCTGTTTTTGGGCAGGGAATTGCGATGCAAGGGCGTGCTGGGCTCAGTGTTCCGAATGCTCGACAAAGACCGCATGGTGCGCGAATCCCAGCAGCACATGGCGAATCTAAAAATCGGCATCCGGTCGATGAAGCAGGCGGTGGAGACACTGTCCGGTGGCCAGCGCCAGGGTGTGGCCGTGGCGCGCAGCGCGGCGTTTGCGCGGCACGTGGTGATCATGGACGAGCCGACCGCTGCCCTTGGCGTCAAAGAGACCGGCATGGTGCTGGACCTGATCCGTGAGGTCCGCGACCGTGGCTTGGCGGTGATCGTGATCAGCCACAACATGCCTAACGTGTTCGAGATCGCAGATCGTGTGCATATCCAGCGGCTGGGTCGGCGGGTCGCGGTGATCGAGCCGCACGAATTCTCGATGTCCGACGCCGTCGCGATCATGACCGGGGCCATGGCGGGGGAGGAAGTCACCAATAGCCGTGTCCGCGCCTGACCGTGAAGTGGGCCTGATCGCGGTGGCTGGCGAAGCGCTGATGGATCTGGTGCCCGCAGGATCGGATGGCCGATATCAGGCGGTGCCCGGCGGTAGCCCTGCCAATGTGGCGGTGGGCTTGGCCCGGCTGGCTGTGCCGGTCCGTCTGCTGGCCAGAATCGGGAGCGATCCGTTCGCGCACCGGCTGCGGAAATATCTGCAGGACAATGATGTCCGGCTGGATTGCGCTGTCCAGGCGGTCGAGCGGACCTCGCTCTCGATCGTGTACGTCGATGCTGACGGCACGGCCCGCTACGACTTTCAGATCGATGGCACTGCGGACTGGCAGTGGACCGACAGCGAGTTGGACGGTGCGCTGGACGGCGGGGTTGTCGCGCTGCATGTCGGCTCGCTGGCTGCGATGCTGCCGCCGGGCGCGGCGGTGATACAGCGCCTAGCGGTACGCGCCCGTTCGGCGGTCACCGTGTCCTTCGATCCGAACACGCGCCGACAGTTGATGCTTCGCGCTCGTGCCCGGGAACGCGTGGAGACGATGCTCCCCCTCACCGACGTGGTCAAGGCGAGCGAGGAGGACCTGGCCTGGCTGTACCCACAGCGCAGTCCGGAGGCCGTGCTGCGCGACTGGATTACTCGCGGCCCGGCACTGGTGGTAATCACCCTCGGTTCCGAGGGATGCCTGGCTGCCACCACCGCTGCCCCTGAACGAATCCATGTGCCCGGCAGGCGTATCGAGGTGGTGGACACCATCGGTGCTGGCGACGCGTTCACTTCCGGCCTGCTGGCGGGCCTGCGCGATCGCGACCTGCTCGGGGCGGCGCGCCGGGATGCGTTGCGGACGATGACGGAACCAGACCTGACGGCTGTTCTCGACCAGGCGGTGCTGATCTCCGCGATCACCTGCACCCGCTCTGGCGCCGACCCGCCGAGCGCGGCCGAACTGCGCGGGCGGCGAGTGTGAGCCGAGCTGATGGTCGACCATCAATCGATGAGACCGGACCGGGCGCGTCATCCGAGGGATCGCCGAATTGAAAGCTCGCTGGAAAGTAACCTCGCAGGCGCGGAACGAGTCCACGTTCGCGGGCGAGGTGCCACGCTACAGAGGTGACAAACAGTCGGTGACCGTTTAGCACTGCGGCAGATTTCGGCTGAGGCAGCCGAATCTGTCGCTGCCGGCGATCCGATCACGGCAATAACGGCAGACGAGTCCTGGGTGGCATCGCCGGGTACCTCGGTGACACTGATGTTGAGACCCAGCAGCACTTGGGCGAGGTCGGGGACCACCTCACCAGGGCTTGACGCCGACCTCACTATGGAAGTGGGAACCCCGCCCCGACGGACGCATACCGAATGGGACGGTGCTGACCTCTTAGATGAGCCACAGGCGGTAAAGCCGCTGCTCTTGGCCCAACCGGCCGCAGCGTCGATCCTGCCGCCATCAGTAGAGCGGGATGGGCGCCGCCGTAGGTGATCAGATATATCGACACGCCGCACTCGCCGATGAGGAAGGCTCAAAAGAGGTTTGGGTGCCTCCGGCTTTACCGCTGCGGGGTCGGGTCAGGTCGTGGAAGTACCCCTGATAATATCACCCCCTCGCCGCTCTGACAGGAGGGCCGGAAACATCGGTGGAAGCGCGTCATAGAACGGACTGAGTACGAGCACCGAATCGCAGAATATCTCAGCGATGACAGGCATGGCGAGCCTCCCTTTTTGCCGAAAATTCACGGCTGCGTCGGCTGCTCGACGGCCGTATGGAAAAGAAGACTCCTTACCGTCAGAAATCGAGAAATGGAAATACTAATCAGATGCATACGTAGCTCCGGTGTAGTCACGGATGTTGACATCTATCCGGTGTAGGACACTGTATCCAGCCACCGGCTCGACCCGACCGGTCGGCTTGCGGGCAGTATCACGTTCTTAATATGTGATCACACCGAAGGGTTGTCAATGTCTGTTAATGCTATAGCTGCTGGATCGCGTGGAGTCACCATTCAAATCCCAGGGCGGTTGACTCTGGACATGTTGGAACGGGTGAGCGACCCGGTCGAAATCAGGATCGCGGATGACGCCCTGAAACGCGTCGACGCATGTCACGTTTTTCTGCTGGACCGCATCGCCGCTGGAGTTGATATCTACGGGACGACCACCGGGTTCGGCCCGCTGGTCGTGTTTTCTGGTCGCCGGGATGCCGCAGATCAGTGCAACAACGTGGTCGGGCACTTGTCGGCTGGCCAAGGCGAGGACTTGCCGCCTCACGTAGTGCGCGCTACGGTACTGACCCGTTTGTGGTCTCTGGCGCGTGGCCACTCGGGCATTTCCCCTGGAGTATTGCCTGCGCTGGTAGCGATGCTGGGTACGCAGTTCGCTCCTGCTGTGCCGCGGGTCGGCTCGGTCGGCGCGAGCGGCGACCTCATTCCGCTTGCATATGTCGCACGGGCGCTTCGTGGCGAAAACAGCGCCTATCTGTCAGGAATTCGAATGCCCGCTGGCGACGCGCTGCGATCTGCAGGGCTGACACCGCTGGTGTTGGACGGGCGAGACGCGCTCGCGCTGGTCAACGGCACATCGCTCACCGCAGCGGCGGCGGGATTAGCCGTAATGTCGGTTCGTCGGTCGCATCTGGTCGCTATGATGTTGACCGCGTTGCTGGCCGATGTTCTCGGCAGCGATCCGGGGTTTCTGGCAGATGAGTTGCTGGATGCGTTCGGCCACTCACAGGCGCGCGCAGCAGCTGGCCGGATGCGCCAATTTCTAGACGGCACTGCGCCGACGGGTACCCGTCCGCTGCAGGAGCCGTACAGCATACGCTGCACTCCGCAATTGCTCGGTGCCGTCGGCACATCTATCGAGCATGTCGAGCACGTTGTCGTCGATGACCTGAACGGAATCAGCGACAATCCGATGTTTTTCCCCGAAAAGGGCGCGGTGGTGCACGGGGGGAACTTTTTTGGGCAGCCGGTGGCGTTTGCCGCGGATCTATTGTCGGTGAGTACCGTGCAGGTGGGGAATCTAGCTGAGCGCCAATTGGATCTGTTGGTCGATCCCCATCGCAACGGCGGTCTCAACCCGATGTTGGCGACGAAGCCAGGCGAACAGCATGGCGTGCAAGGTGTTCAGTTGGCCGCGACGGCGATCGTCGCGGCGATGCGTCGAGCCGCTGTACCAGCGTCGATGCAGAGCCTGCCGACCAACCTTCACAACCAAGACGTGGTGCCTTTCGGCACGCAGGCCGCGCTGAACGCACTCGATCTAGCGGGGTCGCTGCGGTTGTTACACGGCTCGCTGGCGGTTGCGCTGCGTCAGGCGGCGCATATAGGTGGCCGAAGGCCCACCTCGCCTGCATGCGCGGCGATCTTGGACCGCTTGATCGACCTAGTGCCCGCGATCGACCCCGACCGGCCATTGGACGCCGACGTACGCTCCGCAGCGGATCTGCTCGATACGATCGCTGACGAGTGCACCGATCTGGGCTACCAGCGGTGAGAACTGAGCTGCCATGTTCAAACTCCAAAAACATGTGGCTCGCAGACGGATTCGCGGGGCCGGGGTGGACTCCCTGTACCTGCCGATGCCCGAGTCTGCGTTCACCCCGTGCCGGCACGCCGACTTGTCCCCACGCGGCGTGCCGTGGCACACCGTGGTCTCCCCGGCAGCGCCCCCGTCGCGCACAGTCGGGGGCGCTGCGGCGTACCGATGGCGGGTTGGCCACCATGCGGCCTATTGCGTGTGGCGGTTGATGGCGGAGACACTTCGCGTCCTGCTCGCCGGATCGACTCGGGCTTCGGTGCTGGTCAGCAGGGCCACGTTGCTATTCGACGCGTACTCGGTGCTTATGCTCTATGCTGGCAGTTGTTCCGCCGAAGTCTACGGCGAAACCATTCGGCCCTCGATGATGGCCGCCGACTCCGCTTTCAGTGGTACATGGGCGCGCGACTACGAGCCCATCCATCCGTTGTTGCGCGAAATCCGCCTGACGTATCATCCGAACACGCTGGTCCCGCTGTCGACGGCGCTGAAACTAAACAACATCGTGCACGGAGCGGTGGCCAAATATCTTGTCCCCATTGGACAATCATTGCTGCGTGAGCACAGCGACGATCACCTGGCCCCCCCGACCGAGGCGCAACGGCAAGTCAGTGACCGGTTCTTCGGTGTCGAACGAATCGCGATCTGCCGCGAGGAGTTCCTTGCACAATTCGTCACCAAGCTGGGCCAGGTGAGATCCGACCTCGTCCATAGACCGCTGCCTGTTTCCTGTGGATGGCCGGGGCTTTCGGCGCAGCAGACCGGCGTGGTCGCGCTATTTCACCGAGAGAGCGCCGTCGTATTGTCCCGACTGGAAGAGAGTCTGGAATGAGCGAATTCAAGAATGTGGTCATGACTCCGAGGATTTACGATTATTTGCTTACGCACGTCGGACCGCCGAGCCCCGTGCAGCGGAAACTGCTCACCAGTACCTCCGAGTTGGGCGACGTCGCGGAGATGCAGATTCCACACGAGCAGGCCGCCTTCTTGACTCTGCTGGTGAGGCTGACCCGAGCCGAACGCATCGTTGAGGTTGGCACCTTCACGGGCTATTCGACGCTAGCGATGGCGCTCGGGCTCCCGCCGCACGGTCGGCTGATCACCTGCGACGTCTCGGCGGAATGGATCACGATCGCCCGCGCCGCCTGGCATGCGTCCGGTGTGTCCGACCGCATCGAATTCTGGCTGGGACCCGCCTCCCGCACTTTGCGGAACCTGCCCGAGACCGCCGATATCGATCTCGTGTTCATCGATGCCGACAAAGTCGGCTATATCGACTACTGGGACCAGCTTGTGCCCAGGGTGCGACCCGGCGGAGTATTGCTCGCCGACAACGTTTTCTATTACGGCGAGGCGGCAGGCGAAAACCCGGTCGGCAACGCTGCGGCAATCGACGCGTTCAACGATCGGGTCCGCGCCGACGACCGGGTCGAATCGGTGATGCTGCCCATCGCGGACGGGCTCACTCTTGCCAGGAAGAAGGACTGACGACAACTGCACCGGTCCGATACTGGCTGCGGCAGCTCGTAGTTCAGAGGAGGTTGGTGAGGCATGAAAGTTGGCGGCGATGTTGTCGTCGCATCCATGCGACATGAATTCCCCTGAAGCACGAGACCATTCGGTCTTGAGCGAAGGGGCCGATTTGACCGGCTCGGGCTTGCCGGGGCTCCGGGTGGAGTCATTGCCTGTCGCCACCGCGCTCGCGGCACCGGAAAAGGCTGCGCTTGCAGCGCAGGCTGCCGAAGCTCTTCTGCTGACAACGGGAAACAGATTCTGCCGGCCCGGCTGGCGCCGTACGCCGGGCGGCCAGGCAGCTTCGGCAACGGTGCCACCCCAGCGCTATTGCAACACGGTTATGGGCGGCCCCGGTCGCACTGCGACTGTTATCGGTGGCGCAGCCCTCAGAGCCGTCCGCCGAGCGAGCCTTCCGAGGTGGGGTTGGCTTCACGCCCGCCCCGATGATCAATACGGGATTCACGTCCCGCGCTACTTCGGCGATACTTGCACTCTTTCTATAACACCGAATCCGGCAACGTGGCTTGCCCCCGAGACGCGACAGAACCGCACGACGATAGGAGGACTAACCATGAGCGGCCAGGGCGCGCGAACGATCAGCACAGAGGATTTTCTGGCCGAGTATCCGGAATACACCACTACCGCTGTAATAGATGACCTCCGTGCCACCGAATACGACTATCTCGACCGCAACCAGGACATCTATCTTGACTACACCGGCGCAGGGCTGGCCGCGGCCGCCCAACACCGGGCACACAACCAATGGGTCTCTGCGGGCTGCTATGGCAATCCCCATTCAGACAATCCCACCTCACGTGCGGCGACGGCTGGGGTCGAGACTGCCCGGGCTGCCGTACTCGCCCATTTTAACGCGTCACCGCAGGACTATACGGCGATCTTCACGACGAACGCCACGGCGGCATGCCGATTAGTCGGCGAGGCCTACCCATTCGGTCGGTCGATCCGTTTCGTCCTGACGGCTGACAACCACAATTCGGTCAATGGCATTCGAGAATTCGCACACTCCAGGCGCGCTCGAACGGAGTACATCCCTCTCGTCGGCACAGAACTCAGAGTGACCGAGGCTGCTGTTCGCGCCGCACTGGGTGGCCGCCGGGTGAGGGAATCGCACTCGCCCGCTGCGGCGGATGGACGCGACAAACATCGTGGGCTGTTCGCCTACCCAGCGCAGAGCAACTTCACCGGCGTCCAGCATCCACTCGAATGGGTTGACATCGCACATGATCACGGATTCGATGTATTGCTCGACGCCGCCGCCTACCTGCCGACCCATGAACTCGATCTCTCCGAAGTACGTGCCGATTTCGTTCCCGTGAGCTGGTATAAGGTCTTCGGTTATCCGACTGGAGTCGGCTGTCTGGTCGCCCGCCGCGATACGTTGGCCAGACTGCGGCGGCCGTGGTTTTCCGGCGGCACCGTTCAAGCCGCCAGCGTGGAGGGCGGGTGGTACACACC
Organism: Nocardia sp. NPDC051911; assembly: GCF_040681035.1. NCBI lineage: Bacteria > Bacillati > Actinomycetota > Actinomycetes > Mycobacteriales > Nocardiaceae > Nocardia > Nocardia sp. NPDC051911. The sequence goes on from NZ_JBFAXY010000049.1 coordinate 17,211, forward strand.
TGCCGCGGGACATGCTGAATTCGAGGACGGTACAGTGAATTTCCTCGCCATACCAGACGTTCAACATGGTCTCGAATGGCTGCACGGAGTCGGCATCGATGTGATCGATCGGCGTACCCGCTGCCTGACCGGGTGGCTGCTGGATCGCTTACTGTCGCTCGTGCACGACAACGGCGCTCCGGTGGTCCGCATCTATGGCCCGCGCGATATGGTCAACCGCGGGGCGACGATCGCGTTGAATATCCTCGACTACTCCGGGGCCGTCGTCGACGAGCGTCTGGTAGCACGCGAGTCCTCTGCGGTCGGGTTGTCTTTACGCACGGGTTGCTTCTGCAATCCTGGCGCTGGCGAGGCTGCCTTCAACATCGGCCGCTCGGCGTTGCTACGCCTGCTCAGAAAGCCTCCTGGCACGATTGATTCGTATGTTGCCGAACTCGGCCTGCCCACCGGCGGCGCGCTCCGTGTCTCCTTCGGAATCGCGTCCAATTTCCAGGATGCTCAGCGATTCGTCGAATTCGTCGACACGACCTACCGCAACCGCCGGTGTGATACGCAGGGTCTTTCGCCGCGAAAACACTGCTGAACGAAGCCCTTCCTCAGTGCCGATTGCAGTAGGTGCAAAGCGAGCGTCGACACCTCGGCGTGCTCGCGGTCGGCGCTGGTGAGCTGGGAGTCTCCTCCGTAAAGGACGACTCCGTTGGTGGAATTCCGGTTCCACTCGCCTTCAATCCACTTTCCCGAGAGAATACGAAGCCGCCGAGGAAGCGATGTTCCGCACCGCCCTGGCCTGGGGTGGGTGCGGGTCTCCTGAAGTTGGTCTGGATGCTGTTTACGTGGCGAGACAGTAGTCAGCGGGGTGGTACTGACGGCGAATGGCCCGGTGTGGCAGAAACCTTTCCACCGTTGGTAACTTACTCTAGTGTTGGGCTCGGCGCCCTCGGTGTCGGCACGTGGGCGCGAAGCGCCCTTCGCAGAACCTCAACTGCGCTGTCGACATCGGTAATCTTGTGGAGCTCATCGCTCGATACCAGGACAGCTTGTCCGTAACGCTGTTCCATAGAATGCAGCAGCCATGTCCGTGCAAGAGAGTTGATCTGTTCAGGAACCTCGGCATCTGCGCCATTCAGTTGACCGAGCAGTGAGATGACGTCTGCTCGAGTTGGCAACTGAGCGCCAATCGCCTCGGCGTTGCGATCCACCAGCGCGTCGAAAATGCTGACCATTTCGGTGATTGCCATGGCTGCCAGCCGCTCGACGCTCGTGTCGGGAAAAGTTACGCCAAGGCGTTTCTCCATAGCCAGAACCAGCTCGATAAGGTTATCGGCGGCCAGCCCCAAGCCCGCATCGCCGAGAACCGTCGACCCTGATGCGGCGGAGTCCCCATATCCGATGGCGCGTAGCGCTTCGCGGAACTGAATCTCAGCCTTGCTTCTCATCGAGCTTCCTCCGCTGCTTGCGCCAGGCGACGTGGATCGCGAATCCGCTTGCCCGTCGGCGTGGCCGGCAATGTTGGCAGGACATGGTAGTTGCTGGGCATCTGGTGCGCGGCGAGCCTGCGCCCAACCTCGGCCCTGACCCGATCCACCGAGCCACTCTCTGCCAGTGCCAAATATGCCTTAATACTTCTTCCATCGTGGACCACGGTGGCTTCTCGCACGCCATCAACGCTGGTCACGATCCGTTCTATTGCCATCAGGTCAACCTTCAGGCCGCCGACCGCAATCTGCGAGTCGAGCCTGCCGTGCAGCGTCACGAAACCATCCGGAGACAAGGTAGCCGCGTCCCCTGTGCGAAACCAGCCGTTGTCCCACCGTTTCTCCTTGGATTCGTCCACGTAAGGCGACTTCTCCATGGCGATCAAGAGCTCTCCAGAATGATCGATTCCTGCCCGCACCCCAGGGGCGAGAACGCCGACCGCCGGCCGAAACCGACCATCGAGGTCAGCGGCGATCATGCCCACCTCCGTCATACCGTATGCTTGGCCGACCTTGACACCGAAGCGCTCGGCAATCAACTCACACAGCTCGGCGTCGACAGCCTCACCGGACGAAACGACACGACGAAATTGTGGCAGCTGCGGTGGTTCCGAAACCGTTGCGAGCATTTTCAAGTGGAAGGGCACACCTAGAAGTGTTGTGGGACCGATACTGTCCTGAACACAGCGCAGCAGGCCGTGCGCGGTGACCTGTTCCGGAATGATGAGGGTGCAAGCAGAGCGCAACGCGTGCAAGAGCCAGAACAGCCCATACGCGTAGGCAAAAGAGATTGCAGCAACGATACATTCGCCCTTGGCTGGTGCGCCGTCGACGCCGGCGGTCTTCTCGACCTCGTCCATCAGATCCGAGACAGTCCGCCCGATACCCTTCGGCAGTCCTGTCGAGCCCGAGCTGAAAAGAATGAGTGCGTGCTCGCTGTCTCGCGGCTGTCCGGGGCGGGGACGATATTGCACCGCAAGCTGATCTCGACCGGCTTGCAGGTTGGCTGCAGTCACCGTTACCTGTGGACGGCACCAGTCCACTATCCCTTCCCACTGCTCCTGCGGCACGCGATGATCGACTATGACAAGCCTGGCACCGAGCCGCCAAGTGGCAAGAATGACAGCGGTGCTTTCAACGCAAGGTGGAAGTTGGACAGCAACTGAGGCATCCGGACCCACCTCCAAGTCCGCTAAGATGCGCTGGGATTCGATGACCTCCTGCCACAATCCGTCATAGCGCAGCACACGTGTGGCACGTATGCACTCCTGGGCACCAGGCCCGCTGAGCAGAACGTCATCGACCCACTCACCGCCTGGGAGGGCACGTTCAACCGGCCTGAACATAGCTGACTCCTAACATCCGAACCAAATGCGGGATACTTCGGCTGCTGCCGCTGCCGCCTCGTCATGGCCGGCCTTTGCCGTCGTAGCCAACTGTGAGGGGTCGAGCGGATTTTCCGGCACTCTCTCGGCAACCACCGTGACAACCGAGGCGCCAGTTGTTGCGGCCAAGTCTGCCGCCTGATCGACCACCTTGCCGGGCCCGAATCCCTCGGGCATTGGGGCGAGAACCACTACCCGGTCACAATCCGCGGCGAGATCCGCATTTGCCGGCGATCTGAGGAAACCGTCGATCCAACGACGTCCGAGTGCCTCCACGGGCCGATACGCGAAAGGAAGTGCGCAGCTTGCGGCGACAGCCGTTTGCAAGGGCACGCCATCCTGTCGGCGCAGTGCGACGAACTCTCCGCTGTTCGCATCGACGGCAGTCAACAGCAGCGTCGGATGCTCCGGCCAATCCGATGCCGGTATCCGAGCGGCAACGGAGTCGCTCACGTCGTCTGCCGAAGCGGTTTGTGCTGCAGCCAATGCGGCATGCCCTACCCGCGCACGAGCCAGCTGTGGGTTTGCCTCGCCGGCCATCATCGAGCCGAGGCTCGCCAGCGCAGCGGCATTCAACTCACGCACAGGCTCAGGATGCAGCGGACTGAGATACCTAGCATACAGATGCTCCAGGTCGGCGCCGGTTGTGATCAGCGCGCCGACAATCGCCCCTGACGACGTTCCTATGACAACATCGGGCTGGCTCAGGTCGACACCTGCCTCAGCCAACCCATAGAGCATGCCGACCAGCCAACCCGTACCAGTCAGGCCACCACCTCCAAGGACAAGTGCCCTACGACAGTTCGAATCCATCACCTATCCTCTTTCAATTCGTCATTGTTCTTGTTGTCAACGGAAAACCCCGGTGTCGCTGGTGACAGGAATGGGCCCGGTAGAAACAGCAGCAGCGAGCCGTCGCCGCAGGTTGTGACTCCACGGCGCCGCAGGTTCGTCTCCGTAAAGCGTCCCGGCCAAGTCACCAACCAATCATCGCTTTAGTTCGCATAAGACCTTCGCCGAGATAGCCATCGTGGGGAAGGTTTGGCTGCTTGTGAGTCGTCGAGGTGCCGCCGAGATAGAGATTGGTGATACTCGGCTCGGCACGCAGGTTTTCGATGAGCTGGCGGTCTTCTGTCATGGCGGTGAGGACAAGGGAGTTTTTCAATGGGGCGATACCGTCCTCGGGTTGCCATGGACCGACCCATACGCAGGGAGACGGCAGTTCGGCTTGGAGCTGCGGCGCATCCGCGGTTGCGACCTGGTGTACAGCAGGTCGCAGCACCGCGCCTCCCCCGGGGAGTTCATCGACGATTGTGTCGCCGCCCAGCCATGCGCGGGTGCCCTGCGCGGTGCGGCGCAGCTGAGCGTCGATCTGTCGCGCACGCTCCACCGGTTGGACTGTCAGGACCGACTCGGGATGGTCGGACGGGAGACTGGGAATCCGGGCAAGTTTCTCCGCGAGAGCGCGGGCTAGCGGCGCGGGGTCGTCTTCGACGAGAACTGCGGTGGCGCAGACACACGCTGCGCCGCCGTGGCCGCTCACCGAGTCGGCGATGACGTCGATCATATCGCGCCAGTCGACGTCATTGGTTACCAGGATCTTCGACCGTCCGGGGCCCTGGAGGAGGACGCGGCGATTGTGGGCGTACGTGTTGATTACGTCTTGGCCGCCATAAACGATTGCATAGTCCGCTGTGGTGACGACGACCTCTGCGGTGGCGTGGTCGGTGGGCAACAGCGTGATCGTTCGCTCGTCGAAACCGGCTTCCCGCAGTGCCGCGACGAGCCTGGCCGGGGTGAACGGTTCCCGGTTGGATGGTCGCACCGCCACCGCATAGCCCAGTGCCAACGCCTCGGGCCACAGTCCGTGCGCGGCCGGGGTATTGCCCGGGGCGTGCACGGCGAACAGGTGCCCCTTGCGTGTCCACACCACTGCGCCGTTCCTGGTTTTCGGCTCGGCTCCCTCTGAAACTGCACCCCGGGGCATCGCCGATTCCACTCTGAATTGCACTGTGCGCAATGCCTCGGTGATCGAGTCGATCGACTCGATCACCACCGGCAGCGGCACCCCCGACACGCGAGAAACCACACGCGCGTAGTCGCCGGGCGCGAGCCCGAACAGCGTACCGGTGGCATAAATGTCGGCTGCCTTGTTCAGCATCGTGATCCGATCAGCCAGGTGCGGCGTTGTCGCTGCGCGCATAGCAGCCAGAGTTCGCCGAATATATACCGGCGGGACTTGGCTGATCTCACCGATCTTATCGCCCGCCAGACTCACAATGTCGCTGCGGCGGCAGCTGCGGTAGACGCCGTGAGCGCCCAGCGCATCGATGTCCACGAGTTCGGGCATCAATACACTCCTTCGATCACCTGGTGACCGGCAAAGGATGCCACGGGCGCGACGTCTGCCACCGACGATCCCACCGCGCCAGCAGGAGCTGGGACTCGATAGCCCATATCGCGTTCCAAGTTGTTCGGGAGAAAAGCGTATTTGGTGAGATAGTTCATCACGACCTGCCCACGCTCGCCGAATTCGACGTCAGCGCCGGTATTCGGATCGACAACCCGAAAGAAGGCGTAAGGGGAGAAGCTGTCGAAAATAGGGGAGCTGTCGAAATCCTCATCGACGCGCTCACGCGCGCCGCCGAGAATGGTGGTACTCCCGTACGCAGCGCGGAAGATTATTTCCGGAAATATTTCCGTGCGGTAGAGGTGACGCGAATCCGCGTCCATGTGGGCACCACCCCAATGAATTTTGCGCACCGACCGGTTGATCAGCTCGACCAACTCGTCTTGCCGCACCATCCGCTCCAACAACGGTGGAGTGATGACCAGCAGATCCACCCTTTGCGTACGCAGAATTGCCGCGGCCTGATCGATGAGGTGCGTGACATATGCATCGGCTTCAGCGATTTTCCCCTGGGAAATCAGTGATTTTACCCACCGCGGATCCAGGTCCACGGAGAACTTCATTCCGCCGGAACGACGGGCCTGCCGGGTCGCGAGCTCACCGAGCATGTGTGGACCCGACGGCACGACGGCCAGGATGTTGACCGGCCCCGCTGCGGCCAGCTCGTAGGTCCAATCCTCCCAGGCCACGTACGTATCGATCCATTCATCGTAGAAAACGAGGCGTTTCGGGGTGCCGGTCGTGCCGCCGCTTTCGAAGACCCCGGCTATACCCGGGTTCGACCCCAACCCCCGGGGAATCAGGTCCTCGACGGCGCAGGTTCGCAAGTCGTTGACAACATTCGGAAATCGCGCGAGATCGGAGGTTCCTTCTATGTCGATAAGCGGGTCAAAATCCAGTTGTGCTGCGCGGCGTAGCCAGAACGGGCTGCCGGTACGGGGGTGGAAATGCCACTGCATGAGCGCGCGAACGTAGTCGTCGGCGTCGATCCCCGACGTGTCGGTTCTCATGTCCAGTATCGGGTCGGCTGCTGGCGTTCTCACAGGTCCTTCTTTCTGGCTACGGCGAACCCGTCTGCGATGGGCAGCCTCACAGACTCGACGCGGTCGTCGTTACGGACCCGATCGTTGAATGCGCCGATGGCTCTGGCGTTGCCCGCCGGGTTGTCGATGGCCGCCTCGCCGTAGTACAGAACCTTGTCTACGACGAGGATGCCGCCAGGACGCACTCTAGACACGAGTTGGTCCCAATAGTCGATGTAGTCGACTTTGTCGGCTTCGATGAACACGAGATCGGTGTCGGGCGCCTCAGGCGGGTCCCGCAGGGTCTCCGCTGCCGGTCCCAGCCGGACTTCGACCCGGTTGGCGACACCGGCGGCATGCCAGGAGTCACGGGCGATCGCGCTACATTCCGCCGAGATGTCGCAAGCGATCAGCTGGCCGTGCGGCGGAAGTCCGAGTGCCATCGCCAGCGTGGAATAACCGGCAAACGTGCCGATTTCGACGATCTGCTCGGCGGCCATGAACCTCACCAGCAGGGTGAGGAAGGCGGCCTGCTCACGTGGAACCTGAATTTCTGCGATTTCGCTCGACTCCAAGGTGCTGATGAGAAGTTTCTGCTGCACTATATTCGGTGGCTCGGAATGCGCCAGCAGGTACTCATAGAGTCGCTGGGGCATGACTGTTTTGAATGCGTTCACTACAAGCTTCCTTCTAGTTTCGACAAAACGCGACCGCTCTCGCGGTGGAATCGGGTGACGACGTCAGCATGGGCGCTCGGCAGGCCCGCCCATCCGCAGGGCACGGGAAGCGGCCGGTGCACGAGGTCGGATCGCACCTGCCCCAGCCTGGTCGCGAATTGTGCGAAGAACTCGTTGCTGCAGATCGGGATACGCTCAACCAGGAAAACCCGGTCGTTGATCTCCTGTTGCGCCTCGGTCGGCGGTTCCATCGGATCGTCGCTGTACTTACGCAACAGCGACTCACCATTGGGCACCAGATGAGCGGCCGCTGCCCTGTGCACGATAAGATTGGATTTCAGCGCATTCGACAGTGGAGTGAACTTGCTCAGATGGTGCGTCGCACTAATTTCGCGTAATAACGGGTGCACGGGCTCGTAATCACGTGCCCATCGATCGCTGAAGGCCGGGTCGGCGGCCATCACCAAGGGACGTATGGTCTTCCCGTGGATTTCAGTGGAACAAGAGCCCGCGTAAAGTATCAGTACCGAGTACGCATCGAGTAGCAGCGCGGTTCGGTCGACCAGCGCTGAGGTGGATTCTGATCCGGCGGACAGGTCGCGAAGGGCCTGCGCCAAAAGCCGCCACACGCAAAAAGACGCATGGTGACCGAGAATCCACCGGTACACCGCGGCGTCCTCCACTGATGGCGGCGCATACGCCGTCGCGGAAATCGAGGTGTGCCACGGCACACCGCGGGGCGACAGGTCAGTGTGCCGACAGGGGATGAACGCCGAGGCGGGCGGCGGCAAGTACAGCGGGTCGAGCGCATTCCGGCGAACATTCCTGCCTGCTCGGACCTGTCGGTACACAACCATCAAGGCCTGCCTCAGCGCGCGTCGACGGGATCGTCGTGCTCGTCGGCGATCGTGTCGAGGAGATCTGCCGCGCAGCGCACGTCCACCTCCAATTGCCGTTCGGGGTCGATCGCGGGAACCAGGGCGATCAAGCGGTGCAGGATCGTTGCGCTGGCGGGTGAGGTGGGCTCGCGTCCGCCAACGTGCACCGCCTGACGCAGCCCGACCGCCAGCGAGCCGTGTAACCAGCGCAACGACTCCGCCAGGTCGAGCGCGTTCAATGCGGCCTGCGTACCGGAAGGCACGACGTCCCCGGCGTGGCCGTTGGTCGGCAGGCTGCGCATGGAAGCGGGTGCGGCCGCTCGACACATCGCCGCGACGATCGCCGCCGTGGCCGGCCGAACGCCCTGCACGCCATCCTGCTTGCCGGGCCTCGTCGCCAACATCAGATTGCGGTTCGCCGAAGGAATTTCCCCCATGCTCCACCGTGCCCCGTTGCGGGAAGACCAATGGGTTGCGCCGAGCGATTGTGAAGTGCAGCGTTTGCCGTAGGGCTCCTGCGACTCGTCGGAAAGGAGGATCGGATCGCTGCCCAGAAGATCAGCCAACAACGCAGTCGATATCATGGCGACAATATGCGACCGGAGAGCCGATGTGACTGCCAATCCGGCCGCCGCCGCGGTCAGCGAAGTGCCGTTCACAAACGTGAGCGCGTCTAGCCCGTCCAATATGAAGGGTGCTAGACCAGCCGTTCGAAGTGTCTCGCCAGCGGGCATTCGGACTCCGGCCATCGTAGGGGCGTACTCCATGCCCAGCACGGCCACCAGTGCTGGCGATACTGCCGCAGAAATGACCGAGTGACCACGCGCCAGAGACCGCGAACAGGCCAACACCGTCGTGCGCACGACGCGAGGAGCCAACTCTGCACCCTTGCTCGCTGGCGAGTGGTGGAAGACCGTATCGCATTGGTCGGCAGCGTCCTCATTGCTGGAGAATGCAACCAGTGGCCCGAACAGGAACGCGTGACGCACGCCGACGCGTTTCAGCGTCTGATCGACGACCGCGACTTGGATGTGCTCGGCCGACCGATTCAGAATGTTCCGAGTCATCCTGTCCAGTATTCGAATGGTGGCCGTAAGCGATCTGGACGCGACAGGCATTGACGGGTTTCTCATGCGACACGAACTTTCTGGCAAGACAGATCGAAGGTGGTAATACTCATAACAGCGGATTTCTTCGACGCTGGCCTGCGGACAGTCGATCGAGATTATTTCAAGCAAGGGAAGTGCTCGACTTCTCCCGCTTGCGAGGAGATTCGTATCGCTATAACGACAATCGTCGGATGATTCTTTTGTCGTGCTCACCTCGTTATACTCGGACGAGCGTTTTGATAGCGGTGCGCTCGGCCATGGCGCGGTAGCCCGTGGCAATGTCGTCGAGCGGCACCGTCAGGTCGAAGACTGCAGCGGGATCCAGTCGGCCAGTGAGCAATTCGTCTAGCAGATACGGCAGATAGACTCGTGCCGGAGTCAACCCGCCCGTCACGGTGACGTTCCGCAGGAATCGGTAGGTCAGGTCCACTCCCTCCGGGTGTGGTGCTCCAACTACACCGACCGAGCCGCCGGGCCGGGTCACTGCGACTGCCGTGTGGAACGGTTGTCCGCCGCCGGCGCAGTCCAGCGCCGCATCGACGCCTCGACCCTTGGTCAGGTCGAGCACTCGCTCATGGGCAGGCTCGCCACGCTCGGGAACATGATCGGTAGCACCGAAGAGTTTCCCGAGGCGGGCACGACCAGGGTGTGAGCTGAGTAGAATGATTTGTTCGGCTCCGGCAAGGGCCGCCGCCAGGGTCGCGCACAGTCCCACAGCGCCGTCACCGACTACTGCCACGCTCGCCCCGCGGAAAACCCTTGTAGTTCGAATTGCATGCAAGCCTGTCGCCATGACATCTGCGAGGGTGAGCACCGCGGGCAGTCGCTCGTCATCGGCTAGCATGGGCAACTGGACCAGAGTCGTGTCGGCGAACGGAACTCTGACGGCCTCGGCCTGGCCGCCAGCCTGCTCACCGCCCCACATACCACCTTGCTCGCAAGCGGACGTTATGCTGGCGCGGCAGGGCCCGCACTCGCCGTCCGACCACATGAACGGGGCAACCACCAGCATGCCGGGACGCAGAAGACGCACCTGCTCGCCGACGTCCTCCACAACACCGATGAATTCGTGTCCGGCGCCGGGACCGGGCAGCACAGGATGCCCGTGATAGCCCGAAAGATCCGTGCCGCAGATAGAAGACAAGGTGACTCTTACGACCGCGTCCGTCGGCTCGACGATTCTAGCGTCGGGAACTTCGGAAACACGGATACGTCCCGGCCCGTCGAAAAACACTGCTTTCATTGCCGATATTCAACCTTTCATCTTCCAATCGGCGATGGGTGGTACTCGATCGGCGAATCGAGAAGCCAAGCAAGAGAATTGCCGACATCTAAGGCCATTCACGCGTGCAGCGGCAACTACAAGATGATTCCCGCATCGATGAGCCGGTCGCTGCGCGCGAATGGAAACGAAGCTCATAGTCATCAGATCATCATCCGGTAACCAGCCACCACATCTGGTGATCCTCTGCGCACGAGGCCGTCGAGTGATATGTGCATCCACGCCGCAACCGTTCCCATCTTGCTTACCCTGTCTGCTGCGTCACGCACGCTTAGCAGCATTTTTCACTGAATCGCAGTGTCGCACAATCGGGAAGTATTCTGGACATACGTACGCAAATTTAGTCCGCACCTGGGTAAAGAGAGCGGATCTGACCTTCATTCTAGGGCCCAAGTGTCATGGTTCGGCGAAAGGATCACCTGATGTCGATACGCTGGAATCCGGGGGTCTTCCAGGCAACAGCTCCTCGCGGTGCCAAGTCTCGATGAGTAGAGAGGAACCGATATCTTGAGGCAAGACTCGTTTTGGGTGGAGGGCGGTCGACGATCCGCACTCCGAACTCGCATCGTTACGATGGAAGAGTCTACGTACGTGTCTCAACTTCTTCTCCGGATGCGCGTGAATGTCGCGCGCACAGACACTATTGGCCAGTAGGTGATGGCATAATCCGTCGTGGCCGGATCACGGGCGTGCAAGGGCCTGACCTTCATACGCGGATCCGGATCCGCGTGCTCGCACATGATTTTCGGAGGATTGTCGCTGTGGCGGTTACTGCTGAGGCGCGTGGGCGAAAATCGGCTGCCGAAATACTCGAAGACGCAAGACTGGTGTTCGAACCGACGTACCGGGAGATTGTCGGCAGTCTTCCCGAGAGGATAGCTCGGATCGGGGGCTATCACATTGGGTGGTGGGATGCGCATGGACTCCCGATGAACGGTGGCGGCAAGGTGATTCGCCCGGCGTTGGTATTGACGACGACCGCAGCCCTGAGCACGGGTCCCGCCGACGCCGCGCGGGAGCGGGCAGTGGCCGCCGCCGTGGCGGTGGAGATGGTGCACGACTTCTCACTACTGCACGACGACATCATGGACGGCGATCGAACCCGCCGGGATCGTCCCACAGCTTGGGCACAATTCGGGCACTCCGCAGCTATGTTGACCGGCGACCTGTTCCTGACAGTCGCGATGGATGTGCTCGCCGCACAGGATACCGTCGCGGTGCAGATTCTCAGTCGAGCGCTGCGGGCATTGTGCGCAGGCCAGAGTGAAGATCTCTCATTCGAGAATCGGCAGACGGTCTCGCTGAGTGAATGTGTGCGTATGGCCGAGGGGAAAACCGCTGCGCTGCTGGGCGCTTCGTGCGAACTGGGAGCGTGGGCTGCCGGGGCCGATAGCGACCGGTTGCAGACGATGCGTCAGTTCGGTCTGCATCTGGGTCTGGCCTATCAACTGGTCGATGACCTGCTGGGAATCTGGGGCGATCCCTCGCTGACCGGCAAACCGATCCATGCGGATTTGGCGCGGCGCAAGAAGTCGCTGCCCGTGGTGGCCGCTCTGAACTCCGCGACTCCCGCCAGTGCAGAGCTGGCCAGCCGCTATGCCGACCCGGAACCACTCGATCCGACGGAGCAGGCACATCTGGCGCGACTGATCGAACGCGCAGGTGGCCGGGACTGGGCCGAACACACGGCCCGGGAGAACTGCGCGATCGCCCGCCGGATACTCGAACACGCTCGCCCCGAACCGGGCGCCGCTGCGGACTTGCTGAGTCTGGTCGACCTGATCACCCATCGAGACCGATGACCAGCAGGGTTCCTCGATATGCAGATCTTGCTCGAGAAGAGTCCGATCTGCATTCACCACATTACATGTGGAAATCAATCCGGAGATCCACTTCCATCGCCACCACATGGAATGAGGCAGCATGTCACCGAGTTATTCATCGGATTCCAGCGGACTGGTCCATCGAAAAAACGGGGAGACCGATCGCGTCGGTGTATATCCAAGGAACAGTTGTCAACGACCTGTCAGTGACATTATCATTGCGCAGGCCCGAGTCGATCATGCCTTGAATCGTATCGACGACAGTGCGTTACTCGAGGACGAACAATCATACGATTATCGCCTGCGGGACCAGGAAAGCGTTTTCGGTCGGGAACCCGTTCGCAGCGACCTGATCGTATGTAGCGACGATCCAGCACGTCGACCGGAACGACTAGGACCAGGCGATTCTACGGCGCAGATCGTGAAAACGCGTGGAGCGGAAAGAATATTCACCGATGCCGTGCCATATCCGCGAACGGTGGCCGACCCTATCGAGGAAGTGACCTTTCCACCATTCAACCCTGATCCGGATCATGTCCAGTTCCTACAGATTGACGTGTACGAGATCGAGGAGATTCGCAGGGAAGCGGACGGCACACTCCATGACACAGGGGAAGTCACCATGGGCGGTGACACCGGACGCAACAGATCATCCCGAATGCTTGTCTACGGCACGGGTGCCGTGCGATACGATCCGGTCGGCTTCGAGAAATTGTGTCGGATGGTTCGGTACCTGAGGCGAGACAATCTGGAGAAGGACTGTTTTCTGGTCGGTGTCAACGTCGAGGACGCACCATCCGGTGCTGCCGACGGCAATACATTCGATGCGGTTCTGACGGTTCGATGGGAAGAGCCGAAGGTTCGTACGTGGCCCATCTGCATCCGGACCGAGGGCTACTGCTACCTTTTGGTGCAGAAAACGTCGACAGGACCGGTTGTGGCCACGATGAAGGAGAGGCTCTGCGCGCTGCCGGCCTACACCACCGATCACAAAGCAAAGGAGTTGTGCGACACTGCGGTACATGCTCTGCAGGTCGGACTCGAAGCCATCGGCGCGTATGATATTCAATCCAGCGCGGGAAAATATGTGGCCGAACTGTCAAAATGGTCCGCAGTGGTCGGAGTCGGCATGGTTTTGGAGGCGTGTGGTATCCGATCCCTGGAAGAGAACCTGTTTTCCGTAGTACAGATCGATGCCGACGCGCGACCGGCGAGCACGCAGGAGGCAGTGCGAGTTCGGTCGATACAGAAAGGTGACGGGCTTCCTCGATTGCGATCGAAAGCATGGGATCACATGTTCCCCCGTGACTCCTTGGTCGGTATATCGAGGAGCCCTCAGGCAACCGCCAACACCATGGTTGCTTATTTTATCGTTTTTGGAAATGAATTGGGCAGGTTGGTGCAGCCTGCTGGGAATATCTTCTTCTACGATTATGCAATTGAAAGCAGAAGCGAATCATTGAAGGAGTGGGTCTTCGGGGTGGCGAGGAAAGTAGACTCGTTATTCGAACATCTGCCTCCATTGGATGCAACGGGTGTTCTGTGCAACCTCATGAATGGAGAAATGGTTCGATGTAAGGCCAGGGTAGAGGAAACGGCCCGGCGCCTGGGTTTCGTGAATGACCGGATGATCCTCTGGAAAGACAAGAGCGCCATGCTCCAGTATCGGGCTATCGACGGCATGGCTGGCCAACTCATACCGTATACCATGTGGACCAACGATGAGACCGAAGTTATCGGTTTTTTGGCGCTGCTGAATGACGTATTCGATTTCGCTTACGATATCAGCGTCAAGGAACCGAGCAATCTATTTCTTACGCTGACCGACGGAAAAATCGACGATGATTCGGTGAAAAATGCTTATGTGAGATTCGGTAACGGCTTGCAATACATAATCGAAAGATACAAATATGATGCGCCGGGCCTATCTGTACTCGCGACTTGTTTCTGGCAGTTGAGCAATGGCAGGCACAGGATCATTCCGTCAATCTATAACGGCACCTTAGAATATGAACACCGTTACGTGGACTTGGATCCAGGTAAGGGGCTGGTCCATATGCTGGAGAACAGCGATGGTTTGCCCGGAAAGTCATCGCTCGGCAGAACCGAATACGGGAAGCTGATCCGCGATAACGCAGCGCCTCTGGGGGTCGATGCCATTGCATTGGCGAAACTCATCACCGTGGATATCGAGAACGCCTACTTCAGGGAGGCTGAGTTCTCTGAATCGCACGTATTGAAACTCGAACAACAATTATGTGAATTGATCACGTCGTGCGCTCTGGGATGCGACCCGGCAGATACCCGGATGACAGATTTCCTGTGGATGCTCCTCGAATACATGTTTCTGAAGAGTGGCATGTATCTTTCGGCAGCGATGGGCGCGCTGAAAATCATGCACAACAGGAGGCAGGCAGACGACAGGGGAGGACTTGCCTACGCCCCATGGTAAATTCGGGTCTTCGGCGCAGCTTGAACTCTGCCTGCGCCGACACCGCCGATATCCACCCGACGGTCGGCTAGTCGCTATGGCAGGTCATTTCACCCTTCTCCATCGATTCGCCAAAGATCCAGACATCTGGAGATCGAGCGGCGCATGAAGTCGCCGTACCTCCTTGCTCGCGATCCATTCACCAAGGAAGCGTCAGCAAGCGCCTTACCTGCATCCAAGATCGCCTGCTTCATCGTAGACGGCCGACACTGAGAGGATTGCCCGAAGTGCGCACGTCGCATCTTAGGACGATAAGTCGGCGGCGCTCATCCATGGAAATGGCCGCCATCGTACATTGCCAATCGCATTCTCACATTTACGAGTGCATGCGATAAGTCGGAGCTTTGGTCCATATATGATCTCCGCTATTAGATGGTGCATTTCTTTGCCCTACCCACAACCGACGGTGCGAGCATCCAGGGCGAAGCTGATTTCCGCTGCAGCCCGTTTGTGGGTGCAGGCACAGATACGCATCGGCAGCTATGCGCTGATGACGTACGTAGTATCACTGATGGCAAGTTTACAGGATCTAGTTGCGCGAAAATATGGGTCCTGTCAGGATATAGCCGCGCGATGGATCCGTGCCGGGGAAGAGCCGGAGTCCGTACGAATCTTCGTTTTGAACTTTCTCGATCGAGAGCAAGGGTTACTCGATGTTGAAGGCACTCGATGTTGAAGGCACTCGCCGTCATGACGGCCACGGCCGCGCTGCTGATCGCGGCGCCGAGCGCCGCGGCGGCCGAGGGTACCGATGACATCCTCGGCGGCTTACTCGACCAAATCGCCAGTGCGTTCGGCAGTTCGTGCGCAAGTCCCAGCGGCGCTTGCAAGCCACGATCATATAACCGCGAGGCCGCGCGACTGCGGAGGTCCGGCGTCGTCGCCAAGTGCAACCTCTCGGCGGGGCAGCCAGCCAGCATCAGCCGATCGCTAATTACACCAACAGAACGGAAGACCTGTGACTCAGCAGCCACCACAGCATCCTGCCTCGCCGAATCCCGCTCGCCGCCGTGTCAATACGCTGTTACTCGCTGTCGGCGGCGCAGTGCTGGCGACGATCGTTCTGATCGTCCTCGTCGGCGTAGTGCTAAGCGTTGGCGAGCCGACAGCCGCAATCTCGACCAGGAGCGAGGCCGTGTCAGCATCGGCGCGGACCGACCAGCCAGCGCCACGCCATGCTCCAACGAGTCCGTTCGGCCCCTCCGACGCACGGTGCGCACCCGCAGCGACCGGTGTCGTCGAACTCGTCCAACCTGGTCTCACACGCACCGGTTGGCGGATCATCAACGGCACAGTAATCAGCGTTGGCGGCACAACGTATTTTGGTGCTTCTATCATCGATCAGGGTGGTGCGGTGAAAGACCGGTCCGATGTGTGGGTGGTACGTGGCGGAAAGGTGTACGCCAGTACCAGCGGCGCACGCGACAACACGACATTTCCGACGGCATCTGCCGCGCCGCTGAACATCGCCCCCGGTGACGAGCTCGTGCAAGCCGTCGACAGGTGCGTCGTGAACATCACGCTCGGCCGCTGATTCCCGCCCGGACAGGCGAAATCCGCCTCGGACGGCGCCGGTCCGTTCGAGGCGATTTCCCTAGTGAGGCGCCTTCTGCGTGTTCACGCAAATTGCACCCCTGATGGTAGGTTGTGTCTCCCCATGACTTGAGCCATTCAACTATCAGGGCCAGGACGACTCCGGCGCGGTATGTGATGGCCAACATGAACCGTCACGGGTTGGGGGCCGCTTCTTCCTAGAGGAAGATGGTCGCCATCATGTCGAAGCGTTACCCGCCCGAGGTTCGTGAGAAGGCTGTGCGTCTGGCTCTCGAGCGTCTCGATGAGTACGGGACTCCGTATGCTGCCGCCCAAGCTCTCGCGCCGTTGGTCGATGTCCATTTCGAGACGCTGCGGATCTGGATCAAGAAGGCTCTGGCCGAGGGGGCACGGCCGGGCGGGCAAGCCGGCCCCGGCCTGTCTTCGGCCGAGCGTGAGGAGTTGGCGAAGCTGCGCAGAGAGGTCCGAGACCTCAAGCAGGCCAACGAGATCCTGAAACTGGCGTCGGCTTTCTTCGCGCGGGAACTCGACCCGCGACACCGGTGATCGTCGGGTTCATCGATGAATACCGTCGGGTCTACGGTGTCGAGTCGATCTGTCGTGCGTTGCGCGCGCACGGAGTGCAGATCGCGCCGAGGACCTACCGCAAGGCCCGCCGTCGGCCGCCCTCGGCCCGCGATATCGCCGACGCTCACGTGGAGAACGCGTTACGAGATCTCGAGGGCAGGCCCGAGCAGATGTACGGGCGCCGCAAGATGACCCGCTATCTGCGTCGCCAGGGTCATGACGTGGCGTTCTGCACCGTCGACCGGATCATGCGTGAACTCGGGCTCAACGGTATCGTGCGGGGCCGCACGCATCGCACCACCATCCCGGCCAAGGACGGCGTGCGCGCCACCGACAAGCTCAACCGCGACTTCACCGCCGCAGCTCCGAACCTGGTGTGGGTCGCGGACTTCACCTATGTCTCGACGTGGTCGGGATGGGCCTACGTGGCGTTCGTGTTCGATGCCTACTCCCGCGCGATCGTCGGCTGGACCGCCGCGGCCACGAAGACGACCGCGTTGGTGTCCAAAGCTCTCAACATGGCCGTGTGGCGGCGTGAGCGCTACGGGCATCCGGTCGAGCCCGGCCTGATATTTCATACCGACGCAGGCAGTCAAGCCGGATTCAACTGATCGTTGCAACACCTCGATCGTGGAGGTGTCGAGGTGGGAATTGGTCCGCAGCAGAAGCGGGTTCGTGAGTACCGGGGCCA